>JBOHTC010000269.1:0-65239 GCA_050733495.1 Gemmatimonadaceae bacterium | reverse complement strand
TCGCCGCGTCGAATCAGCAGTTCTGAGTTTGAACTTCATGCCTGGCTGGCGTAAATCCACGAGAGCAAAAGATGCAGTGTGGGAGGACTGTGGAGTAGTATCTAAATAAGAATCTTGTCTTCGGAATGACAATGGCACAGCGACAAACATTACCTGTTCTCCCACTCAGAGGCACGGTTATTTTCCCGGGTCTCACCCAACCGATCGCGGCTGGCAGGCCGTCGACGCTCAGAGCCATCGAGTCGGCGCTCAAGGGCGACCGTCTCGTGTTCGCGGTTGCGCAGCGCGATAACTCTGAAGAGGCGACCGCCGATATTCTGTATTCGATGGGTGTAATTGCCCGCATCGGTCAGATTCAGCGCGGGCTCGGAGGCGTGCAGCTTCTGCTTCAAGGCGAACAGCGCGCGACCGCTCTTCAGTATTCGACCGCAGACGGCTTTCTGAGCGCCGTTATCGTTCCGGCCGAGGAAATGAATCCTCAAACTGAAAACGATCCTGCCTTTACCGCGTTACAAAAGGAAACGCGCGAGCGGGCTGCTGAGCTCGGTGAGCGTCGTGGACTTCCGGAAGAAGTCGTTCACCAGGTGCTGGATTCCGTCACCGAACCAGGTCGGTTCGCTGATCTCGTGGCCGGCTACATCGAGCTTCCAGTCCCGGAAAAACAGGGACTCCTCGAAACCCTGAGCATCGAGGAGCGGCTTCGTCGCGTCCTTGTCCATGTGCAGCGTCAGGTCGGACTGCTCGAAGCACAGGAAGACATCAAGTCGCAGGTGCAGGAGGAGCTTGGTGAGCGTCAGCGCGAGATGTATCTCCGCGAGCAGCTCAAAGCCATACAGAAAGAGCTCGGCGACGACGATTCGAGCAAGGAGATCACAGAGCTCCGCGACAAACTCTCGAAGCTCGAATTATCGAAGGAGGGTCGCGCTGAAGTTGAACGCGAGCTCGGACGTCTCGAGCGCGCCGGTCGTGAGTCAATGGAAGCGCAGGTCATTCGCACCTATCTCGAATGGATTGCGGAGCTGCCGTGGAATAAGAGATCCGACGACCAGCTCGATCTGAAGCACGCGGAAACGGTGCTGGAGGAGGATCACTACGGTCTCAAGGACGTGAAGGATCGCGTTCTCGAGTTTCTCGCCGTTCGACAATTGCGGGCGGAGCAGCTCGCGGACGAAGTCGAAAAGACCGGTGAGGTGCCGGCGGCAAAGCTCTTCGCCGACAAGAACGACGCAACGCCATCGCTAGTGCCGAGCGAGGCGTCGGATCGACTGATCACGGACAAATCGGAGGCGAAGTCGAGAGCAATGGCGAAGGGGCCGATCCTTCTTTTCATTGGCCCGCCGGGCGTTGGGAAAACATCGATCGCCAAGTCGATCGCGAGATCTCTGGGACGCGAGTACGTTCGCGTTGCCCTGGGTGGCGCGCGCGACGAAGCCGACATCCGCGGACATCGTCGCACCTATGTGGGGGCAATGCCGGGGAGAATCATTCAGGGACTCAAGCAAGCTGGAACCAAGAACCCGGTATTTCTGCTCGACGAAGTCGACAAGCTGGGAACGTCCTACCAGGGCGATCCATCGAGCGCGCTTCTCGAAGTGCTCGATCCGGCACAAAATGACACGTTCACCGACCACTACCTGGGAATTCCGTTCGACCTCAGCGAAGTGTTGTTCATCGCGACAGGCAACTTTGTCCAGAGCATTCCGGGTCCGCTGCTCGATCGCATGGAAGTGGTCGACTTCGCGGGCTATACCGAAAAGGAAAAGGCCGAAATCGCAAAGAAGTACCTGCTGCCGCGCCAGCTCGAGGAATCGGGGCTGAGCGACAAGGACATAACTTTCGCCGAAGATGCGATCATGTCGGTGGTCTCCAACTACACCCGTGAGAGTGGAGTGCGACAACTCGAGCGTCAGATCGGCGCGGTAGCGCGGAAGCTCGCGCGGAAAATTGCCGCGAGCGAAGACGTGAAGCACATCGTCGACGCAGAGACCGTTAGAGAACTCCTCGGAAGGCCGCGAGTCCATCCGGAGCACGCGTTGCCCGAGAGCGAGGTTGGGATCGCGACGGGCATGTACTACACGCCGATGGGTGGCGACATCATGTTCGTGGAAGCGTCGATTCGACGCTACTACGGCAATCGTGACGGCGACACCGCGAACCAGGTCGGTCCGGGCGGGGCAGTCTCGTTGATCCTCACAGGCCAGCTGGGCGACGTGATGAAGGAATCAGCTCGAGCGGCTTTCACCTACGCGACAAACAACGCGGCAAAGCTGGGAATACCGCGCGACCGGCTGGGAGCCATCGAAGCGCACATTCACGTACCGGCGGGGGCCATTCCTAAAGACGGTCCGTCGGCGGGAATTGCCATCGCGACTGCTCTGGTCTCGGAGATGGCCGATCGTCCGGTCCGTCAGGACGTCGCCATGACCGGCGAGATCACGCTTCGCGGCCGCGTGCTGCCAATCGGAGGCCTCAAGGAAAAAGTTCTCGGGGCTCACCGCGCCGGCATCAAGATCATCATCATTCCGAAAGGAAACGAGGCTGACATCGAGGATGTGCCTGAGGAAGTTCGCAACGTCCTCGAATTCCACCCGGTGGAGACTCTCAGCGAAGTGCTGCGAGTCGCACTCGTTCCCGCAGAGCCTGGCGAATCGGCGCGACCCTTGGAGATGAAGGAAGTGGCGTGAGCAAACAGCGCAAATAAAAAGGGAGCCAGTTTTGGGCTCCCTTTTTTCTTGTGCCTCAATTCGAAGCGATCATCTCTTCACCGATGGCAGCCATACGTACTTGACCAATGAATACTTCGGCTCCAGCACCAGCGCCCTGTTGTATGCCGCGATCGCGTCCGCCGATTTGCCTTGCTTTTGAAGAACCTGACCCAGCCACGCGTAGGCTTCCGCGTGTCCCCAGGATGGTGCCGGGGGAAGGGGGTGGTCGGTGTTGAACAGCTCAACGGCGCGCTCGAGCTGCGTTTGCGCCTTAGAGAGTCCACCACCGTACTCCGGAGGCGTATAGATCGTAGAAATTCCGCTCAACAACCAGACTCGAGGATTCGTCGCGCCTGACGACATCGCCGCGTTCATGTGGTCCTGGACATCGGGACCGAGCGTCGGACCCAGAGAGGCGTCCGCGCCAATCATGCTGCCGAGCACCGATGCGAGCAGCGCGTGGTTCTCGGGCATCGACTTGATGGAGTCGGATTTCGCCAGGTCTGTCGCGGCTTCTCTCATTAACACCGCAATCTGACTCGGCCTGTTTAGCGAGTACATCAGGCCCGCTTCGCGAAACGCCTCGAACCCCCTGTAGTGAAGCAGCATGGGATCGTTGGGATGCAAGGCGAGCGCGGCATCGAGCACCGTTCGAGCAGCGTGAAGCAGATTGATGTCGCCTTCGATGGTGCCTCTGTTTATCTCGCGGGCCGCTGAATCTGCGAACTTAGCCGCCCCGACCAAAGCCGGGACCTGCGCTCTGGCGGCAGCCGAGAATCCGCTCATGAGGAAGAGTGCAATTGCGAGCCGCACCAACCCCTGGTGAATCAATTGCTTTAACTCCCTCGCATAACATCTGGATCTCATATGGGATCTCCTTCTCTCGGTAAATGAGATGAACCAGCTAAAAGACTATCGGGCCCCATCCAAAAAGCTTCCACGGATCCACGCGCAGCGGAGGTGGTTCCGTGCCTTCAACGAAGTACTCGGTATAGCGTCGGTCGGGAGGAGTGTCATCAGTCGCGAGCTCGCCGGTTGTGCGATCGACATCGCCCGTGATGACGCCTAGTGGGGGAACCCATTGTTCGGCTGGGCGAGACGCCAGGATCTGCGGCTCGGAAGCGTAGTATCGCGCGACCATCTTTCCCCACACCGGTGCGGCAAGCGACCCGCCGGCGGCTCCAGCTCCGATAGGTGTCGGCTTGTCAAATCCGATCCACACACCGGCAACAAGATCCGGAGTGAGGCCGATGAACCACGCATCCGAGTTGTCGTTGGTCGTCCCGGTTTTTCCGGCTACCGGAATTGTGGCGGGCAGGTAGCGTCTGATGCTCGACGCAGTGCCACGCTCCACGACCTCGCGCATCATGTCGCGCACAACGTAAGTCACGCGTTGATCGAGAGCCGGCTCGAGCGCGCGAATCTCGCGCGATAGAACCACCTTCCGATTCCTGTCTTCGACACGATATATGAAACGCGGCTCTACCGGCGTTCCGAGGTTCGCAAACGTCGTATAAGCAGCGACGAGATCGAGCGGTTGCACTACCGAAGCGCCGATCGCACTCGAGGGATACGGTGCGATCTTCGAGCTGAGGCCCATCCGGTGCGCGAGGCTCGAGATCGAATCCATTCCGACCTTCATCCCCAGCTCCACCGCGATGACGTTGAGGGACTTGGCGAGCGCTTCGCGGAGCGTGACCGGGCCCATGTATTCACCTTCGGCGTTTTCCGGGCTGTAGACAGTTCCATTCGGCAGCGGGATCGAGAGGGCGCTGTCCACAAAGATCGCGTTTGGCGTGATGCTGTCAGCGATTGCAGCGGCGTACACGATTGGCTTGAAAGACGAACCCGGCTGGCGCATTCCATCCACCGCCCGGTCGAATTGCGAATCGCTGTAGTCGCGGCCGCCGACCAACGCCCGCACATCACCCGATGTCGGGTCGAGCGCTACGACCATCCCTTGCAAATAATCGGTCATACGGGTGGGCGTCGTGCGTCTCCCCGGCGAGTATTTCGGATGTGCGTAACCGGGTTGTGACTCCACGGCCGCCGTCTCCTCAGTGAGCGCGCTCATCGCGGCGTTCTGGAGAACCGGATCAAGGCCCGTGTAGATGCGGTAGCCGCCCTGACTCACCGGAATTCCAGCTCGCGACGCCTGAATGCGCACGACATCGACGAACCACGGAGAATAGGCGGAGTATCCGCCATTCGGCGAGGTGACGAGGGACGTTGCCCGCGCGGTCGCCTCCTGCGCTTTGGTGATGTAGCCCTGATCCGCCATCAGTGAGAGAACGACGTTCCGACGCTGGCGTACTCGATCCGGATATTTGAGCGGATCATAGAGCGCCGGACCTTTTGGCATCGCCGCCAGGGACGCAGCCTCTGCCAGCGAGAGTTTTGAGGCGCTTTTTCCAAAGTAGTGACGCGCCGCAGCCTCGACTCCGTACCAGCCGTGGCCGAAGGATATCTGATTGAGATAGGCCTCGAGGATTTGCGCCTTGGTGTAGTGCTTCTCCATTTCACGCGCGGCGCCCTGCTCCTTGAGCTTCCTGCTGAGGCTCATGTCGCTCCGGTCGATGAGCGAGGGGTGCATGTTGCCGACGAGCTGCTGGGTGATGGTGCTCGCGCCGCGTCGCTCGCCAAAGATGTTGTCCTTGAGTGCGCCGGCAATGCCAACGACATCCACTCCGTCGTGCTGGTAGAAGCGGTGGTCTTCTACGGCTACGAAAGCTTGTGGCAGGTACTTGGGTAGGGACTTGATCGATACGCTGGTCCTGATCTCCTTGCCGATCTCCCCGATGAGAGAGCCATCGCGCGCGAAAACGAGGGATGCTTGCGGAACCGGAACGATTGTCCACGGTTCGGTATCTGTTGTCGCAGACTGCTGTTGCGCACCCGCCGTTGCTGCGGCACAGAGAACCAGCGCCAACAGCGCGAGAAGCGGTTGATTGTGCCTCGACGGCGTGGCAACTTCAGAAGGATGGATCGCTCTATTCATCTCGTCGTAGTTCAGTTCAAGCCGCGAAAAGGCGACTACTCCGCCAACATCGAACGGCTGGCCGGGATCTTCTCTCAGATAGACGCTCTCGAGCCGCGTCCCAACGTCGCGGTTTTTTCCGAGACAGCACTCACCGGCTATTTCGTCGAGGGCGGAGTGCGCGACGTCGCAATGAGCGCCGGAGCTTTCGCTCGCGACCTTCAGAAGCAGTATCGCGCCGCAGTTGATACCCCTCGTACCCTCGATGTGTGCATTGGTTTTTATGAGGTATGGAACAACGCTTTCTATAATAGTGCTCTCTACGTCACGTTGGGCGAAGAGTCCAAAGAGCCGACGATCCGGCACGTGCATCGCAAGCTCTTCCTGCCGACTTACGGGTTGTTCGACGAGGAGAGATTCGTCGACCGGGGCTTTGAGGTAAGGGCGTTCGACACGCGATGGGGGCGTGCGGCGGTGCTGATCTGCGAGGACGCGTGGCACAGCTTGACTGGGACCGTCGCCGCGCTCGACGGAGCCGCGATCATCTTTATCGTCTCGGCTTCGCCGGCGCGCGGTGTGTGGGCGCGCGAAGACGAGGGTCCGATTCCCGCCAATCTCAAGCGTTGGGAGCGACTCGCCCGCGACATTGCCGAGGAGCACGGCGTATTCGTAGCGCTCGTCAATCTGGTCGGCACTGAAGGTGGCAAGAGCTTTTCGGGTGGGTCTATAGTCGCGGGCCCGAACGGTGATATCCGCGCCAGAGCGCCACTCTGGGAGGAAACACTGATGACGATCACGCTGGATCCCGAAGATCTCACGCGCGCGCGATCGGATTTGCCGCTGCTCACCGATCTGCAGACGATGATGCCGCATCTGATGCGGACCGTCGATCGCATCCAGGCGGGTGAGCGATTGGAATTGAGCTATGATGACGCGCCGACCGAGGGCGGTCCGCTGACGCCACACGAAGGGCGCAAGAAACAATCGGACGGAAAGTCAAAAACGTCGTCGCGGGCGTCAACCAGAAAATCGGCAAAAGCTTCTCTGAACGGTGACGAACCGATTGCAGTTCTTCGGGCGCCGGAATCCCCTGCTGGTCCTCAGCCCCTCCCGATCGATCCGGAGCTGACAGCGACGTGGCTCTCGTCTTTCTTGCGCGAGGAGTTCGAACGGCGCGGGTTCGAGAAAGCCGTGCTCGGATTATCCGGTGGCGTCGACTCCGCGGTGACCGCGCACCTCGCCGTCAAAGCGCTCGGCGCCGAAAATGTAGTCGCCGTGAGGATGCCGTATCGCACGTCGAGTCCGGACTCCCTGGCGCACGCCCAACTCGTGATCGATAGCCTCGGCATTGAATCGCGCACTGTCGATATCTCGCAGGCGGTCGATGGCTACCTTATAAACGAGCCCGACGCGGATGCCGCTCGAAGAGGCAACGTGATGGCTCGGCAAAGGATGATCGTTCTCTTCGACTTGTCGGCGAAGTACCGAGCACTCCCGGTTGGTACCGGCAACAAGACCGAGCGGCTTCTTGGGTATTTCACCTGGCACGCGGACGATTCGCCCCCAATCAACCCATTGGGCGATCTCTTCAAGACACAGGTCTGGCAGCTCGCAAAGTTCCTGGGGGTGCCTGAGGTGATAATCGCGAAGCCGGCGTCGGCGGACCTTATCGAGGGTCAGACCGACGAGCGGGATTTTGGAATCAGCTACGCCGACGCGGACCAGATCCTGAACTGGCTCCTCAGCGGGTACAGTCCGGCCTCGCTCGTCGCGCGCGGATTCGACGCTACCAAAATCGAAGTCGTGAGAAGCCGGCTCGCCGGAACCCACTGGAAGCGCAAGCTGCCGACCGTGGCACTCGTCAGCGCGACTGGGATTGGCGAATCCTACCTCAGGCCTGTCGACTACTGAAGTCGTAGCCGTCCCGTCGCTCCACCTGCTATTTTTCGAAATTGGATCGATCCCGCCCGCCGGAGACTATGGCCACAAGAACGCTTCCCGATCAGAAATCCTCAGCCGGACCGGCTAGCTCGAACCTCTCAGCCGAGCAGCTAGTCGCAGCATACCAAAACATGGTGCTGTCGCGACGTCTGGACGACAAAGAGGTTCAGCTAAAGAACCAGAACAAGATCTTTTTCCAGATCTCTGGAGCGGGACACGAGGCTGTACTGACAGCGGCGGGGATGATTCTCAAGCCAGCCTATGACTGGTTCTATACCTACTATCGCGACCGGGCGCTCTGTCTCGAGCTCGGTGTAACACCGGCGGAGATGCTCTACGAAGCAGCCGGTGCAGCGATCGATCCCGCATCCGGCGGCAGACAGATGCCGAGTCACTGGGGGCACAAGGCTTACAACATAGTATCGGCGTCGTCACCGACGGGCACGCAATTCCTCCAGGGCGTGGGGTCTGCAGAAGCAACTCTGCGCGCGAAGCTGCTCAATATCACGGAGGGGTTCGAGAAAGACGAAGTCGTCTTCATCTCTACCGGCGAAGGGCAGACGAGCGAAGGCGAGTTCTGGGAATCTCTCAATACCGCCTCGAACCTGAAGCTTCCGGCCGTCTATCTGGTGGAAGACAACGGCTACGCGATCTCAGTGCCCGTCGAGGTCAATACCGCCGGCGGCAGCATATCGAAGCTTGTTCGATCCTTCCCCAATCTTTTTGTCCAGGAAGTCGACGGCTGCGACCTCCTTGCGAGTTATGACGTGATGCAGCGCGCTGTCGAGCACGCGAGACAGCGAAAAGGTCCGGCGCTGGTCCATGCGCACGTGATCAGACCGTACTCGCATTCGCTCTCGGACGACGAGAAGCTCTACCGGCCGCCGACGGAGCGCAGCGCCGATGCAGCGAGGGACCCAGTCACGCAATTCCCGAAATGGCTGGTGAGCGAAGGCCACGCGACCGAAGACCAGATCAAGCAGATCCAGAAGGAAGTGGAATCGATAATTCTCGCCGCGGTTGACGACGCGCTGGCGCAACCGCAGCCTGGTCCCGAGACCGTGTATTTCGGTGTGTATTCACCGGACGTCGATCCGACCAGCGAGCAGTTCGACACCGAAGACGATCCACAATTCTCGGGCGAGCCGACGACGATGGTGGATTTGCTCAACGCCTGCATGCGCGATGAGATGCGACGCGATCCCAAGATCGTGGTGTTCGGGCAGGATGTCGCTGACGTATCGCGCGAGGAGTATCTCGACAAGGTCAAAGGCAAGGGCGGCGTATTCAAAGTGACGTGGCGGCTTCAGAAGGAGTTCGGCAGTGCGCGCGTCTATAACTCCCCGCTCGCCGAAGCCAACATCGTTGGACGCGCAATCGGGCTTGCGGTGCGCGGGTTCAAGCCAATAGTCGAGGTTCAGTTTTTCGATTACATCTGGCCGGCCTACATGCAGCTACGCGACGAGCTGGCGACGATGCGCTGGCGATCCAACAACAATTTTTCGGCGCCCGTCGTGGTGCGAACGACCTACGGCGGCTACATCCGCGGCGCGATTTATCATTCTCAGACCGGCGCATCGATTTTCACGCACTGCCCGGGCCTGCGCGTCGTTTGTCCCGCTACGGCGCTCGACGCGAATGGACTGCTGCGCACTGCGATAAGGTGCGAAGACCCAGTACTCTTTCTCGAGCACAAGCATCTCTACCGCCAGACTTACAACAAGGCGGCTTATCCCGGTCCGAACTTCATGATCCCGTTCGGCAAGGCGAAAGTGGTGCGCGAGGGCGCCGACGTGACCGTCGTCACGTACGGGGCGACGGTTCAGCGGGCGATTACTGCGGCGAACGCCGTGGCCGACAACGGAATCTCGGTGGAGGTGATCGATCTGCGGACGTTGAGTCCGTGGGATCGTGAGACCGTCTTCGACTCGGTGAAGAAAAATTCGCGAGTCATCGTCGCATACGAGGATGCGCTTTCCTGGGGTTACGGCGCGGAGATCTCGGCGGCGATCGCGGACGAGTGCTTCGCCTGGCTGGATGCTCCGGTTAAGCGGGTGGCATCGACCGATACGTTCGTCGGGTACGCGCCTCGACTCGAGGACGCCATTCTTCCGCAAGTGGAGGATTTCAGGGCGGCGTACGAAGAGATCGTGAAGTTCTGAATTACGGAATCGAAGCGGAAAAAAAGCGGCCGAAAGGTCGCTTTTTTGTTTGGGTGCAATGCGACGCCGCTAAGACCTACTTCGGAGGTATCGCCCCTCCATCGCTCGGCGCTCCACCGAGTCCAGGAAGTTGCACGGCGCTGTATGACGCCGGGATCTCGAATGCTTTGGGGTCGGCGGCGATCCATTTGACCGATGTGACCTCTGCCACACTGTTCGTGATGCGGGTCTGTCCCGGTGCGGCAAGGGTACTGGAGCTGAGGGCACGCAGCGGGACTGCCTTTGGCAGCTTTGCCTGCACGGCTTTCATTTTGTCTGCGAAGTCCTTGTTCGTGGTCCCGAACATGTTGGCCATGTCGCCGCCGGTGAGGCTAGCGAACGGGTTCAGGTCGCTGGCAATATCCGTCGCGTAAAAGGCGTCGTTGGTGCTCGAGACTTTGACGACCTGCTGCTGTCCCATTGCGCTGATCGTCATTGTCATCCCGGTTGCGACGCGATAATGCGTCGTCGGGTGCCCCAGCAGTACCGGACCGGCGCCAAGGTTGTCGACTTTTGCGTTGGTCTCGGAAAAATCCATTTTCATTCCGCCCATCTGCTGCGCCTGTGCAATCATCTCCGCCGGGCGTACGCGAAGGTACTGGCTCTTCTTCGCGTCGAGATAGGCGATCGTCTTACCGCTATCAGTCACGATTATTGTTACCGCGCTATCGGCGATAGGGCTGACGTGAGCGCTCGCGCCGTTCATCGACACGTCCAAGCGCATTGTCGACGCCGTGCCCAAAGCGCGTCCAACTATCAGGCCGGTGTCGGGTGCGCCCTGAACGGCTATAGTCGTTCGAAAATCCATGGCAAGCGTTTTTCCTGTGTTCTGGGCGTGCAGGCAAAAAAATGGAGCGGCGATGAGCGCGGCCACGCTCGCCACACGTAATGCAGGTCTCATTGTGGGATCCTGGAATTTGCGTAGAAAAGAAAAGTCTCGGGAAAGACGTTGTTGTCGCCTTTAGCGTAACCCAAAGATGGGCTTTAGTGCCCGGCTCGCGGCCATCGGAGCGAGGCGAGAATCGAGGCGGCAAGCACCCCACCGACCACACCCAATGAAGCAACGATCGGCAGGTGGACGAATGGATCCACCAGCATCTTGGCGCCTATGAAGACGAGGACTATCGACAAGCCGAGCTTGAGGTACACGAATTTGTCGACGACCCCTGCGAGCAGGAAATACAGTGCGCGGAGTCCGAGGACTGCGCAGATGTTGGACGTGTAGACGATGAATGGGTCGCGTGTCACCGCGAAAATCGCCGGGATCGAGTCGGTGGCGAAGATGATATCGGTCGTATCGACGATCAGCAGCACGATGAAGAGTGGCGTTGCGGCGTAGCGAAGCCTTCCTTTAGCGTCAGGTTCATGGACGAAAAAACTGTCGCCGCGGTAATCGTCCGTCACCGGAACGAGGCGACGAGTCAGTCGAAGAACGGGGTCCCGCTCCGGGTTGTAGGTGTCCTCGGCTTTCTGGAACGCCATCCGGAGTCCGGTGAACACCAGAAACGCGCCGAAGATGTAGAGGACCCACTCGAACCTTGTGACTAGTGCCGAGCCGGCGACTATCATCACCCCGCGCAAGATGAGCGCGCCGACGATTCCCCAGAAGAGAACGCGGTGCTGGTACTTCTCGGGGACACTGAAATAAGAAAAGATCAGAACGAATACGAAGATGTTGTCGACGGACAGCGCGTATTCGATCAAATAGCCTGTCAGAAACTCCAGTCCAGATTGTCTGCCAAGGGTTCGATAAACTGCGAACGCGAAACAAAGCGAGAGCGCGACCCATACCGCGCTCCAGGTCGCCGCTTCCTTGATTGATACTTTCGAAGACCGGCGATGGAGAACGCCGAGGTCGAGCGCGAGAATCGCGAGGACAGCGACGTTGAATCCGATCCAGCCCCAGGCGCTGTTCATGACACAGGGGCGCCGACGCGCGTCAAGCTAACGGCGCTCTAATGCGTCGCGAACGTCGAGAAGGATCTCGAAGTAGAGCTGTTCTCTGCGATAGGCGAAATCGAGGGTCTGCATCTGGCTGGCATCGCTCGTTGCTTTCGCCCGCTCGAATGCTTCGCGATACATCTCGTCGAGATTGTCCAGAATGGTTTCGCGCGTCCGTGACATTGTCTTGCTCTCCGGGCTCAGAGTCCCGCGGTTGTCAGTTGAGGTGAGTCTGGCGATCCGCTCGAGCGCCGTTTCCGGATCTTCATTCTCGAAGATCAGTTTCTTCGCAGCGCCAAGGGCAAGTCTGCGTGGATTGAATGGGTTGGGCGGATTCACTGCGACGAGGGTAGTTGCAAGGAAAGTTAAGACAATCGGATGACAGCGCGCTAACCGGAAGGGCAGGATATTCGAGACTTCCGGCGCCTCCGGATGACCTGAAAAGGCCCTCAGAGCCGATGAAAAACCGCTTCGTCAACCGGGATGCCGTCTCTGAGGTGCTCTACTACGATTCGCTCGAGGAGCGCAGGAGTAACGCCGCAGTACCAGATGCCTTCGGGGTACACGACGACGACCGGTCCGCCGGTGCAGACTCCGAGGCACGGAGTCTCGCCGCGCTTCACGCGGTCCGGCCCGAAGAGAAGGCCCTCGCGCTGCAAGAGATCCGCGAGCAGAGAGTAGAGCTCCGAGCCGCGTCGTTCGGGCGAGCAGAAATTTCCGGTGCAGACGAGGACATGTCGCGAATACGCATCCATCCTCGGCTTGTCTGCGTCGTTCATAGTTGGCAAAGATACACGGGCGAGACCGGATTCCACTTGCCCCGCGCGTCGCCTGGCCTGATTATCCTAAAGGCTCTCCTCTCACAGGAGCAGTTCATGAGCGCCGCAGTTTCAACTGACGCAGCCGCGACCGACGCGGGAATCAAATCGAAGGGTTACGTACATCCCGAGGTCCTCGTGAGCACGGCGTGGCTCGCCGACCACCTGGACGATCCCGGGATCAGAATAATCGAGAGCGACGAGGACGTGCTTCTTTATGAGACGGGGCACATTCCGGGCGCGCAGAAGGTCGACTGGCATCAGGACCTCAACGATCCGGTTCTGCGCGACTACGTGTCGTCGGAGCAATTCGAGAAGCTGCTGCGGGAGAAAGGGATCGACGAAAATACGACCGTCGTGTTCTACGGAGACAAGAACAACTGGTGGGCGGCCTACGCGTTCTGGGTATTCCAGCTATTCGGATTCACCAACGCAAAGCTTCTGGACGGCGGTCGCGTCAAGTGGGAACAGGAGGGCAGACCGTTCGACACAGAGGTACCGCGCTTTCCAAAGACGAGTTATAAGGCTCCGAAGCGCTCGGACGAAAAGATCCGCGCCTTCTTCCAGCAGACGCGCGAGCATTCGTCGGCGGGCAAACCCCTCATAGACGTTCGGTCGATCGAAGAGTTTACGGGCCAGCGGACCCACATGGCCGATTATCCGCAGGAAGGCACTCTTCGCGGAGGCCACATCAAGGGCGCGCGCAGCGTGCCCTGGGGGCGCGCCGCAAATCCGGACGGGACGTTCAAGGACGCCGAGTCGTTGCGCGCGATCTACGAAAAGGAAAAAGGCCTCAAGAAAGGCGACGACATCATCGCCTACTGCCGTATCGGCGAGCGCTCCTCTCATACCTGGTTCGTGCTGACCTACCTCCTCGGTTACGACCGCGTGAGAAACTACGACGGCAGCTGGACTGAGTGGGGAAATACAGTGCGGGCTCCAATCGAGAAGGGTGCGGAGAAGTGACCGCACGCGCTACCGTACAAACCGCGGCCAAGCCTTCGCGCATTCGTGTCGATTGGGTCGGTGGGCATCGCTTCGATACAGGACGTCCGGATGGACCGACAGCACGTTTCGATGGCGAAGGCGAAACGGGTCAGACGCCGCCTGAAGCACTTCTGAGCGCGCTGGCTACCTGCGTGTCGTACGATGTGATCGACATTCTCGCCAAGCAGCGCACGCCCATCTCGTCGCTCGCCATTGATGTCGTTGGGGAGCGCGTCGACACAACCCCGAGGCGGTACAAGCACATCACGCTCAACTTCACGATTGCTGGGCGCGGGATAGAGAAAGCACAGGCTTTGCGCGCGATCGGGCTGTCAGCAACCAAGTACTGCTCGGTACGTGACTCGCTCTCGAGGGAGATCGAGATCGACTGGACCGTCGATTTGCGAGAAGACCCGGCCTAGGTGCGCCGCTTCTGGGGCTTGGATGCCCCGGCATACGGCGCCCATTTTTTTTCCGAGTCTTCCAGCTCGTCCCGCAATCTCAAATAGCTGTCGTACCGCTCGACGCTGACGGCGCCGGATTCCACCGCGTCGCGCACGGCGCATCCCGGCTCGACGCGATGCGTGCAGTTCCCGAACTTACAACTCGGAATGAAAGGACGAAGCTCGCGGAAACACTCGTCGAGATGCTCGGCGGCGAGGCCCCACATACCTACCTCACGTAGTCCGGGCGTGTCAACGACGTATCCTGCGTCCGGGAGAGGATGAAGGAGCGCCCCGACCGTCGTGTGTTGACCCTTGTTAACCGATTCACTGATCTCGCCGACGCGAAGGCCCAGGCCAGGATACATCGCATTCATCAGAGAAGATTTTCCAACGCCGGACGGCCCGGTGAGCACCGATGTCTTCCCCGCGAGCTCGTTGTGCAGGTCCCCGAGCCCAATGTTCTGCTTGACGCTGGTGTAGTGGACGGGATAGCCAGCTGTGGGGTAGTCGGAGAAATTTTTCTCAGCCGTCAGCCTATCGACGAGCTCGATCTTGTTGATGACGATGCGCGATTGAAGGGAATTCGCTTCCGCAATGACGAGAAACCGGTCGAGCATGCGACGGTGTGGGTCGGGCCGAGCGGCGGCGAAGACGATGACGACCTGATCGACGTTCGCGGCGACGATCCGCTCGCCCTGTCCCGCGCCTGGAGCGCGGCGCGCCAGCTGCGAGTGGCGCGGAAGGATCTCCGCAATAGCCCAATGCGCGCCGCGCTGATCCAGCTCGAGTGCAACGCGGTCGCCGACCGCGAGCTTCACGCTCTCTTCACGCTCCTGCTTGAGCCGTCCGCGAAGCGACGCTTCGTATATGTCACCGGATTCCGCGCGAACGTGCCAGACACCACCAGTCCCCTTAAGCACGACCCCTTCGGTTCGCGTCAACTGCTACCCTCTTGGCGCATCGCGTCCCACCACGGGCGGAGCTCTGCTTTCCTCGCTCTGATCAATTCGTCCAGTCGTGTTTTCACGTCACTCAACATCAGTGCGCCCACCGCCTCTCGGGCTTCGTCTTCGTTGTCCGCCCACGCAATGAACTCCGTTTCTAGATGTCCGCTCGCGACGGGGTCACCTTCGCGCCAGCGGACGAACAGAAGGTAAGCGGCGAACGGCCGAGCAGCGTCGCCAGTGGTGTCGGTGACGATCTCCACGCTGTACGACGCGCCATCGCTCCCCTCGAATGCCGCCGGACGATCATGAACTGCCATATAGCCGCCGATGGTGTTCGGATCGCCCTTCGAGGGATCGGGGGGAATGAACCGACCCATTTATTTTGGCCGGCGACTGCCGACCATCTCCTTGAAGAGATTGCCGGTGAGAAACGCGACGTTCGCAGGGCGCTCGGCCAGTCGACGCATCAAGTATGGATACCACTGCGTCCCGAACGGGACGTATACGCGCATGCGATATCCTTCACGCACCAGCTGATCCTGCAGATCGCGGCGGATTCCATACAACATCTGAAACTCGAAGCGCGTCGGCGCGATCTGATTCTGTTTCGCGAATCGCTTCGCCTCCCGGATGATCGCTTCGTCGTGAGTCGCGATGCCGGGATAGTTCCCGTGACGCATCAGAGCGTGCATGCAGCGCTCGTAGTTCGCATCGACGTCTTTCTTTGACGGGAACGCGACAGTCTCCGGTTCCTTGTATGCGCCCTTACAGATTCGGACGCGGGCCTTGATCAGATTAGCGCGCTCGACGTCCGCGAAGGTCCGGTACCGGTAGCTCTGAAGGACAATTCCGACGTTCTCCCGGTACGACGGATAAAGTCGCTGCTCGAAAAGGTCAAGCGTGCGCTGCGTGTATTCGCTCGATTCCATGTCGATTCGCACGAATGTCTGATACTCGCGCGCGCGCTGGAGGATCTTGTGCATTGTCGCCACGCAGAGCTCCTCCGAGATGTCGAGGCCCATCGCGGTAAGCTTTACGGACACGTTGGCGTCGGCGCGTCGCTCGTAGATCCGATCGAGCATGTTGACGTAAGCCTGACCCGCCGCCCGCGCATCCGTCTCGTTGTGCACGCTCTCGCCGAGGAGGTCGAGCGAAGCGCTTATGCCGTTGGCGTTGAGCCGGCGAACCGCATCGAGCGCTGTTTCGAGGGTCTCTCCAGCCACGAACCGATTGGCAAAGCTCTTCGCGAGCCTGTTGTTGCGGACAAAGCGAAAGACCTGCTTCTGCCCTGACAAATAAAGCAGCGCGCTACGGAGCATTAGTTCTCGGGTGACAGGGCTGACGATGCCGACGAGCGCTTCTGCGCGGCGCCGCGGCGCCGTCGCAGATCGAAGATGCGTCTCACCGGATACTTGCCGCCTTTCTGCAGCTGGGGGTCGAAGAAATTCCAGGTCGTGAGGCCGTCGTCGCTCTCGGGCTCCAACAGATATACGGCCAGGGCACCGCGCGGCTGCGCCGTCGAGACGATGAACGACTTCGCCGGTAGCGCCTGCATCGCGCGTTCCCAGTGCCCTTTGAGGCGGACCTCGTGGTGCCCCTGAAATGACCGGGGGTTGGTCACAACGGAATCGATGACGAACGACTCACCGCGCGCAGTCCACGCCGAATCGGATTCGTCAACGCGGAGTCCGTGCAGGCGCATCAGAGCGGCGACCGCGCCGTCTTCCGGCGGGATGACGTACGCGGCGGGTGGCAATCGATCGAGAGTCGAGGTGTATCTGTCGTAAACCGGCATCCGGATGGTACGGAATCTTCCAGTGCGTCGCTCACCCCTCGGGACTCCCGGCTGGGTGCTGGATGAATCTCCGGTCTTCTCGAGATCCTCTCGAATGACGTCGAGCATTCTCGGGGTGGCAATGAGCTCCGAGCGGATCGCCACCATCTGAACCGAATCCGGCGATCTTCCCCACGCCATCGGCAAGCTGTCCGCGCGCGCGCTCAGTGATTTGATCGCCGCTCTCTTCTCGGCGACGAGGGAGAGAATCTCCTTAACGAACGCGTAGGTGGACGCTATCCGACGCTGCAGGGGATCGTGGGAGTACGCCTCACTCAGAATGGCAATCCGGCCGCGGATTCCGAAATAATTGGTGCCAAATCGCGGCCTCGAATCGTAGGTCGCCCATCCCTGGTGGACGCTGGTGTCGGCGACCAACCCAGGCTCGTCGTCGACGAAATTACCGTAGTCGAAGATCTCGAAGCCGTCGCGGGTTCGCATACGCTCGCGCAGAACGGGAAGCAGCGAGTCGCGGGCGTATACTCCGCCGAACACTGCCGCCGGACTCAGTGACGGAGAATAGGTGAGCGCGTATCCGTGAAAGCTTCCATCCGTGGTGTGGAGATCGACGAAGACGTCCGGATCCCAGGCGTTGAACATCGCCAGCGAAGCGCGCGTCTCCGGAGCTTCAGCTTTCACGTAGTCACGATTGAGATCCAGATTCTGTGCGTTCGCGCGCGTGCCGACCATCTCGGGTCCGTTCTGCTCCCGGCGATTCACGGACTGCGAAGCAAACCGTTCGTTGCCATCTGCGTTGTAGATGGGAACGGCGATCAGAACGATCGAGTCCAGGACATTCGGTGCTTTTGAAAAGGTGAGGTCGCGAAGGAGCGCGAGCAGCGCTTCTTTTCCCTCGATCTCCCCGGCGTGGATGTTTCCCTGCACGTAGACAATCGGACGCCCTAATGCCTTCGCCTCGGCCGGCGTAGAGACGAGCGGACGCGACGCGATCACGTAGGGTATGTCACGGCCTTCGCTCGTCTTCCCGATCGATCCGACGACGACGGGCGCGCGCAGCTTCGTCAGTGAGTTCAGGAACTGCTGTACGTCCGTGTAGTGCGACGTTTCGAGATAATCCGTGCGCTCCGCCCTGGTCCTCGGATAAGAGGCGGGACCCGGTGTACCTGGCGGGACGGAGCTGCACGCGGTCAAAAACACCGCGCACGCGGCTGCGACAGTAAGGAACCGCATTTCGGGAGCCGCTCTACCCCTCACACGCGCTCGTGCGAATAGAATGACTGATTTTGCCGAGCCATGTCGAGGAGGAGATCCGCGGGCTCGAATCTGCCCGGAAAACGCGCGTTGAGGTCCTCGAGTCGCTGCACCACGATTTTAACTCCGAGCGAGTCCATGTATCTGAAAGGCCCGCCTCGGAACGGAGGAAACCCGATTCCGAAAACCGCCCCGACATCGCCGTCACGAGCTGAGCGGATGATCCCATCGCTGAGGCATCGAGCTGCTTCGTTCAACATTGCGAGAACCGCGCGCTGCTGGATCTGAACCGATGGCATCTCGGCGTGGGACGGCGTCTCGACGTCGGGAGAGGTGATCGACTGGACGGCGGGAATATTTCCGGCGGCGAGGAAGATCGGGTAGACGGAAGGGTCGACGTCGCCTTTCTTGCCTTCCTTGTCGTAGCTGTAGAATCCCTTGCCCGATTTTCGACCGGACCGGCCGGCAGCAACCACCGCCTGGATCGATCTCGCCGGCTGCATCCTGTCCGGATAGGCTTCCGCCATGATCTTGCCGGCTTTCGTCGCGACATCGAGCCCCACTTCGTCGATCAGCGTGATCGGCCCGACAGGAAAGCCAAAATCGACCAGCGCCTTGTCGATGATGTCCACCGCGACACCCTGATCGAGGAGGATTCCCGCCTCATTGATGTACGGTGCGAGTATCCGGTTGGCATAGAATCCTGGTCCGTCGTTCACCACGATTACCGTTTTGCCGAGCTTCTTACCGTACGCGACGACCGTCGCAGTGACTTGGGGATAGGTCTGCGGAGTCGTGATGACCTCGAGGAGCGGCATCTTGTGCACCGGCGAGAAAAAGTGCATTCCGATGACCCGCTCAGGGCGACTCGAAGCTTGCGCGATCAGTCCGATTGGAATCGTCGACGTATTCGTCGCGAAGATTGCGCTCGGACGGATCGATGCTTCGGTCTCGCGGAGCACCTGGTGCTTGACCGCGAGGTCCTCGAACACTGCTTCGATCACGAGATCGACGTTGCCGAATCCGGAGTAATCGACGGTGCCGCCGAGCAAAGCCATGTAGTCAGTGTACTGGACTTTGGTTATCTGCTTTTTGGTGAGCCGCTCTTTCAGAACCTCGCGGACGGCAGCGTAGCCTTTGGCGACGCGCGCGTGATCGGCGTCCTTGAGTCGAACGAGGCTCCCGTGCTGAACGGCAATCGATGCGATCCCAGCGCCCATGAAACCGGCGCCGATGATCGCGATCTTTTCGACGGGCAGGGGTTCGAATGCCGACACCGGGAGATTCGGATGGTGCGCCGGCTCAACACCCGGATCCTTCTTGAGGTCGTTTGTCGCGAAGAACAGGAAAATCAACTGGCGTGAGACGTCGGTCATCGCCATCTCACCGAACAGTCGCGACTCCTGCCTATATCCGTGCGCGGGTCCCCTCTCGTATCCAGCGGCGACCGAGTCGATGGCGGCGATCAGCGCCGGATAATTGCCGCGCGATTTCGCCATCGTTTGGTCACGCACCTTCCGAAGAACGACTGCGCGCCCCGCAGGATTCGCGTCGAGCAGCAGTCCCTTCACTCCGCCGCTGTGGCCTTCGCTCTTGCGTCGGCCTTCAGCAACCTCGTGTGCGCGCTGTATCGCGATCGTGCGAAGGATCGACGGATGCACGAGCTCGTCGACCAGCCCGAGCTGAAGAGCCTTCTTCCCACGAACGTTCTTTCCGGTGAGAATCAGATCCAACGCGTTGGTCAGACCAATTCTTCGCGGAAGCCTTTGCGTTCCTCCGCCACCTGGAATCAAGCCGAGCTGAACTTCCGGAAGGCCGAGCATCGTCTTGGGGTGATCGGTTGCGATCCGATAACGACACGCAAGAGCCGTCTCCAGGCCGCCGCCGAGACAAGCGCCGTGGATGGCTGCGATGATCGGAATGCGGAGCCGCTCCACCGAGTCCAGCAGCATCTGGCCGTCGCGGCTCAGACGCTCGGCGTCGGTCGCGGTCTTGAGCGCGAGAAACTCCTCAATGTCCGCTCCTGCGATCCATACATCGGGCTTGCCACTGATGAACACCGCGCCGTGGACGGTTGTGTCCTGCTCGAGCCGGCTGACCAATGCGACGAACTCGTCCTTCACTGCGCGATTGAGCTTGTTCACGGACTCATTCGGCAGGTCGAACGTAATGACGGCGATGCCGTCAGTGACCTCGACGGAAAGCGCCGGCTTCCAACGCGTCCCGACGAGACCGCCAATCGTGACTTCGGTCGAGCTCATCGAGTCCGCTCCACCACCATGGCGAATCCCATCCCACCGGCAGCACAAACAGTCATGAGTCCGAATTGTCCGCCGCGCCGCCGCAGTTCGTTGAGTAGCGTCGTCGTGATGCGCGCGCCCGTCGCGCCGAACGGATGTCCGATTGCAATCGAGCCGCCCATCACGTTGAGCTTTGCCCTGTCGACTTCGCCAACGGGCTGTGAGAATCCCGCGCGCTCCGCCCAGTATTTGGACTCGAAACCTTTCAGGTTGGACAGAACTTGTGCAGCAAAAGCTTCGTGCATCTCGACGAGGTCTATGTCCTTCAGTGAGAGTCCCGCGCGTTTGAGCGCGACTGGCGCGGCCAGGACAGGAGCCTGAAGGAGCTGCTCACCGGGATCGATAGCCGCGTACGCATAGGAGCGAATGATTCCGAGCGGCGGGTAGCCGAGAGAGCGTGCTTTTTCTTCGCTCATTAGAAGGACGCACGCCCCACCATCGGTAAGTGGAGATGAATTGCCCGCCGTCACCGAGCCATACTTTCGATCGAATACTGGCCTGAGAGCGGCGAGCTGCTCGTAGCTGGTGTCCTCGCGAATGCCGTTGTCGCTCGTGATGACGTTGTCGAATTTCGGCGGAACGTAGACCGGCATTATTTCGGCGGTGAGCCTGCCATCCGCTGTTCCAGCCGCAGCGAGCCGGTGTGACCGCAGCGCGAAATGATCCTGCTCCTCGCGCGGAATGGAGTTCAGCTTCGCCATTTTCTCAGCGGACTGGCCCATGGTCTCGCCCGTAGAAGGCTCGGCGATCGCCGGAGTAACAGGAACGAGGTCCTTCGGCCTGATGCGCGCCAACGCCTTCAGGCGGCCACCAAATGACTTGGCTTTCGACGCGAGGACGAGAGATTCCGCGAAGCCCTGCGCGTGGAGGATCGGTATGTTCGAGAGCGACTCAGCCCCGCCGGCGATGGCCACCTCGAGATGACCGAGAGCGATCTGATCAGCGGCGTCCGTAATCGCCTGATTGGCGGAAGCGCAGGCCCGACTGACACTGAAAGCCTGCACTCCTTTGGGGAGTTGGGGCAACAGCGACACCTCGCGCGCAATGTTCGGGGCGAGCACCGAAGGAATCACGGTGCCGAATACGAGCCCCTGAACTTCTTTTCCATCGAGATTGGTGCGCTGCAAGAGCTCCGCAACGCAGAGCTTGCCGAGATCGATTGCAGAGATGGATTTGAGTGCGGTTCCCGCTTTTGCAAACGGCGTCCGCACACCGGCCACTATAGCGACGCGGCGCCCATTCCCGAATGTTGCCATGCACGGAACATAGACGGGCGCCGATTATCTTTCTAGGACATTCGCCTCTCTCGCGCGGCTCTCTCTGTATCTATCAGACACTCCTTGCGCTCCATACCCCAGCGATATCCGCCGAGCTCTCCATCGCGCCTCACGACCCGATGACAGGGAATGACGATGGCGACGCGATTGCGCGCACATGCAGTCGCGACCGCCCGCACGCCTTGCGGTGAGCCGATCGATTCGGCGATCTCTGTGTAGGTCCGCGTTTCCCCGAAGGGGATTTTCTGCAGCTCGCGCCAGACTTTGCGTTGAAATGCCGAAGCGCGTACGTCTATCGGCATGATGAGATCCGCGGATTCTCCCTCGACAGCGGCGACGATCTCGTTCACCCAGCTCCCAAGCGGGCTCGACGCGCGACTAACGGCGCGGCGGGTTGCGGCCGGATATTCCCGGGCGAGCAAAGCTTCGAGCGTCTTCGCGTCGGTCCCAAGAGTTACCGCACAGATGCCAGGACTTGTTGCTGCAACGAGCAGTGCGCCGAGTGATGTGGTGGTGACCACGTAGCGGATCTCAACTGTCTCGCCTCGTTTTGGCTCGCTCTTGAGACGCGTCGTCTTCTGTGCCCTTAGGTACTGAGCGGGCGTGAGGCCAACCAGTCGTTTGAATTTCCGCTGTAGATGATACGGACTCATTTCCGCTTTCCGGCCGAGTAGATCGAGAGTGATTCG
This sequence comes from Gemmatimonadaceae bacterium, assembly GCA_050733495.1. Taxonomy (GTDB): domain Bacteria; phylum Gemmatimonadota; class Gemmatimonadetes; order Gemmatimonadales; family Gemmatimonadaceae; genus UBA4720. The sequence continues at coordinate 42,964 of JBOHTC010000269.1, read as the reverse complement.
GGCGTCGCTGGAGTTTGCGAGATGTGTGTCGATGTACTCGCGCAGGTTTTCGATCGCCTCGCACGCTCTGGCTTCGTTCATGAAGACTCCGCTAAGTGAATGTAGCCACGGTCATAGTGCGACGGGCTCGCGTAGCGCGATATCCGAGTCTTGCGATCAAATTCCTTATACTTCCGCTCATCACGCAGCAGCGTACCATGGGAGAGAATGACTGGACCCTCCGGAAAAACGTTCGACCTTCTCATCATTGGTGGCGGAATCACGGGCTGCGGAGTGGCCCGCGACGCGGCAATGCGTGGGCTCGATGTCGCGCTTTTTGAGCGTGAGGATTTTGCCAGTGGCACTTCCGGCCGTTCGTCTCGTCTGGTGCACGGAGGTATTCGGTACCTGGAGCAGAGACAGATTCATCTCGTTCATGAATCGATTCGCGAAAGGCAAACTCTGCTCCGCATCGCACCACATCTGGTCAAGCCGCTCGCCTTCACCTGGCCGATTTATCGGGGCGCCAGGGTGGGAAAGCTCAAGTTGAGGGCTGCGCTGCTGATTTACGAGCTCATGGCAGTCGGTCGGTCGATGCGTCATTCGATGTTGAGCGAATCGGAAACTTTGGCGCGCGAACCGTCGCTGTCATCCGCCGGTTTGACTGGGGGCGCCGTGTACTACGACGCCCGAACGGACGATGCAAGGCTCACACTGGCGAATGCTCTCGCCGCGAAAGCGTCCGGCGCGACGATCGTCAACCATGCATCGGTGTCGAACCTGATTGTGGAGGCTGGGAGGGCGCTCGGTGGAAACATCAAATCACACGACGGCGGAGATGCGACCGCAGTGCGAGCACACGTCATCGTGAACGCGACGGGGATCTGGGAAAGCCGTTTCAGCAGCGATCACAGGGCGCAGCGTCATCGGGGCAGCAAAGGCGTCCACATCTCGGTGCCCCGGGAGCGGATCGGAAACCGCGATGCGCTGACGCTGATCTCGCCGGTCGACGGCCGGGTGATGTTCTGTCTTCCCGCAGGATCTCAGACAATCATCGGGACCACGGACACGTGGACCGACGAACCTCCCGAATCGGTGCACGCCTCACCCGCCGACGTCGACTATCTCATTCGCTCGGCGAACGCGTATTTCGATCGCGCACGCTTGACGATAGACGACGTCGTGAGCGCCTGGGCGGGAATCCGTCCACTGGCCAACACGTCGGCGGCAAGTCCAAGAGCAGTGTCGCGCGAGCACAGCATTATCACCGATGATCTCGGGGTGATAAACGTGACTGGGGGCAAGCTCACGACTTATAGATCGATGGCGGCGGAAATTGTCGATCTCGTCCAGCGATCACTCGGCAGGAAAATCCAGCGGTCGCCGACGGATTCGGTCCAGCTTCCGGGCGCGGATCGCGACAAGGAGATTTCGACGCTGGAGGCTACGACGACAGACCTCGCCAGGCCGCTCGTCGATGGTCTGCCGTACACCGCCGCTCATCTTGTCTACGGGGTACGGAACGAGATGGCGCAGACACTTTCCGATCTCCTGATCAGACGAACCCACCTCGCGTTCGAGACCCGCGACCATGGCTTGAGGATCGCGGATCACGCGGCTGATATCGTCGCACCGATCCTCGGCTGGGATTCCCAAACGAAGGTTGCTCGCGTCCGCGATTATCACCAGGATGTCGAGCGGATGTTCGCGATCTCGTCCTGATCCTCAGTAGCGCGAAGCCGCTACGCTGTTGTGGGCGAGCCGCAGAAATTCGTCCCTCGTTTTCGGGTCTTCCCTGAATGCGCCCCGAAGCGCCGACGTTATCGTTTTCGAGTTCTGCTTTTGTACGCCGCGCATCATCATGCACAGGTGATATGCCTCGATCACGACGCCCACGCCGGCGGGCTTGAGCACTCTGCAAAGACCGTCGGCGATCTGCTCGGTCAGCCTTTCCTGCACCTGAAGGCGCTGAGCGTACACATCCACGATGCGCGGGATCTTCGACAACCCCACGATCTTGCCCTTGGGTATATATGCAACGTGCGCCTTGCCGAAGAACGGAAGCATGTGGTGCTCGCACATCGAATAAAGCTCGATGTCGCGCACCATGATCATGTTGTCGTGGTCTTCTTCGAAGATTCCCTCGCCCACCACTTCCTCGGCGGAGGATGCGTAGCCCTGAGTCATCCACTTGAGAGCGCTTGCAACACGCGCCGGCGTTCTGACCAGGCCTTCTCGCGCAGGATCCTCGCCGAGTAGCTCGAGCTCGCGGCGCACGAGCGCCTCGAATTCATCGTGGTGGAGCGACTCCGGCGCGGAGAAGGCCGCGTCGCGAACGAGCCGAGTTGCCATCGGTCAGACCTCTGTTGATTCGAGTGTTATTGGCGGCGGCGGCTTGAGCAACAGCTCGTTCTCCATCGCAATCTCTGTCTCGAGATTCTGGCGGTCCCGATTGATCGTCGCCATCGCGCGCCGCTGGCCGTCTACCATGTACGACACGGCGCAATCCATCTTCATCACATCGCCGTCAATTTTCGTTGCATCCCACTTGTCGACGTGTCCCGTGTATTGGATCGAGACCTTGTCGTAATGAGCGCTCCAGAAAAACGGGATGTCGTCGAACCTGTCCCTGAAGCCGAGCATGTTCCGCGCGACCACCTGGCCCTGGCGCTCGGCGACGACCCAGTGCTCGACGCGAAGTCGGGCATCCGAATAAGCATCTGGCCAGCGCGCGACATCGCCGGCCGCGAAAATGCCGGCAACACTCGTCTCGAGAAATTCATTCACCGCTATACCCCCATCGAGAGCGAGACCGGCTGGTTCCGCAAGCTGGAGGTTGGGCCGAACTCCAATGCCGGCGATCAGGAGATCTCCTTCGATCCGCGCGCCGTTGTCGAGGACGACGGCATTGCCATCGATCGAAGCCACGGAGTGCTCCAAATGGAAGCTGACACCCTGCTGCTCGTGGACGCCCTTGATGAGCGTGCCGAGCTCGTCACCGAGCACGCGGGACAGAGGGAGTTTCTCGGGGGCCACTACATGCACGTGGAGACCACGTGTTGTAAGTGAAGCAGCGACTTCGAGTCCAATGAAGCTTGCACCGATCACTACGGCGGTTTTCGCGTTGCGTGCCCGCTCGATGATGCTCCGACAATCGGCGAGTGTGCGCAGGTAGAGGACCCGGTCTCCACCAGGGATCTCGAGTCGGACCGGACTTGCGCCCGTCGCGAAGAGGAGCATTCCATAACTACGGGACGTGCCGTCGCTGAGCTCGACATGCTTTGCTTTGGCGTCGACCCTTCGCGCGGTTCCTCGTACGAGCTCGATGCCCTGCGCTTCGTAGAAATCCGCTGGATGCAGCGGCAGCCAATCTTCCGGTGCGTTTCCGGCCAGATAGTCCTTCGAGAGATTGGGCCGATCGTACGGAGCGTCGGCGTCTCGATCGATGACGGCAACCGGACCTCGATATCCCTCGCGGCGCAGCATCTCGGCGCATGCATTGCCGGCGGCACCGGCACCGAGGATGACAACAGAATTTGGGCCCACGGCTGGGTCTTTCTCGACGACAACACGCTCGGGCGCGCGCGAGGTGCGCGGGCGGTGCCCCCTTCCCTTCAGCCGGGTCGCGCTACGTTTGCCGGTGACGCGAACGATGTTGTTCTCGAGCGCGACATCGTAGCAGGGCAGATCGTTGAGCGCGGGCGCGTGGGTGGCCGCGCCATTCCGCAGCTCGAAGCAGGCGTGATGCCAGGCACAATGCACGGTTTCGCCGACGAGAATGCCCTCTGCCAGGGGCGCGCTGTAGTGAGTGCATTTCGCTCCAATGGCGAACCAGTTCGGCTCGACGTGCGCGAGAAGCACCGGCTCGCCGAAGGCGTGGCCAGCAAGCATTTGACCAGGCCGAACGCTGCTGATCTCGACCCCTCGGGAGAGGTCGGGACCAGTCAGCTCGTCGGAGTGTTCGCTCACTTCAGATTGTTGAGCAGGTTCTGCGCACGATCGCGGTGCGCGACGAACGCGGGCGCGACTTTCGTCGCCAGGTCTTTCACTTGCGCATTCCGGATGGCGGGCAGCAGTGTCTTCGTCATGGCATCGATGGACGGTTGACTCAGAAGCCTTCGAATCGGAGGATACAAAAGACGGCAGAATAAGTCAAGGATTGCTTTGACTTATTCCGGCAGCCGCATTAAACTTGAGGTCAATGACCGGAATGAGCCGAGCAATTTCAACAAGGAACGACGCCACGCGCGGGCGACTGCTTGCCCTGCTGCGGGAAAACCCTTGCACCGTGGATGACCTCGCAACTCGGCTCGAGCTCACCGACAACGCCGTCAGATTTCATCTCGCCACGCTGGAAACAGCGGGCAGCGTCCGGAAAGACGGAGTTGTGCGGAAGCCGGGCGCAGGAAAACCTGCAGATCTGTACTCCCTCACGCCGGAAGCGGAAGACTCGTTTTCCCGGGCTTACGCGCCGGTGCTGGCGGCTTGCGTCGCGGAGCTGCGCGAAACGCTGTCATCGACGCAGCTGGTTGCGTTTCTCAGGCGGGTCGGGAAAAGGCTTGCCGCAGGTTTCGGTGGCGCATCGGGATCACTACCCGCGAGGGTAGCCGGCGCCTCTCGCCTTCTCAACGCCATGGGCGGGGTGACTGTCGTGGAGAAATCCGGCAGCACGTATCACATTATCGGCCGGGCATGCCCGCTCTCGCGGGCTGTGGAATCGGACCACTGCGTGTGTGCCGCAGTCACGGCGCTGGTGGCGGAAGTAGTCGACGCGGACGTCGCGGAGCGCTGCGATCGCTCCGGACGCCCGCGGTGCAACTTCGAGATTTCGAGCCGATGATCCGGCCCCTCGAGTCTCGCGGCTGACGCCGCAAGGACTACTACTACTGAACCGTTATGGTACCCGTCATCGACGGATGGACGGTGCAGTGGTATGTATAGGTTCCCGCGACATCGAACGTGCGGCTGTAGCTGCCGTCTGACTGTGTCGCTGAAGCTACGCCATCGTCAAATGTCACGTTGTGCGATCCGCAACTCTGACCCGTGTAGACATCGCCCGTACACGTATTCCAGACCCACGTCACCGATGCGCCAGCGGCGATACTTCGTGATGCCGGCGTGTACAGATCGTTGGTGACCGACACTCCACCCGGCGGCGGCGGTGGCGGTGGCGGAGGAGGCGGCGGGGCAACCGAATTCGAGCCACTACCGCCGCAAGCTAGCAGACAGGCCAGCGCAGCCGTCGCAAGTCCATACTTCAACATTTTCATCTCCATGCTGTGAGCTTCAGCAGGCACGCTATCAACGTGGTCGCGGACCCTCAAGCTCTTTCTGCAGCATGGACGGCGGATGACTTAAAAACGTCGGCGAGAGCATGCTCGTACGCCGCCAATTTTGGTCGAAATTGGAGTGCGGCTACGCCGCGTCGTGTATCGTCTTCAGGTCGATGATTTTTAGCCGGCGAGTCATAGCCGGCAATTTGAGCACGACGCTTTCGCCCACGCTTCTTCCAACCAGGGTTTTCCCGATTGGCGAAGACATGCTGACGTGCCCTTCCTCGAACTCCACGGAATCACCGAATACAAGGCTGTAGCTCTCTCGTTCGCCCGTCTTCTCGTCCTGCACCACGACCTGCGAGCCGAGTCCGACTTTGTCGGCGGGAATCTGGGAGAGATCTATTTGTGAAAGCTTGCTCAGTCGCTGACGGAGCTGGCCGAGCCTTGCCTGCACGAACTGCTGGCGCTCGAGCGCTGCCTTGTATTCGCTGTTCTCGCGAAGGTCGCCGAGCTCGACGGCTCTGCGAATCTCCTGCGGCAGCGTGACGTTGAGCTCACGCTGAAGCTTTTCAACCTCTTCGCCAAGACTCTTTTTGAGTTGATCGAGCATGCGGCAGTCGCCTCTGCGTGGACCAGATTGCTCACCGGAAAAACCGAACGCCCGACCGTGTACCGGCCGGGCGCCGCACATCCAAGCTAGGTAGTCAGCGCCACGGAGGCAATCGGCTATCGATGTTGTGGAAGCTTCGAGTCGGTATGGTCCACCGTCGGTGGCGCGCTCGTGGATTTTTCGTACTCGCTCCTCAGTCGTTTCATCATCGCCTCTCTCCGGTTGAACAGTCGTTTGAGCGGCCGCGGCTCGTGTCGAGCGAACGCGTAAGCCGTCAACAGCGGGAGCGCGACCGTCGAATCCAGATAACAGACCACCGCATCGGGCAGCCGATCCGGATCGATCTTCCCCCAGCTCACTGCTTCGGCAGGCGTTGCTCCCGAGAGGCCACCCGTGTCGGGGCGCGCGTCGGTTATCTGCAGAAAATAGTCGTGCCCTTTTTCATCGATTCCCAGGACTTCCTGGATCTGTGGCTCCGTCTGCAGCATGAAATTCTTCGGGCTTCCGCCACCGAGAATCATGACGCCGCTCTTGCCTCCTCCTCGCTTTGCGTCGAGGACGACCGACGCTGTCTCGTTCACGTCCTGATTGGGATCCAGAAGCAGCTTGTTTCCGTCGAGCGCGAGCGCCGCGACGTTCATGCCTATCGAGCTGTCGCCGGGAGAAGACGTATAGATCGGCACACCACATGAATACGCCGCCGAGAGCAGGGACTTCTGCCCGATGTCAAGCGCTTTCTCGCGCTCGCGCACGTACTTACCGCACAGGTTGTGAAATTCGGCGCTCGACATCGAACGCTGAAATTCTTTTCCCTGAATGATCTTTCGGAAAAACGCGTCCGTCGACAGCAATACGTCGTAATCGAAGAAAATGTCGTAGATCCGAACGACGCCTTCTTCTCGAAGCACGACGTCCGATTCTTGAGCGTTCCCCCGGTGCATCGCGAGTCCAAGCCCGAAATGGGTATCGTGATAGAGGTTGGCGCCCGTCGAGATGATCCAGTCCACAAATCCGGACTCGATGAGCGGGATCAGCGCCGACATTCCCAGTCCTGCCGGCGTGAGAGCACCGGTTATGGAGAGACCGACGGTCACATCCGGTTGCAGCATCTTCCCAGTGAACAGCTGGCACGCTTCACGAAGGCGCGCCGCGTTGTATGCCAGGTAAGTGCCGTCGATCAGGTCCGCGACGCTTTCCTTGCCGTCGATGCGCCGTGGATCGATGCGCTGTCCCTTGAGAAACCGGCTCGCATCGTGTGCCGTGTGCTGGACTCCCCGCTTCTCGCGGTCTTCGGCGGCGAGCTTCTGTTGTGCCTTGGGACCTGCAGCCGACGCTTTGCCGTGGCGTGATGCTTTGAACCCGCCGCGATCGCGCCCTTCGCCGTTGCTTCTACTTCTTCTTGCCATCGCGCTGTTTGTCGAGTAGGTCGTCGAACTGATCGCCGCCGCTCTTGCCGAGTGACTTGTATGCCGCCACGATCGCCTGCACGGCTTCGGCGGGATCGTCCGTCACCAGCATCAGGTCAAGATCGCCCTCTGAAATCTTTCCTTCGCTGAGAACCCGTGCCTGCAGCCAACGCAGCAGGCCTGCCCAATAGTATCGACCAAACAGTATCACCGGGAAACGATAGATCTTGCCGGTCTGGATCAGCGTCAGCGCCTCGAACAGCTCGTCGAGCGTACCGAACCCGCCGGGAAAGATGACAAATGCCACCGAGTACTTGATGAACATCGTCTTCCGCACGAAGAAGTACTTGAAGTGCACCAACGTATCGATATATGGATTGGCACCCTGCTCGAAGGGTAGCTCGATATTACAGCCGATAGAGCGGCCGCCTCCAAGCTTGGCTCCCTTGTTTCCAGCTTCCATGATGCCTGGTCCGGCACCAGTGATGATCGCGAATCCCGCTTCCGCAAGAAGTCGAGATGTTTCAACCGCAGCCTCGTAGTGAGGATCGTCCGGTCCGATTCGCGCCGAGCCGAATATCGTCACCGCCTTGTCGATTGGAGCGAGCGTGTCAAAGCCTTCGATGAATTCTCCCATGATGCGGAGCACGCGCCATGGATCGGTCCTCGTGAAATCGATGCGAGGTCCGCTTTGTTGCAGGAGCTTCTCGTCTTCGGTAACGGGACTCGAGCGGATCGCGTCGTCGACGATGCGGGTGGCGCCCGACCTTCTTCCCTCGCCCTTGGAAGGCGGCGTGCGTCCCGCCTTGAGATGCCCTTCCTCGGTGCGCTGCTTGAATCCCTCGAGCGCCTGTTGCTCGGCGGACGCCATCACTTGTGGATTGAGCTTCTTGCCTCCCGCAGTGCGCGCGCGGGTAGCTCTCGCGGACTTTGGCTTCGTGGTACCAGCGTCGGGGATATCTTTTTTATTCTTCATTGTTGGCCGCTGTCGCGGACTTCAGCTGCTCTCATCAATCGGAAACTAAAGTTGCGTCCGTCTGCAGGAAGCCCGCCAGGTGATGGTGCCCAGGTCGTAATCATAATCGCAGACGGAGTGCGACCTGATGTGCTCCGTCGCAGCATCGACGACGGCCGCCTTCCAGCGCTCGCTGCTCTCCGAGCGGAGGGCTCGCTCACGACGGTCACTTCGGTCTTCCCATCCGTCACTGGTCCAGCGTACGCGCCTTTCATCATGGGAAGATATCCTGGAAGCGTTGGATTGCCCGGCTTGCGGTGGTACGATCGCACGCGACGCATCGCTCGCCTCTCCGGCCACTCGCGCAGTTATGTCGGCGCCGAGATGCGGTTCGTGAACAAGGACATCGATCACGCCACGCCGACGATATTCGAGATGGCGAAGCCAAGCATGGGTGCTTTGAGTGTGATCACGCGCGGATTGCGACGGCGTGACCGAATCGGTCAGACCGCGGCTTTCGTGGCGCGTGCTGCAGCAACCCATTTTCGCGGGGACGTGCAGGGCTGGCTCGCAATCGACCGCCGAGTGGGTGAAGAAGTCGCGCGGCGTCTCCGGACGCAGAGAATGAAGTTCGCGTTCGCGGCCCTTACTGGCGTCGACAAGACGTCGCACGCGGGCGGGCAGAATTCCGCGCTGGCAGGCGAAGCCCTGCGGATCGTCGATGAGACGGTTGCCCGCATCCGTTGCGACGCCGAGCGGGATGGACGATGGAAGAACATGCAGCTCTGGGTAGCGAGCGATCACGGACATTCCTGCGTCACCAGCCATGAGGATCTGGCTGGGATTTTCGTCGACTGGGGCTACACTACGCTCACGCATCCCTGGGCCTTCAACACCTCGGCCGACGTTGCGGTGATGGTAAGCGGAAACGCGATGGCGCATTTGTATCTGGACATCGCGCAGCGAACACGCCCATGGTGGCCGGAGCTTGCGCAGAAGTGGCACGACGTGGCGAAAAAACTTCTCGAGCGCGAGTCGGTCGATCTGATGATTTTGCCAACCGGAGCGTCGTCTTGCGAAATACGTTCTGGCAAACGGGGAATGGCGAGGCTTTCGTGGAGAGAATCCGTCTACACGTACCTGCCGGACACAGGCGATCCGCTCGGGATTGGAAGTCACCACGAGCTGAATGAGGCACAGGCGTACGACGCAACGATCGAGAGCGATTATCCGGACGCCATGGTGCAGATCGCCAGTCTGGTGGGGTCGCCGCGCAGCGGGGACATCATCCTGTCGGCGGCGCGGGACTGGGACTTTCGCGCTAGATACGAGCCAATTCCGCACGTCTCATCCCACGGCGCGCTGCACCGTGAGCACATGCTGGTGCCGCTGTTACTGAATCACCGGCCGTCGCGCGTTCCGCGACGAACGGTGGATGTGATGCCGAGCGCTCTGGCAGCGCTCGGCATCACCTCGCCGAAAACCCTCGATGGGGTTTCGTTCCTATAAACTCTGGCGCAGTCCTACTGGATGATGACCGTTCCGTGCATCGGCAGCCCGTGGATGACGCAGTGGAATGGATGGCTAGATCCACTCACCGCGAACTGCCTTTGAAATGACCCACTGGTGTTCGCCCCAATTGGGCCAGATTTTCCTGTTCCAACCGCGAGCGCTGTCGACGGATCGTCGAAAGTCACGTCGTGCTCTATTCCACCGGAATTGTTGTCCCAGGTCACCGGGGTATTTGCCGGAACGGTGATCGTAACCACGTTTGTTCCCGCCGCGGTGTAGAACGTCTGCGAGCCCATGCAGAAAGTGTTGGCATCGCAGGTCGGTGGAGGGGGTGGGAGCTGTGTAACCGTATCACCTCCGCCTCCGCAGGACATCAGGCCCGTCGCAAGAACAAGAGCGGCAATCAAACAAAAGACTCTCCTCATCTTTCCTCCTCAACACTATCGAGACGACTTCAACGGCCGCGCGATGCCTGGCGCGGTACGGCCGCTAAATAAGGAGCCGGTGCCGGGCGAACGCAAAGACCGCTCGGCCGGTGCACGGCGGGCGGCGGCCAACGCTGCCATCCCGCAGGGCAGCGCCGCTCTCCTTTCGGCTAGTGTTTTACCGTACATGTAAATAACCGCCAGTCCGAGTCGGGCGCCGCCACGGCTGCGATATACCCCGGTCGAGGTGAAAAGAGCCTATGGGTAAGATTTCGGTTTGCGCGGCTCTCCGTTACGGTCCAGACTCCCTTCCCTTCTGCTTTGAGCCGTGCTTCCCTGATTACCCATGATCGGAGAAAGCTCGCGTCGCGCTTTTCGGGAGCCGTTGCGGCAAGTGTCCTGACTTCTTCCTCCGACATAAACCGCTGTGCTACATCCAGAAGGCGGCGGACGGGACGCTCGTTCTCGATGTCGACGCCCACCTCGCGGTCCGGCGCGAACGCGAAAAGTCCGACGTCGGCCGAGTGTGAGATGTTGAAATTGATCTCGTGTCCGGCGAGCGATGGCTTGCCGCTCGTGCCGTACTCGAACTCGAGCTTCTGCGCGGGTGTGCCGGTGAAGCCGGAGAGCAGTGTGCGCAGAATTCCACGAGCCACTACGAACCGGCGGCAGACCAGTGGCGGCAGATCTTCGGCGCGACGGCGCTCTTCCGACGAAAGCGTGCGTGACAAATCCGAGTAGCGTGCATCCGTCACATCCAGCGCGCCCACCCAGACCTGCACTTCCTCGGTCATGAGCTCAAGCGATGTCAATTATCTCGACCTCCGCCTTGCCGCTTTCGATCGTCAATCTCGCCACACTCGGAGTGAGATTGAAGCGTTTCGGTCCAGCCGCGCCGGGATTTATGATCAACCGTCCATCCAGCTTCGTTACCAGCTGCTTGTGGGTGTGACCGTAAACAATCACGTCGGCGGCATAACGGGCGGCGAGCTTTGCTGGCGTCGGGCTGCCGAGCTCGTCTCCGTGGCTTACGTGGATACTGGCGCCTCCGACCGTCATCGAGATTTCCTGAACCAGCTCAGGATCACCCGGTGCGTCTGTGTTTCCGAAGACCGCTTTTACGGGTGCGATCAATCGCAGCTCCTCCAGAATCTCCCGCCCTCCAACATCACCGGCGTGGAGGATCATTTCTACCCCACTCAGCGCCTCATGGACGCCTGCCCTCAGGAGCCCATGGGTATCGGAGATGAGGCCCAGCACTCGCGCGGCGGAGTTGGTCATGGCTCTTTCTATATATTAGGACGGTCATGCCGTGGCTACGATTGGCGCTAAGACTGGTCCTGCGAGCGGTACGTCGTCCGCGCCTGGCACTGGACCTCGTTAGGATTACCTGGCGATTCAGATCCAACGATTGGTACCGCCAGTTTCCGTTCCTGCCCCTGCCCGATCCCACGTACCTTCGCTGGCGAATGTACACCGCGTATGGTGACTACAATGCGGTTCCGTCGGCCACGGACGTCGAGCGTTACGCCCGCTGGGCGACCAGCAAAGAATGACGCGCGCATTCGCGGACGCGGTCTCTCTCGAAGAGATGATAAAGGCGCAGGCCTACGGACTGGGCTTCGATCTGGTCGGAATCACCGCTTTGGGTCCAATGGAGACTTCCGCGGCATTCGACCGGTGGATCGAGAAGGGCTATGCGGGCGAGATGGAATACCTGGAGCGCGGAGCAGCTAAACGGCGTGACACTCGGCTCCCGTTTCCTGGAGCAACGACGGCGATAGTCGTCGGTCTCGAGTACGGTGGAAGGGAGCCGAGTGGTCCGGTCGCGCGTTACGCGCGGGGAGACGATTACCACGAGATCATGACAGTGCAACTTCGAGAGCTGCACCGGTGGATAGAACTCGAGCTCGGATGTACGGTGGCCGGAAAGGCTTACGTCGATACAGCGCCGATTCTCGAGCGGGATCTCGCCCGGCGTGCCGGTCTCGGCTGGTTCGGAAAGAACACCAACTTGGTGAACCCGCGACTGGGATCTTTCTTCCTCATAGGCTCTTTGTTCGTCGCGCTCGATCTCACTCCGGACGCCCCGTTCGAGGTGGATCGCTGCGGAAGCTGCACCAAGTGCCTCGACGCATGTCCCACGGGCGCCTTCGTCGAGCCACGAGTGCTCGATGCGACGCGTTGCATCTCGTATCTGACCATCGAGAAAAAAGGGGCAATCCCTGACGAGCTACATGCCCTGGTTGGTGAGCTTCTTTACGGATGCGATATCTGCCAGGAGGTTTGCCCGTGGAACGTGAGGTTCGCGCGCGAGCTGAAGGAAGAGCGCTTTGCTCCCCGCGCGCTACTCGCCCAAAAGCGCGCGCGCGATCTGGCGTTGGAGATCCTCGATATGGATGAGGAGGCCTACCGCGAAAACTTTCGGGGATCGCCGATGAAGCGCGCGAAACTAACCGGTCTCGCTCGCAATGCCCGAGCGGTACTCGAGAACATTGAGTCTCTTGAACCCACGATGGCATCATGAAACGTGAGCAGGTGCTCACCAAACTCGATTCTGCCTGGCGCGATTTTGAGGATTCGTACGACGGTCTCGCGGATGAGCAGCTGCTGGTGTCTGGAGTGACGGGCCAGTGGTCGGTGCGAGACATCATTGCTCACGTCACCTGGTGGGAGGAAGAGGCCTTGAAGCATCTGCCGCTGATTCGAACCGGCGGCCGTCCGCCACGCTACTCTGTGAAATACGGAGGCATCAACGCCTTCAACGCGCTGATGACCGAGGAACGGGGCAGTCTCTCGCTGGGGGAAGTGCGTCAGCAGCACGACGAGGTGCACAAGCGATTGGTTGAATACGTCCGTCAATCGCCCGCGGATTTGTTCGTTCACGAGACGCGTTTTCGACGCCGGCTTCGGCTCGACACATACGGGCACTATCCAGTGCACGCCCGCGCCATACGGAAGTGGCGAAGCGCGCTGGTCGGGTTGACCCTTTTTGCTGGCGTTGCTCAAATGGGAGCACAGGTTGCGTCAACTGCGTCGCCCCAGCCGCCGCCGGGTTATTCAGCAGCGGATACGCATTTCATGCAGGGGATGATCGAGCATCACGCGCAGGCGCTCACGATGACTGCACTAATGCCCGGCCGCACCAAACTGCCGGCTCTGCTCCTTCTTGCGCAGCGCATCAACGTCTCGCAGACAGATGAGATCGCGCTGATGCGGCACTGGCTGGAGAAGCGTCACGAGAAGGTCCCGGAGATCGCGTACGCTACGGCACCGGCCGACACTACGCACCACTCCATGACTATGTCGGGAAGCGGAATGTCGAACATGGATATGAGTCACGGCGCTCTGATGCCGGGGATGCTGACTCCCGAACAGCTCGCTCAGCTGGCGAGCACGAGGGGCGCCGCATTCAACCGGCTTTTCCTCGAGGACATGATACGGCACCACGAAGGCGCGCTCGTGATGGTACACGATCTCTTCGCCACAAACGGCGCCGCGCAGGAGCCTGAGATTTTCCAGTACGCGTCCGACGTAGACGCAGACCAGCGCGCTGAAATCATGCGCATGCGAGCGCTGCTCACATCGCTAGCCTCTGGCGGAAAACAACGACAATGAGCATCTCCTGACAGGCAACAAAGAACCCATTCCGAGACCACGAGACTGCAATGACGGCAACAGTCAACGATCGAATGATCTTCTCAAAATTGATTTCCGCGGTTGTGCTTTCCAGCGCTGCGTTTGTCGGCACCGTCAGCGCGCAGACAACCATTGCAACGAGCGGCGATCCGAGGCTCGCGCTTCGGCCGGGCTATTACAACGCTGGGGAAGCCGCAAGTAATCTCCAGCTTGTCGGTCACCATGATCGTCCAGCCGCTTTCGCGGATTCAGCTGACCTTGGCAGCTTCGGATTTCTGGATGCCGATCTGGCATTCAAGGACAACTACGTATTTCAGGGCGGCTTCCACGGCTTTCAGGTCTGGGACGTTTCCAATCCGGCGAGCCCGACGCTGCGCACTTCTTACGTATGTCCCGGCGGACAGGGCGACCTCTCGGTCTACCGCAATCTTCTTTTCATGTCTGTCGAGGAGACGCGCGCTCGCGTCGACTGCGGCGGCCAGGGCGTACCTGACTCGGTAAGCGCGGAGCGCTTCCGTGGCGTTCGCATCTTCGACATCACCGACATCGATCATCCGAAACAGGTCGCAGCGGTCCAGACCTGCCGCGGATCGCACACCCACACGCTCGTCACGGATCCGAAGGACCCGGCAAACGTCTACATCTACGTGTCGGGAACCAGCAGCGTCCGCTCGAATTCGGAGCTCGCGGGCTGCTCCAATGCCGCGCCGGGAGAAGACGCAAACACATCGCTGTTTCGCATCGAGGTGATTCGCGTACCGCTCGCCGCGCCACAGGACGCGAAAGTCGTGAGCAGTCCACGAATTTTTGCTGATTCCGCTGGCAACATTGCCGGCCTGTACATGGGCGGAAACCATGGCGAGGGAACACAGACCACGGCGCAGACGAACCAGTGCCACGACATCACTGCCTACACCGCCGTCGGACTCGCCGCTGGCGCGTGCTCCGGCAACGGTATTCTCCTCGACATCCGCGATCCAGCGAACCCGCGTCGCGTCGCTGCCGTTAGCGATCCGAACTTCGCCTACTGGCATTCGGCGACGTTCAGCAACGACGCCAAGAAAGTTCTGTTCAGCGATGAGTGGGGCGGCGGTATGGCGCCGCGCTGCCGCGCCACGGATCGTCCGACGTGGGGCGCCGACGCGATATTCACACTCTCCAGCAACAATCTCACTCCGGCTGGATACTACAAGCTCCCGGTCGCACAGACCTCGACGGAGAACTGTGTCGCTCACAATGGATCGCTGATTCCCGTGCCGGGGCGCGACATCATGACGCAGGCGTGGTACCAGGGAGGCGTCTCGGTCTTCGATTTCACCGACCCTGCCCATCCGAAGGAGATCGCTTACTTCGATCGCGGCCCCATGGATTCCACCAAGCTCATACTCGGCGGATACTGGTCGACTTATTGGTACAATGGACGCATCTACGGATCAGAAATCGATCGCGGCCTCGACATCTTCGAGCTGAAGCCGAGTCAGTACCTCTCGCAGAACGAGATCGACGCCGCCAAGCTGATTCACACCGGTCTACTCAACGTGCAGAATCAGCAGCGGCTTGTATGGCCGGCCAGCTTTTCTGTAGCCCGCGCCTATCTCGACCAACTCGTGCGGGACAATGGCGTCTCGGCTGCCGTATCGTCGCGATTGGCAAAAGATCTCGATCGCGCCGAAAAGTTGAGCGGAGCGCGGCGTCGTACCGCGCTCAGGCAGATTGCGACGCAGCTCGATCGTGACGCGCGGAATGCTTCGGATGCCAGTAGGGTGACAGCGATGGCGGGCACAGTAAGGAATCTCGCCAACGCAAAGTCCTAAGGGGCGCTAGGGGAAGTCCTGACCCCAGCAAGTTATTCCAGCGACGGTTTGTGCTTTCGCATGACGAGGTACATCGCGGCATCCCACGAGTTGTGGATTCCCGTGTATAAGAGGAGCAGCGTGCATGCGGCGATCAGGTAGAGAAGTGCACCGGGTCGCCGCCATAGAGTCAGCGTGCCAACTGCGACTCCCGCGTACGCAATCAGCGGAAAGACTGCATGCCACAGCCAATCCTCCAGGACAGGCGTGTACGCCGTTTGTCGCCGCATACGCAGCACTGCCATAACCGTATATGCGAGTCCCGCCAATCCGCCGACGCCAAGGCAGATCGCGAGGCTTCCGGGCGTGTGGCGCGGCGTCATCACGATAGCCGCGATAAGTAGCACGAAGCAGAAGTGCAATACCGTGGGACTCGAGAAAGCATTTACCGCTTCCTCGCCGCTTGCCCGCACGTCCGCCGTGAGCGAGATGACGACGAACATCAATCCCGTCAAAGCCGCGGCTGAAGAGCCTACGATCACGTAGAAATTTTCCCAGCCGTCCGTGCCGCTCATGCATCGCCCGCTGATTCGATCACGCTGATTCTAACCCTCCCGGCGCGCGTCGGGAATGAGATCGCGCACTGCGGTTCGGAGATAAGTGGACACATCTGCGTCCCTTGTCGGATCCCATTCCTCCGCCAGCTCCGACAAATGAGCTCGTCGCGCCGATGCGAGGCGGTCGAGGGCGTCGCATCCTGACGACGTAAGCTTCTCATGACGGTGGTCGGACCCAACGCCATCCAGGATAAGGCCACGCGAGCGCAGCTCGTCGAGCGCATTGTTCACTCGATCGGCCGGAATTGACCTTCGACGACCAATCTCCAACGGATCGGAATCGCGATTGCGCTCGACTTGCACGAGAAGCCACGCGGCAAGCGGACTAAGCGTGAGCCCGGCACGTTGGACCACGCGCTCAATGTGCTGTCGCTGCACATCTCTGTCAGCAAGGGACGCGAGCGCCGCATAGAGACGCGCCGCTACTGCATCTTCGTCCGACGGACGTCCGAATGCCTCGCCCGCCTCGTTCCCCGTATTGCGTGCTGATGCCGCTACAGTTGCCCGGAGCGGGCGCTCCGGCAAAAACCAGCATAGAACGAATCCCACCGCACATACGATCGTCGCGACGAGAAAGAGTGATCCGAGTGATCGAGTGAAAGCCTCTCCATAGGCTACGCGTGCAGCCAGTGGAAGTCGTAGCAGCGATTGCACGCTCATGTTCTGCGCGGCAGCCCCCGCCGACATCCCTGCCGGCAGGAGCTGCGCGAGGTTTGCGCTCAATCTGGCAGCGAAGACCGCTCCCAGGATCGCCGTGCCCAGCGATCCTCCCACGAGCCTGAAGAGCGTTGCGCCGGATGTCGCGACGCCCAGATCCTTGTAGTCGACGGCGTTCTGAACAGCGATCACAAGCACCTGCATCACCATCCCCAGGCCGACGCCGAGCACCAGCATGAGAAGAGATGCGAGTGTGTTGGTGCTCGTCGGCGTGAGTCTGGACAATAGAAAAAGTCCTATCGTCATCACCGCGGTTCCCAGGACTGGAAACACCTTGTACCGCCCTGTACGGCTGATCAGCTGACCCGACCCGATCGATGTCACGAGCATTCCCACCATCATCGGTATCATCTGCAATCCTGATGTGGTTGGACTCACTCCCTTTACCACCTGCAGGTAGAGCGGGAAATACGTAACCGATCCGAAGAGAGCGAACCCAACGATCAATCCGATCCCGGACGTGACCACGAACGTCTGCTGACGGAACAGGTGCAGCGGCATCACCGGCTCGGCCGCTCGCCTCTCGACGAACGCGAACAACACCAGCGCGAGTACCGAAACGCTGATAAGCCCGATCGCCATCGGTGATGTCCACGAGTACGCGCTTCCCCCGACATCCGAGAGGAGGGTGACCGCGCTCAGCACCACGGCGAGGAGAGCCGCACCGGTGTAGTCGATGGTGCGCACTGCTCGTTTTGCGATCGACGGCAGGGTTGCCGCTAGCACGACGAGCGCGGCCACACCGAAAGGAATGTTGATATAAAAGATCCAGCGCCACGACAGATGCGTCGTGAAATATCCGCCGAGTAGAGGACCCGCGATGCTCGCGAAACCGAAAACGGCGCCGAAGATTCCCTGGTAACGCCCTCGATCCCGCGGAGGGACGATGTCTCCGACAACGGCCTGCGTAGTCACATTGAGTCCGCCACCGCCCAGCCCCTGTACCGCGCGAAAAATGACCAGCTCGGTCATGTTCCGACTGAGCCCGCACAGCGCCGAACCGACGAGAAAGAGGACGATTGCAGACTGCAGAACGATCTTGCGACCGTACAAATCTCCGAGCTTGCCGTAGATCGGAGTCACGATCGTCTGGGCAAGAAGGTAGACCGTGACGACCCACGCGAGGTGCTCGAGCCCACCGAGCTCGCTCACGATCGTAGGCAAGGCGGTCGACACGATCGTCGAGTCGAGGGCGGCGAGAAGCATCGCCAGCACCAACCCGCTGAACGCGATCAGGATCTGACGGTGGCCGAGTGTCAACGGCGCCGAAGCGCTCACGGCTCGCGCGTCACTCGTCAGAGAGGATTGCTCCGCGACTCGACGCAGGAAGCTTCAAACGGTAGGCGTGGTCGGGGGGTGTCTCCTGAGCATCAGGTTGGCGAAGCCACCTACAACGCCGACAATCAGCGCAAGTGCGATCAGGCCCGGCGTCCAGAACGTCGTCAGTCCCAAAGCGCTGTCGAGTGAGTAGCTCCCGAATCCGATGAGCGTTATTCCGACGACTGCTGTCGCGTAAAGAACGGGCACTTCGACTCCATTCGTTGTCGCGAACAGACCATTCTTCCAATGAACGCTGATCGACGCGACCAGCATCACGGCAAGAATGAGCGCCGGTCCGATAGGTCCGAGAAAACCGAAAGCAAAAAGTAGCCCGCCGATGAATTCAGAGAGTGAAGCCGCAGTGGCGAATTGTTTTCCCGGCCGGAATCCGAGCGACTCGAAAAACCCGCCCGTTCCCGCGAGACCATACCCGCC
The DNA here is from genome assembly GCA_050733495.1 of Gemmatimonadaceae bacterium. Taxonomy (GTDB): domain Bacteria; phylum Gemmatimonadota; class Gemmatimonadetes; order Gemmatimonadales; family Gemmatimonadaceae; genus UBA4720. Next base: position 24,280 of record JBOHTC010000269.1, on the reverse strand, counting down.
CAGCCAGCCAAAGAGTTTCTGGGAGCCATGCCCCGCCATTAGCAGGCCGAAGATGGCTCTGATAAGTAACAGGCCAAGGTTGAGCAATAGAGAATCACCGTAAGCGATGGCCATCTCACACCTCTGAGGAAAGTTGGCGAGCACTGCACTGGAGCACTGTCCGTTCCAAAACCAGAGCGAGCCTGCTGATCTTGCGTGAGCCTCAGTCAGGCACGTTGCACCCGAGAATCTTGAGCGCGAGACACGCGGCGCCGAAGCCATTGTCGATGTTGACCACGGCGACGCCGGGACTGCAGCTAGCAAGCATCGTATTCATAGCTACCATTCCGCCCTGCGCCACGCCCGTTCCGACCGACGTCGGCACACCGATCACCGGCGCTCGCACCAGTCCAGCAACGACCGCTGGCAGCGCGCCATCCATTCCGGCTGCGACGATACATACTCGTGCAGCGGCGAGCTCCGGGAGCACCGATTGCAGCCGATGAATTCCCGCGACTCCGACATCGAAATGACTCGACGTCGGAACTCCCATTGCTTCGAGTGTCGTGGACGCTTCGAGCGCGACAGGAATGTCCGCGGTTCCGGCGGTGATCACCGGGACGACCGGCATCTCTCTAAGGAGGCGTGCATTGCGAACCGCCATGCGAGCCTGAGGATAGATCGTCGCCAGGTCGCTGAGCGCAGCCATCTGATCCTCGCTCAAGCGCGACGCGATTCGCAGCTCGCTCGTTTTCTCGAAGATTTGACGCAGATGCGCTGTGGATTTTCCAGGGCCGAACACGACTTCAGGTACGCCCGTCCGCGTCTCCCGCTCGATGTCCCAGCGGATTTGCGTCATGAGGCAAGGAGAGGCAGCGAGACGCTCCCGCTCTGCAGCCCGCCGAGATCCAGAGCTACGAACTTGAACCCCGCCCTTCTACACGCACGCCTCAACTCGCCGCGCAGTGGTTCCGACACCACCCGCTCGAACAACTCTGCCGGAACCTCGATGCGCACGACTGCTTCGTGCCACCGGGCACGAGCGGGCCAGACGTCGTTCTTGCGCAGAAAATCTTCGACCTCCTCGATTTGCGCGAGCCTTTCAGGCGTAACCTGAACGCCAACAGGCACTCTGCTCGCGAGACACGGCGCGGCCGGCTTCTCGGCATTCGACAGACCCCAATGTCTGGCGAGGGAGCGAACATCAAGCTTGGTGAAGTCCGCATCGACAAGCGGCGCTGATACGCCGCGCTCGATCGCTGCTTGCAGGCCGGGACGATGCTCACCCAGATCGTCCACGTGCGTTCCCACGAAGATCACCTCGCCGGAACCGCGCGTTTGAGCGAGTGCCTGAACCGTGTCGTAGAGCGCGCTCTTGCAGTAATAGCAACGGTCGCCCGCGTTCGCGCGGTAGCCGGCAAGCTCCATCTCACTCGTTGCGACCTCCTCCACGCGCACTCCGATTTCATTGGCGATGCGGTGCGCGTCAGCACGCTCGGCGGCGGCGAGCGAGGGACTCACCCCCAACAGAGCGATGGTCTCTATCCCTGACCGCACAGAGCCTGCGAGGACGACCGTCGAGTCCACGCCGCCCGAGAAGCACACGTGGGCCACCCGGCCGCGCGAGGAAATACGAATTGCGCGGAGGAGTCTCTCCTCGAGCTCCTGCTCAATCACTTCTCGCCGCCTGCTGATCGCCATTGGTCTCAGATAAGGCGCTGAGTACCTCCGCTCGGATTTCTGCCAGAGGACGCGTCGTCTCTGCGGCCGCGCGACGTAAGTCGTCGAACTCCGGCTTCGCCCGCAGCGAGCCGTCCGGCAGCGTTACGACCTTCACCCGAATGTCCCGCCCATCCAGGTGAACCAGCCGCGATTCCCGAGAGAGCGCGTTTCGAACGACGTCGAAAGTCTTGACTCCGATGGTCGTGAAATGAAGAAAGATCTCTTCCTCCAGCCTCCGGAGGTCCGCGGCTCTCACCAACGCCTCGACGCGGGTTCCGACGCGGCCTTTCTTCATCGTTGTGTGAAGGAGCACTACGTCCAGAGCGCCCTTGTCCCGCAACACATCGGCTGCTCCGGCCAGCTCCTCCGGAGACATGTCATCGATATCCGCGCTCAGCACGTGAAGGTGTTCTGTGTGCATTCGTGCGCGATCGTGTTCGTGATTGCGCGCTCGCTGCGCGACGGCAGCGTCGCCGACAATTATGCGCAGAGCATTCAATTGGCCGCGTATGTCCCTGGTGCCCGCACCATAACCGCTCCGCATCGGCGCGTATTCAGCAGGAGGCGCCCCCCGTGAAAGAACTTTGAGCAATGCGGCGCCTGTGGGCGTCGTCAACTCTCCCGCCGCCGCTGGACCGTGGTGAACGCTGAACCCTTCGAGCAGACGTATCGTTGCCGGAGCAGGTACCGGCAGCACTCCATGCGCGGTTTTCACAGTGCCGTCGCCCAGAGAGATGCGGGTATTGTAAACGGCTTCGATGCCAAGCCGCTCGAGACCCCAGATAGAGCCAACGACATCCAGGATTGCATCGACCGATCCGACTTCGTGGAGATGCAGCTCGTCGGGCGTCACTCCGTGGATCTCGCTCTCGATTTTGGCGATCGCATCGAAGGCCGCGTGCGCCAACTTCGCGACGGACGCAGGCAATTTGGCGGCCTCGATCATTCGGTGAATCTCGGACACCACGCGTCCGTGCGGCTGAGGCGGAATGTCGAAATCGACCTTCACGCAGTGGACGTGCGAGCGCTCGACATCTGCGATTCGAACTCTCACCTCCGGCAGACCAAGAGCCGCCGGCAGCCGGTCGAGCCACTCCCTGTCGAGCCCGACGTCGACGAGTGCACCGAGGAACATATCGCCAGCGATTCCGCTGGATGGATCCAGGACTGCGACTTTCATCTGTCCGCGAGAAGAGGAGTCGGCTTACAGTTCGAAGCTAGACGAACGATCCGCATCGCTCAAGGCGAGACAGGGAATCGAAATTGCACCCCGCGTCGCGCATGACAGCAAGATACGACGTTGCAATTGTTGGAGGCGGACCGGCGGGACTTTGCGCCGCGCTTTGGCTCGCACGCTACCTACATAGGGTAGTGGTCATCGACTCGGGCGATCCCCGCAACTGGGAGACACGCGGAATAAACGGCTACCTCGGTCATCAAGGCATCCGATCTCCCAAGCTGCGCGCCCTCGGCAGAGAGGAAGGCGCACGCTATGGCGCCGAGTTCGTGGGCGGAGTGGTGGACGAAGCCGTGAATGAGACCGGCGAGCTCTTCGCGGTGAAGCTTCGCGAGGGAGGAGTCATCGAGGCGGGCCGAATTCTACTCGCGATCGGCATCAAGGATGTTTGGCCGGCGATACCCGGACTGGAGAGGTGCTATGGAGAAACGGTCCATGTATGCCCGGACTGCGACGGGTACGAGACACGTGACAAAAAAACAGTCGTTGTCGGCAAAGGGCGAAAGGCCGTGGGAATGGCGCTCGCGCTCACGACGTGGACGCACCAGATCGTCATCTGCACCAATGGCGAACCCCCCGACATGGAGCAGCGGCTACTCGATCAGCTCAAGGCGCTGAACATCCCGGTGCTCGATCAGCCAGTCAGGTGCGTCGTGTCGAAGTCTGGCGAAATCGCCGGTGTCGAGCTCCAGGGCGGGATGTCGCTGGACTGCGAGAGACTCTATTTCGCGATCGGTCAGTACCCCGCGGACGACCTCGGGGCGCAACTGGGCTGCAAGCGGGATCCTTTGGGTCGCCTCGTCATCGACGAGCACAATCACACGTCCGTCAGAAATGTGTTTGCCGCGGGCGACATAACACCCGGACCACAAATCGCGATTCTTGCCGCGGCGAGCGGCGCGGTGGCCGCAGCCGCAATTCATGCCTCGCTTATCCCTGAGACGCGCAAACTTCCTGCGCCTTGATCGGTTCTCGGCCTACCACCTGAGAACGATCGTCTGTGGCTTTCGCTTATGAATGACCTGAAGCCGGATCGATCGGTCCTCCGCGCTCCGAATGGCACGAACGAGGTCGATCGGATTCTCGATCTTGATATTGTCGGCCATGACTACGACATCGCCAGCACGGAGGCCGGCGTCGCGCGCAAGGGAACCTTCGACGACGTTCGTTACGAAGACCCCGCCCGGACTCACGCCTAGTACGTCGCAGAGATCGTTGTTGAGGGCCGTGAATTCGGCGCCGGCAAAGGGATAGATCCCGCGACCCAGACCCAGAGCCGGTACGAGGACTGATGGAAGACGCGCAGGAGCAGCGCCCCCGGTCCTCAGACGAAGCCCCGACTGCTGAAAGCCTCCTTCGGGCGCAGCTCCTTCCACGCTTCGGCGCCTGAACATCTGCTCCGCCGGCGATACCTGGACTACCATGAGCTGCTCCCATCCTTCGGGACGTCGACCAAGAATGCCGTGCACGACGCGAACGGCGCCGTTACGCCGGAGACGAAGCTCGAAAGGTGCCCCAGGCTTGAGCCAGTTACTCAGCTGAAGGGAACCACCTCGCATGTCGTGAGAATTGAATGTGAGAAGCACATCTCCCGGCCGAACGCCCGCCTTCGCTGCCGGCGAGCTTGCATCGACGTTGCTGACGACCGGGTATTTGTCGAAGAACGCGGCGCCGCTCTCGTTGAGGATGGCCTCGTCAGAGATTCGTACGCCAAACCATCCCGTCGGCGCCTCGACCGGTAGTAAGGGCGGCTCCGGAACGGTTTCCTGTCCCATGACGACCGCGGGCAAGGTGAACGCCGCGAACAGAGAGATGGTCGCATAACCCTTTCTGAGAACCAGCACTTTCCGTCCTCCCACCATCATCGTCTAAAATCCCTTCAAGGCGAGCCCGATCGGCCGCGCAGCGAGTTGCTGCGTTGCGACTCGGGCACCCATCGTAGCGAGGTAGTACTGATTAATCACCGGATCGTGGGGCGCGGTTCTTAGGGCCCTTTCCATTGCGTTCCCCACTTGATTGAGAGCGGCGAGTCTGGCCGAATAAATCCTGGAGCTGTCGACGGTGGTGGGTCCCGATGAATTTGCGGCCAGAAAAGCGGAGGCGCGCTGGTAGTCAGCTTGCGCCCGCTCCAAAGTTTCTGATGCCTCGTCGACCGAGGCAAAGCTTGCTCCGGACATCGGTTCAGCCGGAACCGCATTCGACACCGGCGACGTTTCTCCTCCGGGTCCAACACCCGCAGAAGACCCGCCCGACTCCGCGCCTGCCGGATATGTAGTCGAGCGGCCTATGGCGATGCCACCAATCAGGAGCACCACCGCCGCGGCTACCCGCAACCACGGTCGACCAGCGGACCATGATCGCGATTGCTCCCCACGGATAATTCCCTCTTCACGGGCGCGAGCCGCAATCGATTGCCAATCATTGAGCGGCAACATCTCGCGAGCGCGCTCCCCGGCGACAAGTTGATCGAGCTGCTCTTCAGACAGGTGCGACATTTGCCTTCCCCTTTCCTGCGACTGTTGTTGAATCATCATCCACTAAGTGCGCGAGCAGCCTTTTCAGCTTCGCCCGCGCCTTGAACAACTGAGATTTCGATCCGCCCGGGGTGATTCCGAGCTCCTCTCCGATCTCCCCGTGCGTATAACCTTCAATGTCGTGAAGCACGAACACCGCTCTCGCCCCCGGCGAAAGTTTTACCATCGCCTGCTCGATGGATTCCGCGATGAACGTTCTGTCGATATCCATCTCCGTGAGCGCGGAGTCGTCCTCGATGTCAACCTCGAGCCTCGCGAGCCGCCGGATCTTGCGCAGTGCGTTCAAGGTCCGGTTGACGGCAATCCGATGAGCCCATGTTCCGAATTGCGAGTCCCCCCTGTAGCTGGGGAGCGCTCTGAAGATCTGCATCCAGACCTCCTGCGAGACGTCAGCGGCCAGCTCCGGATCCCCGCAAAGCCTGCGTACGACTGCGTCAATGTGTGGCGCATGCTGCGACCACAGTCGCTGCATCGCCCTCTCGTCGCCGGCAATCGCGCGCTTGAGGTCGAGCTGATCGAATGGCATCTCGGACATTTTCTTAGTCACACCACATCATACGAAAGTTTCCTTGCGTATTACGGTGACTTTCATACTGTGGAATCGTTTGCAAACGTAAACCTCGCCCAGCCACGCAGCATGGAGTCCAGACCCAAAGGGGGGAACTTCGGCGTGCGTGGACAGTATAAATCGAAGTAGTCCAAGGAGTTAGCGTTGCTCAGAATAATTCTTACCGCACTGACGGTGACACGAGCGGGCGATGGCCTGCCCCTCAAGTCACCGGCTGACGTCGGCATGTCCAGCAATCGCCTCGGCGCCATCGAGCGCGTCGTCGAGCGCGGAATCAAGGCAGGAGGTTATCCAGGCGCGTCAGTCGTAGTGGGAAGAAATGGTGCAGCCGTCTACGAGCGAGGTTTCGGGAAGCTCTCCTGGAGCAGCAGCAGCACCCCAGTCGATGCGCAACGCACAATCTACGACATCGCTTCGCTGACCAAAGTCGTCGGGACTACGACGGCCATCATGATCCTCTATGATGAGAAGAAAATCGGCCTCGATGACCCCGTCGTTAACTACATCCCGACCTTTGGCGGGGGGGACAAGGACAAGGTCACCATCCGGATGCTCCTGACGCACACCTCCGGACTGCCGGCGGGCCGAGACATCTGGCGGATTGCCCAGAATCCCCTCGAAGCGAGAGCGCTCGTCCTTAGCACTCCCCTCGAAGGACGTCCCGGCGCACAATACATCTACTCCGATATCGGTGCCGACATCCTCGGTATGTTGATCGAAGTCGTCGCGGGCGAGCCGCTCGACAAATACCTGGACCGGCGCGTGTTCCAGCCGCTTGGGATGAACGAGACGATGTTCCGGCCAGCGGATTCGCTCCGGTACCGGATAGCCCCCACCGAAGTGACCCCGCCCCGAGGGTATCCACTGCAGGGCGAAGTTCACGACGAGAACGCGTACGCCCTCGGTGGAGTCGCGGGACACGCGGGACTCTTCAGTACAGCCGCCGACCTATCGGTGTTCGCGCAGATGATGCTGAATGGCGGCGAGTACAACGGAGTACAGATCGTCAGTAAGCCGACTGTCGATCTCTTTACCTCCAGAGAATTCGGGCACCGCGCGCTCGGCTGGGACACAGCCGATGGAGACTACGGTTCCGGCCGGTACCTGGGACCGACCGCGTACGGACACACCGGCTTCACGGGCACTTCGATGTGGATCGATCCCGAGAGGCAGATGTTCGTGATCCTGCTCACCAATCGCGTCCACGCCGCCCGGGCTCTGCGTCCGGCGAAAGTGATTGCCGACGTGCGCGCGGATCTCTCTGACGCCGCCGTTCTGTCGATCACGGACGAAGATGCCGTCGCATCCCGGACATCGAAGTTCCGCGCCGACCGCGAAGTGGGCTGGAATCCGCGTCCACCACGCGCCTCGAGACGTCGTCACGGGACGTCCAAACACCACACTATCGCCAGCGCGACATCGAAGAGCCACACCAAGTCTTCTTCGAGCAAGAAAAAATCTTCCTCGACCCGAAAGAAGACCAGCTCAAAGAAGCGTTAGGCAAGCGTCACACAATCGCTATCGCTTAGGCAAGCGTCACACAATCGCTACCGCTTCTGATTTCAAATGCGGGCGCCCAAGGGCGCCCGCCCTTGTTTTGGGACTGTCGATCGGGGATTATTCAATCATGGACGACGAGAACGACGGTTCACCGAGCTCCGCTCGAAGTGCCACCGAGCCTGCGGCAAGCGGCGGAATAGTGAGCGAGGATCAGGTCAAGCTCGCCCTTCGTCGCGTCAAGGACCCTGACCTCCAACTCAATATCATCGATCTCGGATTGGTCTATGGAATCGCCGTGGACGGATCCACGGTCAAAGTCGACATGACGCTCACCTCTCCGGCTTGTCCGTCCGGCCCTGAGCTGATGACGAACGCCGAAAAGGAAGTGAAGACGATTCCTGGCGTCGAGAAAGTCGAAGTCAACCTGGTCTGGATGCCGTTCTGGACTCCCGAGAAGATGGAGCCTCGCGTAAGAGCCTACCTCGGCTTCTAGCGTGGCCCGGCGCCCCCCGACCCTGAGCAGGCGGGCGCGACCGTCTCGGTCAGCAACTCGTACGGCAATCGTCTTCGCCGGGCTGGCATGCGCGACAAATGCCTCCCCCGCGCGTGTGCCAGGATCCGCGGCGCAAATGGCGCGCGCAAAAGGAGTCGGTTGTCTCGACACACTCCGCGCCACTGATTCGCTGGAGAGCACCGTGAGGCTGAGTGTTGCCCCACAGAATTTGCATGCGAAACTGCCGCCCGATTTCGAAGGACTCTTCGCCGAGGGTTTCCGCCGATTCTTCAAGCCGCCGCCAAGACTTCCGCTGAGCGTGGTAATGGGTTGGGAGCCGTGCGATTCGCTCGGAACCAGATGCGCGGGAGGAGTCCTGAGCCTCGGCACCGTCGCCTACTTTACCGTGCGCGCCAACGGCACTCTTTCCGATCCGCTCATCGTTGACGAGGCTCTCACGCCGGATCTGGCAGAGAGCGTGCGCACTGCGCTCAAGGTGATGGCTCACGATCAGGACGTCCCCTGGCTGGGAGTCATCGATTCCATTCCACTCGTGGCGACACTCGCGTCAGAAGGCGAATCGGATACGGCCGCGACATCGCGGGACATTTTCAAGGCGAGGGTTCCGCGGTACAGCGTTCCCTTCGCGTACGCTGCGATGCCGGCGACAGGCGTCAATGCGAGCTATCCATTCCGAGCGAACCTTGCGGGAGTGGGCGACAGCGTGACCGTCGCCTTCACGGTGCAGGAGGACGGAGTGATCGCGCCTGAATCGATCGATCTTGTCACCGCCAAGTACGGAGAGTTCGTGAGCTCGGTCGTCGACGCGCTTGAAAAAACGCGCTACCATCCCGCGCGACTCGGGGATTGCGCGGTGGCAACGCGCATGAAACAGCGATTCGTGTTTCAGTTCCCCCCGAGTAATTAGCGCTTCAGCTACGCGGCTTGCGGCTGCAGCGCGCGGATGAACCCATCACCCATTTCCTCGATTTGCCATCTGCGAAGATCCGGAACCGCGGCGAGATCTTCGACGCTTTTCGCGTTGCTGCGCGCGATGTTCTCGAGTCTCTCGCGCGAGCACAGCACGCCCGGATCGAGCTCGAGGCGCGTCGCGGCCGCGTCCCTAACCGACTTGAGCCGAGCCACTCTGTCGTCGAAGTCGCGGTCCTTGTTCCACCGCTGACCGCGCGGGAATTTGGGCAGCTCCGCTTCGGGTGCTTCCATTCCTCTCAGTATTGCCGCGATGATATCCGGCGCGGCCCGCTCGATCATGCCTTTGGGCATTCCCTTGATCGAGCTCAGCTCGGTGGGATTCCGGGGTGCCCGGCGTGCAAGCTCGAACAGTGTCTCGTTCCCCATCACCCTGAACGTCGCGCGGTCGAGCTGGGCCGCGACGGTATTGCGCCAGTTCGCAACTTCGCGGAGGATAGCGAGCTCGCGCCTCGACAAATCGCGCGCTCCCTTGAGACGTAGAAAGGCTTCCATGCTTTCCTCTGTCTCCCATCGTGTGCCCTCGAGGCGATCGAACTCCTCGCGCGCCCACCGAAAGCGTCCGCGCCGCTCCAGCTCGGCCCTCATCCGATCTCTGAGCTGGAGCAGGTAACGCGTGTCCTGCGCCGCGTACTCGAGCATATCGGCCGGAAGCGGGCGCATCGACCAATCTGCCCGCTGGTGCTTCTTATCCAGCCTGACATCGAAGTACTGCTCCAGCAATGCAGCGAGTCCGAAGGACTTGATGCCAAGAAGCTGCGCGGCGATCCGGGTGTCGAAGATGTTGGTGACGTGCCAGCCGTAGTCCTGATGCAGCAGGCGCAGATCGTAATCGGCGTCGTGAAAAACCACTTCAACCGATTTGTCTTCGAGCAGCGCGCCAAGTTTTTCAGGCGATCCAATCGGAAGTGGATCGATGATCGCGCTCCGGCCGGGTGTGGAAAGTTGGAGCAGGTAAATACGGTCGAGGAAGCGGTGAAAGCTGGCGCCTTCGGTGTCCAGCGCTATTTCCTTCGCACCCGAGATTTCATCGAGGAAGCGAGCTACCTGGTCTTTCGTGTCGAGGTAGAGCGCGCGCTCGGGCTGGCCTGGAGGCATTATCGAAATCTAGTGCGTGAATGGTGCCAAGCCCCGGGCTCGTTAACTTTCCGTGCGTTCACCACATTCACTAGACGACAAAATGACGGAAGAGTTCAAGGTTCACATTTATCCCAGCGACTGCGACTCGGTGGGACACGTGAATCATGCGCACATGCTGGTCTTGCTGGAGAGGGCGCGATGGTCGGCACTCGAGCGCCACATGTCGTACGAGGAATACATGAGGACCAAGTTGTGGGCGGTCGTTAGGAAAGTCGAAGCTTCGTATCAGGCGCAGACATTCCCTGGCGACGATCTGGCCATCCAGACCGGGCTTTTGTCAATCGGCAAAACGAGCTTCGTCGTGAAGCAGGTAGTGCGCAATCAGCGTGGCGCCGTGGTGTGCGATGCCTCGATCGTTTACGTCACAGTGTCACCTGATGGCAAGCCGATTCCCGTGCCGGAGCAATGGCGGACGCTGTTCGCGCCGTGGGAAGAAGCACCCGCGATCCACCGCTGACCGCGTCTCACATGTCGCCCATCGACCCCTCACGCGACAAATGAGCGACCCGGCATCGCAACAAGGACTCAGCCCGGCCGAGCAATCGATTCCGGCACAGATCGGTGGTGTTCTTTTTCGTCGCCGCGGGTGGCTGCCGCTCCTTTTCCTCGGCATCCCACTAGTGATGCCCGGATCGACATCTCCGTTTCGGTGGGAAGTCGGTCTTACGCTGATTGTGATTGGGGAGGCGATCAGACTGGCCGGCGTCGCCGCAGCCGGCACCGTCACCCGCCGACGTTCGCGCGATGTACAGCGTCTCGTGACTTACGGAATTTTCGCGTGGAGCAGAAACCCGCTCTATAACGGCAACTTTCTGATCTGGATGGGATTCGTAACGATCTCGGGAGTGCTCTGGTTTCTGCCGATAGCGGTGCTTCTGTTCGCGCTCGAGTACGAGCTGATAGTCCGCTACGAGGAAGGCGTGCTCGAATCCATTTTTGGGCGCGAATACCTCGACTACAAGAACCAGACGCCGCGATGGATTCCGCGCTATCCGCGCGAACCGCGCGCAGTCGGCGACCACCACTGGGGTGAAGCGTTCAGGAGCGAGATCAGCACATTCCTTCAGTATGCGGTGCTCCTGATCGCATTCTGGATCAAGAGTCAGATGATGGAGGGCAGCGGCTCCGTCTGGGCGACGGGCTTTATCAAGCGGTTTTGATTCTGCAATCCACGCTCACAAACACCGCCCTTTCCCGACCCAAAGAACGCGCCGCACTTGTCGCACTGCCACTTGAAGGCAGACGGGCGGAAGATCGGCACCTAAACGATCGCCAGAGCCTGCGATCCGCTCCACGACGTGCCAGGCTTTAACTCCACCGGCGACCCGATCTGCGCTGCCTCCACGCAAACCATCCTCAGATAGTCCTCAGTGTCGAGTCCGATGAAGCCAGTCACCTTCTCGGCCCACGGGTTCCAGACCACCGCGTCCTTGAACCCTGCCGCGCGTACTTCGATGCGGCGCTCATTGCCGCGGTCTTCGACTTCGACCTTTTTCGGCGCCTTGAGGTACACGCGATCGGTCTCGTCGGAAATCACCAGTTTCTTGGCCTCATCCTTCGTTTCGTTTCCGCCCTGCGTCTTGTCGAGATACCATTTTCCGCCGAATCCGCGGATCGCGGTCTCGCGGATATCGGCGACGCCTATGTAAGTGTGCAGCGCGGCCGTGAAGCTGAACACCTCGTCGCCAATGTTGAAGACGTCGAGCTTTACCTGAAGCGATTTCTCGTCGATGCTCGCCGTTAGCTCGGTACGAAAATGGTACGGCCACAGCTCGCGCGTGCGATGGTCGTCCGTCAACACGAGCTTCACCGAAGAAGGATCGTCGGAGGCGTCGGCGTTCTCCGCCAGCTGCCACTCTGATTTCCGGGCGAATCCATGCTGTGGAAGCGGACCGGTGTTGGCGAACTGGGGAAACACAACAGGGATTCCACCACGAATTGGATCGCCGGGCGCGAACGCCGCCGTCTTGCCCATGAACAGCACTTCCTTCCCGTTCGCCGGAATCCAGGACGTCACGTGCGCACCGTTTAGGTAGACATCGGCGGAGCTGCCCGACGGATGCGAGAGCAGCACGGTGGCCATGCCGTTCTTTCCAGGAACGATGGGAGGCGTCATAAGATCAGATATTGATGGGCGAGCAGAACATTTCGCCAGTCGCTCGCGCTAGTCAACTAACGGTTCGGCCTTCCAGGAGGATTCTCGCTCTTGAAGACCTCGCGGTTTATCTGAACGTACTCCTTCAGATTCGCGGGCACATCCTCTTCCGGAAAAATTGCCGTCACCGGGCACTCCGGCTCACAAGCGCCGCAGTCGATGCATTCGTCAGGATGGATGTATAGCTGCTCCGGTCCCTCGTAGATGCAGTCGACCGGACAAACGTCGACGCACGCGCGGTCTTTCGTGTTCTTGCAGGCTTCAGTTATGACGTAAGGCATGTCTACTCTGAGTGTTCGACGGCGTCGCAGTGTCTCGCGTCGGCACGGCAAGCGCTTCCTTTGCGAAAAATAGACCCGCTGGCTTTAATATCAACCACAGTTTCATCGCTTGATGATTCCAAGCATCACACCGGCAAAAAGAAGAAGGACGATCGGGAGCATCACGGTTGCGAGTCGCCTCCGGGTACTGCTCACGTCTTCGCAGGATCACAGCTACCGCCGCCGCGCCCATCAGACTTTCTCCGAGTGAAGTGTCACTTCATCGTGCCTTCTCATTTTCGCCACGGTGGAGGATCTCCCCGTTTCTTTTCAATGTCCGGGTTTTCGCGAAACAAAGTCGCCGTTCGGCCTATGACCTGTACTACGGCGGCGTTCGTGGCCAGTGCCAGAGAGTTCGCGACGTCTTTCGCCTTGACGTCGTCCTGCTTGCCCAGCTTCACTTTCACCAGCTCGCGCGTTCGCAAGGCGTCGTCGAGTGAAGTTATCACTGCAGGCGTGAGACCGTGCTGGCCAACATGGACTGTCGGTGTCAGATGATGCGCTTCGGCGCGTAGCTCCGCACGTTCCCTTCCTTTCAATTTCGCATCCGTCCCGGCTTGGTCATGAAGCCACGCACATCCAGAGGCGTGCCGTTCCAGTAGTTCGCGTCGCTACGCATAACCTGAAAGTGAAGATGCGGCGCGTCCGGCGACGCGTTCCCGGTGCTTCCGACGAATCCGATAACATCTCCCTCGCGAACCTGGAGTCCCTCGATCACGTTCGGGGCGTACCCCATCAGGTGCGCGTAGTAGTGCACGTAACGTCCGCCGGCGTCGGCAATGTAGATCGAGATTCCTCCAGCACCCCCATTACCGAGCTTCACGATGCGTCCATTCGCGGCTGCTATAACTGGAGTGCCACGCATCGCCATGATGTCCGTCGCCATGTGTATCCTGCCGCCGCTCCGCGCTTCGTGAAACGTATCGGTGAGGTCAGATGGATTCACTCCGTCCACTGGTACCATCAACGGATGCGCGCGAAAGTAGGCGGAATCAGAGGGAAGCATTGGCCGCATGTCCAGCCGGACGGGCCCCTCCGCACCTGGCGCCGACACGACGACCGGTGGCATTCGTCTCGGGCTCGCATCATTCGGTGCGTGGAGATTGACGCAGGCAGTCGCGCCGAGAACCATGCACGACGAGCGACCAAACGATCGCGCGATTACGGCGACGTCGCCACGTCGCACGCGACGGCGATCGGACTCAGCTCGCGGCAAGCTCCGCTGCCATCTTCGCGATTCCCTCTTCGATGGTTCTGGAGTGGTGCATTGAGCAGAACCTGGGCCCGCACATCCCGCAGAACTCGGCGCTCTTGAAGTACTCGGCGGGAAGGGTCTCGTCGTGGTACTCCTGCGCGCGTTCTGGGTCGAGACTGAGTCTGAACTGCTCTTTCCAGTCGAACTTGTAGCGCGCGCGAGAGAGAGCGTCGTCGCGATCGCGGGCGCCTTTGCGGCCGCGGGCGACATCGGCCGAGTGCGCGGCGATCTTGTAGGCGATGACGCCCTGCCGAACATCCTCGGCGTTAGGCAAACCGAGATGTTCCTTGGGCGTGACGTAGCAAAGCATGTCGGAACCGAACCAGCCGATCATGGCGGCGCCGATCGCGCTCGATATGTGATCGTAACCGGGAGAGATGTCAGTCACGAGGGGACCGAGCGTATAGAACGGCGCGTCACTGCAAACCTCTTTCATGCGCCTGACGTTCATCTCGATCTGGTCCATCGGGATGTGGCCGGGCCCTTCGACCATGACTTGTACGTCGCGGGACCAGGCGCGCCTGGTGAGCTCGCCGAGTGTATCGAGCTCCGCGAACTGGGCCCGGTCGCTCGCGTCCGCAATGCATCCCGGGCGAAGGCTGTCGCCGAGCGAAATCGTTACGTCGTACTGTCGCAGGATGTCGAGGACGTCGTCGTAGCGCTCGTAAAGCGGGTTCTGCTTCCGATGCGCCATCATCCAGACTGCGTGCAGCGAGCCACCGCGGCTCACGATGCCAGTGATGCGGCCGTGCACGAGCGGGAGATGCTCGATGAGGATTCCAGCGTGCAGCGTCATGTAGTCGACGCCCTGCTTTGCCTGGTGCTCGATCATGTCCAGCAGATCGTTGGCGGTGAGCTCCTCGAGCTGTTTGTCCCACTTGCCATCGGGACCGCCTTGAACTGCCTGGTAGATAGGCACGGTACCGATGGGAACGCTGGACGCGGCTATGATCGCGCGACGAATCCCGTCGATGTTACCGCCGGTCGAAAGGTCCATCACCGTGTCCGCGCCGTACTTGACGGCGATGCGCAGTTTCTCGATCTCGCCGTTGATGTCGGAGGAGACCTGCGAGTTGCCGATGTTGGCGTTGATTTTTACGCGCGACACCTTGCCGATCGCCATTGGCTCCAGCGCACCCGCGAGATGGTGCACGTTCGCGGGAATAATGAGACGCCCGATTGCGACTTCATCGCGTACGAGCTCAGGAGAAAGCTCTTCCCGCTCGGCGACGAATCGCATCGCGTCGGTGATATTGCCACTGCGGGCGTAGTGCATCTGGGTTGCTGCCGCGGATCTCCGGGGCGCGCTGGAGCCGTTAGCTCCGCTCGGCATGGCAGGAAGCCCTGCGGGCGCCTGCGCCGTTCCTGCTGGTTCCATCGTTCGACTCCCTACGCCGGTACTAACCGGATCAGGTTCTGAGGGACTTTCTCAGCCGCGCGCCGCCACCGAATTGGAGGCGAGTTTCTATCAGCCCGGCACCCCTGTCTGTTAGGAAAACTAGTCGACGTTCCGCGGATGTGCTGGCTCGGTGCTCGAGTAAGCCGAAGATGCCACCTCAACCAATTTCGCCCGGCGGCTATCCAATGTTTTGTTGAGACTCAACCTTGACGGAGTTCTATGGTGCGGAAGTCTGCTCGTATTGTGAAACGCATGCTCTGCCCGTTGCTCGCTCTCCCGGTGAGTCTGCTCGCGCAAACCCCTCCCACGGTGCGCGAAATCGACCGGCTCATGACAATGCTGCATGAACGGGGTCAATTCGAGGGTAGCATCATCGTGGCGGTCGGCGGCAAGGCGATTTATCGAAAGGGCTTTGGCTATGCTGACCTGCAGTCGCAGAGGCAGTTTACGCCGGCGACAATTTCGAACATCGGCTCTGTTGCTAAGCAGTTCACGGCGATGGCAATCATGATGCTGGCTGAGCAGCACAAGCTCCGGTACGACGATCTCGTTTCGAAATTCCTTCCTGAGTTGAGCGGGCCCCTGAAGGGGATCACTCTAAGGCATTTGCTAAATCACACGTCTGGTATCCCGGACGTTGGAGATCTCGGAATCGATCACCCGCGGCTTACTGATGACGAAGTGTTGCGACGGCTCTCGAAGCCGGGTTTTCTTGTTGCGAGACCTGGTGAAAAATACCGTTACAGTAATGTGAATTACGTCTTGCTCGCGGTAGTAGTGGAGCGAATCTCGGGACAGCGCTTCGCCGATTTCCTGACGAAGCATATCTTGGGACCGTGCGGGATGCACAGTACGTTAGTGTACGACGGCTCGCCGCTCGACAAGCGATTGGTTGCAACGGGATACGACCAGTTCGGCAATCTCGCCGACGATGACGCATTGATGACGGGCAGCAGCGGTATGTACTCCACCGTCGACGATCTATTGAAGTGGGATCAGGTATTGTACACAGACCGGTTGGTGCGCCAGTCAACGCTCGCCGAAGCGTTCACGCCAGGTCACTTAGCAGTTGGCTTATCAACTTATGGGTTCGCCTGGAACATTGAGTATCAGGACGGCCATAAATTTGTTTGGCATCAAGGCGCGACGGGCGGCTACCGAGCACTGATCGAGCGGCGGTTGAATGAGAAAACGACCATCATCATTTTGACCAATAGAGGAAACAGCAAGCGCCTCGAGATAGCAGATGCAATTATGAATATCCTTCACGGTAGGCCGTATACGTTTCCCAAACGTTCGATCGCAGAGGCGATGTACGGAACGATTAGAAGACAAGGGCTTCCCACCGCGGTCAGGACGTATGAGTCCGCGCGCGCTGGCAATGATACGATATATGATCTCAGTGAATCGGAATTGAACTCCTTGGGATATCAGCTTCTTTACGGTGATCATAAGAAGGGCGAGGCGATTGAGGTCTTCAAGTTGAATACAGTCGCGTACCCGGCATCGTCAAACGCCTTTGACAGCCTGGCAGAAGCCTATCAGGTGAGTGGGGACAAGCAACTGGCGACTCTGAACTATCAGAAAGCCGTTGCGCTCGACCCGACGAATCTTCACGCGGTCGATATGCTGAAAAAGCTACAATAGCTCTGTTGGATTCAGTGCTTGGGCCGAGGCTCGTGAGGCCGCGGAGCGTGCCTTAAGCCTCCCAATACTCGTCCATCTGGTATGGGGAAACTTGGCGCATTTATCGGCTCGACAATTGGGAGTTACGCTGGTTGGTATCTCGGCGCGCGTTTTGGTTTTGCTTCTGCCTTTATCGTGAGCATGATAGGTACGGGGTTTGGCCTGTACTACGGCCGCAAGATCGCCCTGAGCTACGCGGATTAGCGTCCACCGCGGACAATCGGACGAAAAAAAGCCGCGCTTTTTCGAGCGCGGCTTTTGATTTTGTGAAGGATCGGCAGATCAGACCGACTGCTGCACGGTGATCGGCTGGGTCAATTTGAGCGAGATCCGTCCGCCGTTCGGAACGCATCCATCATACTTGCCTGTCGCGCCGGCGACTACTGCGCCCGCAGCGGCACCAGTGGCAGCTCCAATAACTGTCGACTTGGTGTGATGGCCGAAGATCTGGCCTGCGATCGCGCCAATGATTGCGCCCGTGGCGACTTTCTTTCCGTCGTTGCTGGCGTCACCGTTACGGACTTTGTCGACCTGCGCTGACGTCACGTTGGCATTTACGGGATAGGTGGTCCCGTTGAACGTGATCGAGCGAACGACGAACTCCATCGAGATGTTGTCGTTTGCGTTTTCACTCCTCTTGAGCGAAGTGAGCTCGATGACGGCGGTTGCTCCGGCCGGAATGGCGACGCCGTTCGTGCCCTCTACCGACTCGGCCACGCTGGCGGTGAATTTATCGCCGACGGCGTAGGTGTTCGTGCAGACGCGCTGACCGGAATAGAGAGAGATATCCGAACCGCTGGCAATCGTTCCGAAGGCGCGAGTGGAACCGGCGCTCGACCCTTCCGTTACGGTTACCGTATTCCCGCTCTCGGTGACGACAGGCGCCTTTTCAACCGGCTGCGGTACCGTACGCGGTGTCGTGGCGACGCGGCGCGGATTTCTGCTTGGCGTCAGGATCTGAGCCGGGGTTTGCCGTTGACTGACTTTGGGGGCGGGTTCCGTTGGATTGACTATGGTGGTCGTAGTCGCGGGGACGTCCTTCAGCTCTGGCTGCGCCAGCGTGTCGGCGTTCGCGAGGCTTAAGTCGTGGGCCAGCGACGTGTCCTGAGCGAGTGCGTCCTCGGGCTTGTCGCCGCGCTTGCATGCGCCCAGGCCAATCGTAACGGCAAAGAGGATCGGAGTAGCGATCCTCGAGAAAGCAGTTTTCATCATGTGTGTTTGTCTCGAAAGCAAGAAGAGGGTATGCGGCCCGATCGGCCGCATACCTGAGTCTGGCTAGAAGCGCGGCATTCCCGGTCCAGAGCTCATACGGCCAGGAATTCTTCCCGACCCCCCAACTCTTCCCGATCCCGGGTATCCGCCAGGAATCCTTCCCGACCCCGGCATGGGAAATGGAATGCGAGTATTTACGCCACGCCGGCCTTCGGTGCGCGGATCGCAATCATCGCCGTCACCTACCACGATACCACCGCGGAGAACCGCTCCCAGAATGCTGCCGAGCACGGAGCCACCCGAACCATTTCCTACGCTGCCATTGTCACCACCAGACGACGGACCGCTCGGATAGGATACCGGAGCAGGCTGAGGCCGCGGAGATACCGGCGTTGGATCAGCGGCAGGTTGCTGGACAACTGGCTGTGGCTCTGCTTCCGCGACCACGGTCGCAGGGGCTTGGGTCTTCACGAGCTGCGGCGGCGCCTTCGGAGCTGGCTTGTGTTTTTTCACGCGAGCCGACGGTGCTACCTGGCGGGCAGGCGGAGTTGTGCGCTCGATCGCCGAGACAACCTGCTGGGGGGGGGTTGGCGAAGCGTTGGCGAGCGTGATCCCGTCGGACGACGAGGCGAGTGCCAGGTCGTTCTTGAGGTCATCGTTCATCGACGACTTCTTGTCACCGCTGCAAGCTGCGAGAAGCACTGCGCCCGCTCCTGCCAGCAACAGATAACTCTTCCTCATAAAAACTCCTTCCCATCGGCGGGAAATGACTGCGCTACGAACGCTGCTACCCCGGCGGAGACCATATGATTCGCGCCAGCGGCCTCTATAGAAGCAACGGCCAAGCCGAACGTTTAAGCGCAGTATTGGGGGGCTAATGCGGTATTTGGCCGGCGCGTGTCACCCGCCGGAGACATCGAATGTCTCTGTTCTGGGACTGACTGGGCGCTGGTAAATGCTCGATCCCCGCGAGAGGACGCTATACTTTGGGCAATGCTAAGGCCTCCCTTCGCATCGACTGATTCTGGCGGCAATTGTATGGTGCGCTCTATGAGCCGCTTGGTGCGCTCCATGAGCCGCTCAACAGCATTGACGCGGCGCGTCACGCTTGCGGCGATTTTTTTGGCAGTTGCTATCACCGGCGCCTGCGCGCCACGCTCGGCCGCTGACATGTCGAGCGCCCAAAAGAAAGCGATCGCGGACACTCTCAAGGATCTCGTGGTCAGGACTTACGACCTCTCGAAGCCCGATGTCGTGAACCGGCTCATGAGTCTTTACCCGACTGAAGGCCGCGTCATTTCAGCGAGCGGCGGAGTCGAAACTACTACTCGACCGGAGCTTCAGCAGGGGATTCAGGCGTTCTGGACCTACGTCGGGCAGAACATGCGTCAGCCGCGATGGGAATGGACCTCAATGACGGTCGATGTGCTCGCTCCAGACGCGGCGGTGATGACGAGCACCTACCGCGTTCCGCACCTGACGCCGATGGGAATGAATCATGTCATCGGCGGGGCGTGGACGGCGGTTTTCCAGAAACGGAACGGCAAATGGGTGATCATCCAAGAGCATCTGTCGGACGTTCAGAGCAATCCGAACATCCAGACAAGCCCGTAGTCTCTACTCCCCCGAATCGCCGCCCGTCGCTGCTACAGAAGATTTGAGCTGCTGATTCATCTCGGTTTCGCCACTGATGATCGAGCGCCAGGTCAGCTCGGGACCACGTCGAAAGCCCTTCTGCGTGACCTTAACGCCTTCTGGCGAGATTGCGACCATGTAAGCCTTTCCATCGATGTCGATCTCGCGCTTCAGGGTTTTCTCGAGTTTTGTAGCCATGCCCCCTCCGGGGAGTTGGATTATTGGTTGGCGGTATAATACGCCCTCAAGGCGCGCCGTTCGAGCCCCTTCGCCCTTTTTTCACGGGGAACTCTAGCCCTTTTTTGAGAGGGTTAATGTAGCCTGCCAAAGCCCTTGCTCGTCTATGGAACAGGAGATCCCATGGCTTTTATGGCTTTACAAGCCCCGGGCGACGACAGCGCCCACCTCATATACGAGTTCGAGAGACGGGCGTACCCTGTCAGGAATTCTCTACTGACGATCGGGCGCGACGCTGCGAGCCACATCCTGATCCGTGAGCCGGCTGTTTCACGCAACCATGCCGAGCTGAGAGCCGAGGATGGCAAGTTCGTTCTTCACCCGTGCGGAGTGAATCCGACCGTAGTTAACGGGAACACGCTCGCAGAGCCGCGGTCCCTCGCTGAAGGCGATAAGGTCGAGGTGGGCTCCGCGATTCTTACCTTCACGACGAAGCGACTTCCGCTGGGCGTCGCTGTCATTGAGCCTATCACAGCGAGCAAGCGTGAAAAGGACATCAACACCCGGCGAAACACGATCAAGCACCCGATCCTGGCCGGTGATCTCGACCCGGACTCGCCACGTCGCGTTCCGACCAACGTGATCGTGATGGCGGTGATGGTGATCGTCGTGATCTTGTATCTGCTCGGGAGATAGATCTTCGGCACCTCCAGTTTCTTAGCTCGCCAAGACTCCAGACAAGTCGCTCGCGCGCAGTCGGAGAAGTGGGCCCTAGAACGCCCTACGCCGAGATGGATGTATTCGCGAATCGAGCGAGTACGATTTTTTCCAGCTCCTTCTTCAGCGGCTCGAGCTCGATCGTCTCCAGGACGTCGGCTGCGAAGGCGTATGTCAGGAGCATGCGCGCCGTCTCCGGTCCGATTCCGCGGCTGTTCAGGTAAAACATTGCGGCGTCGTCCAGCCGGCCCACCGTTGCTCCGTGGGTGCACTTGACATCATCGGCAAATATCTCGAGCTGCGGCTTCGTATCGACGCGTGCGTTAGGCGAGAGGAGGAGATTGTTGTTGCTCTGCTTGCCGTCCGTCTTTTGCGCTTCGGGGTGGACGTAGACCTTACCGTTGAACACGCCGTGTGAACGACCGTCGAGAACGCCTTTGTAAACTTCGTGGCTCGGACAATTGGGTGCGATGTGCTCAATGCTCGTCTGGTTGTCGATGTGCTGATTTCCGTCCGCCAGGTAGAGCCCGTTGAGTGTGCACGTCGCCCCATCACCATCGAGGGACGTGTAGACGTTGGTGCGCGCGAGAGATCCGCCCACGGCGAATGAGAATGAATGAAACTGGCTGTCGCGCTGTTGACGCACCTGTGCGGTTCCGACGTGGAAAGCGTTTTCGCTCTCGCGCTGGATCTGGTAGTAGTCGAGACGTGCGCCCTCACCGAGCGATATCTCGGTTACGGCATTCGTGAAATAGCAGCTCTCACCCACCGAGACATGGCTCTCGACGACTGACGCGCGAGAGTTCGCGGCGGCGACGACGAGGTTTCGCGGATGCGATACGCCTTGTGCGTCACCCACCGATACGAAAACGAGATGGATCGGCTGCTCCACCACTGCGTTCGCCTGGAGCTCTATGAAAGCGCCGTCGGCAATGAACGCGGTGTTGAGCGCCGTGAATGCATGGTGCTCGAACGAGGCGATTCTGCCGAGATGTCGTTCCGGACGTCCGGTTCCACTGCGGATCGCCGCGGCGAGAGAGCTCACGCGTACGTCTTTGCCGAGTCCCGCATAGGAGGAAAGATCCTCAGACAGGCGACCGTTTACGAATACGAACGTGTGCCAGTCGCGCTCCCCGAAGGAGAAACGGTCCACCTGCGCGCGCGTGACCTTCCCAATGGTGTTGCCCCTGGACGAAACGTCCGCATCGCCTTCCGATACGAGATGGAAGGACCGCTCGGAGATCGGAGCCACGCTGGTGAAATGCCAATCTTCGTTCTTGGTACTTGGAAACCCGAGCGATTCGAAACTGCCGATGCCTTCACTCCGCAGTGCGTTGAGCCAATCGGGGCCGCGTGCCTGTCGATCGAAATCCGCGCGGTAGACCTCGATGGAGTCCGGAGCGCGGGTCGTTGTGGCTCTTCCTGTCTCTCTCGACGAGGCCGCGACTGAAATTTTGTTCGGCTTCGCGGACTTTTGTGTCGCGGTCTCTTTCAAACTCGCGCTCCAACCGGTGCGTCGCCCGATACGCTGGAGTTCTGAAGCCAGTCGTAGCCCTTCTCTTCCAGCTCGAGCGCGAGCTCCTTCCCGCCTGACTTGACTATGCGCCCGTTCGCCAGGACGTGCACGTAATCGGGAATGATATAGTTGAGAAGACGTTGGTAGTGCGTGACGACGATGGTCGCATTCTCCGGGGATCGGAGCTTGTTCACTCCTTCGGCGACGATGCGAAGCGCATCGATGTCGAGGCCGGAATCGGTCTCGTCAAGAATCGCGAGGCGTGGCGAGAGAACGGCCATCTGAAAGATCTCGTTTCGCTTCTTCTCTCCTCCCGAGAACCCCTGGTTCACCGAGCGCGAGAGCATCGCCTGATCCATGTCGACGAGCTTCAGCTTCTCCTCGACGAGGTCCAGGAATTCGAGAGGATCGACTTCCTCCATCCCGTTCGCTTTGCGGATCTCGTTGTAGGCGGAACGAAGGAAATACGCGTTGGAAACACCGGGAATCTCCACGGGATACTGGAACGCCAGAAAGATTCCGTTCTGGGCGCGGACTTCAGGATCCATGTCCAGCAGATCCTGACCGTTGTATCGAACCGAGCCGCGCGTGACTTCGTACGACGGATTCCCGGCGAGCACCTGCGCCAGGGTCGATTTGCCGGAGCCGTTCGGGCCCATCACCGCGTGTACCTCGCCAGCGTTGACCTTGAGTGAGATGCCGCGAAGTATTTCCCGATCGCCGATGCCGGCGTGCAGATCATTTATTTCTAGCACGAAACCATTGATTGAATGTTGTCTGGATCGCGTAAACGGCCTGACTGAATAGCGTCCAATTGGCCGTGAACGGGTATCCCGGCGTCCTTGGTCCGGAGCGGAGCCAGGACCAGGCGGCGCTGATTCTGTCGAAAATATTGCGCAAGGCCATTTGGAATCAGTGAATCAGCCTACGCTTCCTTCCAGGGTGATGCCGAGCAGCTGCTGCGCTTCAACCGCAAATTCCATCGGCAATTCCTTGAACACCTCGCGGCAGAAACCGCTCACGATCATCGAGACCGCGTGCTCGGCGCTAACCCCGCGCTGCTTGCAGTAAAAGATCTGATCTTCGCCGATTTTTGACGTCGACGCTTCGTGCTCGAGAGTCGCGGTGCTGTTCTGAACCTCGATGTACGGGAACGTATGCGCTCCGCACTTGTTGCCGATGAGCATTGAGTCGCACTGCGTGTAGTTGCGCGCGCCCTGGGCTTTCGGAAGGACTCGCACGAGGCCACGGTAGCTGTTGTTGCCTTCGCCGGCAGAGATTCCCTTCGAGACGATCGTCGACTTCGTGTTTTTGCCGATGTGGATCATCTTCGTTCCGGTGTCGGCCTGCTGCTTCTTGTTCACCACCGCGACCGAATAGAACTCTCCGACTGAGTTGTCGCCCTGAAGGATCACGCTTGGATACTTCCAGGTGATTGCCGATCCGGTCTCGACCTGCGTCCATGAGATCTTCGAGTTCACACCCGCGGCTTTGCCGCGCTTGGTGACAAAGTTGAAGATGCCGCCCTTCCCTTCGGCATCGCCCGAATACCAGTTCTGCACCGTCGAGTATTTCACCGACGCGTTGTCGAGCGCAATAAGCTCGACGACCGCCGCGTGCAGCTGGTTCTCGTCGCGCATCGGTGCGGTGCAGCCCTCGAGGTAGCTCACGTAGGCCCCCTCCTCCGCGACGATGAGGGTCCGTTCGAACTGACCCGTGTTGGCGGCATTGATGCGGAAGTAGGTCGACAGCTCCATCGGGCAGCGCACGCCCTTGGGAATGTAGGCGAACGATCCGTCGGTGAAGACCGCGGAGTTGAGGGTCGCAAAGAAATTGTCGGAATACGGTACGACGCTGCCGAGATACTTGCGGACCAGATCCGGGTGATCCTTCACGGCTTCGGAGAACGAGCAGAAGATGATGCCGAGATCCGCCAGCTTCTTCTTGAAGGTCGTGCCGACCGAGACGCTGTCGAACACGGCGTCGACGGCGACATTCGACAGCCGCTTCTGCTCTTCGAGCGAGATGCCGAGCTTGTCGAAGGT
>JBOHTC010000268.1:0-5926 GCA_050733495.1 Gemmatimonadaceae bacterium | reverse complement strand
CTTGCTCCGATCTGACCGGTAACGTCAACGCCGCGGGCTCATTCGATCTGCGCCAGGTGAGCGACCAGTCCGGAACGTCTAACGTTCCCTACAGTTTCACCGACAACAATGGAAACGACATCTTCCTCCAGAGTGACACGTACATACTCGAGACCAACGGGAGCTATACCGAGACCCGGTTCCAGACCGTTAACGGACAATCGGAGTCGCCGGGTGAATTCGGATCCTGGACGCAAAGCGGCAACACCGTATTCTTTGAGCCGAGCCAGAGCGATTTCGACCTGACCCCCTACCAGGGGACGGTCAGAAGCAGCGGCCAGTTCAACGGCTCGCGAACGCTCACGATCTCGATAAACGGCAGTACCGCGGTCTACACCGACTGAGGCCGATCGGAGCTACCCTCTCGGCGCGGCCGCTGCCAGCTAATAGTCTGGCGCCGAGTCGTTCCCGGGCTGGCCCCGGTATGGTGTTGTTACGGGGTGGTGCTCGACGCGGCGCCCATTCCGGCGGTTGAATCCGCCTGAATCGACGTCGTGTCGGCAGTTCCCATGCGAGCGCTGTTGTTGCGGTAGCGCATGAAAGCCCAGATCAACAGCAGGATAATGACAATTGCTATGATCCAGCCCCAGATGCTTCTTTTCTTTGGCGGCTCGGTAATGGTGTCGGCCACGATCGGACTCCGTATTTTTTCAGAAGCTAACTGACCCTGCAAGAAAAATTCCGCTAACCCGCCGCCCGCGGCTTCTTCCTGTTGTTTCTTCTCGCTATTCTGCCGTTCCCTCTGTTTACTGGACGCACTGCCCGTGCGGATCCGGCTTCGCCTTATCCACTACCGGGCGGTGCGGCAGGTTGCCAACGCTGGTAGCAAGGTCGGCGACGTATTGCGCCACCCGAGCCATCCTGTCGTAGTCGATGTACTGCGGCTCGTCGGTTACCTGGTGGTAGTCGGCGTGGCCGCCCGTCGTGAAAAAGATGATCGGTATGCCGTAGCGCGCATACTCGTAGTGGTCGCTCCGGCAGTAGATCACTTGCGGATGACCGTTGGCGTCCATGGTGTAGTCGAACGATAGCGGCCGCTTCTCGGAGCGGTCGACGCTTTCGGCAAGATCGCCGAGCTCGGTCGAGAGCCGGCGCGAGCCGACCAGCTGCACGTAATCGGGATTGCCGTGCACCTTGCCGCCTTCCTTCTTGGACCCCGTGACGTCGGATGCCGCGCCGCGGCCAATCATGTCCATGTTAAGCTGGGCGACGATCGAATCCCGCGGTACGGTCGGGTGGTCGGTGTACCACTGCGAGCCATAGAGCCCCGCTTCCTCGCCCACGTGCCATACGAACAGCAGCGATCTCCTCGGCTTCACCTTCTGCGCCGCGAAGTACTGGGCAATCTCGAGTGCGCTGACGCTGCCCGAGCCGTCGTCGTCGGCTTGGGGTACTCACTCCGAAGTCCGAACTAGGGGCTACGAACTTCGAATTGTGGGCAAACTGCTACTCCGGACTGAGGACTAGCGGCGGAAGTCCGCAGTCCGCAGTTCGCAGCTTCTAGTTCTCATCTCGCAGTTAGCTCCCCAATCCGCAATCAGTCACCAGTTCGGAGTAGCAGTTGGTCCTCAACTCCGAAGCAATTAGTCCGCAGTCCTCAATCAGTCCGCGATCAGCAATGCAGTTAGTCCTCGACCCTCGATCCTCAGCAAGGCCGCCTCCCGCCTCACCCCGCAACTTCGCTCATCAACCCAACGACGTTCCCCTGTCCATCGCTCATCTCGGCGATCCATATCTCGCGCCCGTTCATACGCGTGATGATGTGGGGCGCACTCAGGGATTTTGCGCCACCGGAGATGATTCGTCCGTACGCGACCTTTATATCGGTGACATCGTAGAAGATCACCGGGTGCTGCTCATTGCCGTCCTTGCCCTGAGCCGCAGGTCCGGCGAGCATCAGTCGCACACCGCCACAATCGAAGAACGAGAGGGCGGGCGGGGCATCGAACAAATGGGGTAGCCCGAGGACCTCACCGTAGAAACGTTTCGCCTCCTCCACGTCGCTTACCGGAACGGCGATTTGTCTGATCGTTGAGAGACCTGCGGTCTGCGTGGCCATCTGCCTGCCCTCTAGTCCGGTGGCGCTACCACCTTCGACTTGGGATTGG
Source organism: Gemmatimonadaceae bacterium (assembly GCA_050733495.1). Lineage (GTDB taxonomy): Bacteria > Gemmatimonadota > Gemmatimonadetes > Gemmatimonadales > Gemmatimonadaceae > UBA4720. Next base: position 3,779 of record JBOHTC010000268.1, on the reverse strand, counting down.
CACGGAGCTCCTTCTCGACCATGTCACCAAGGTCGCGGAGGGTTTCGCGGTCGTCGTCGGAGAATTCTCGCGGCAGCTTGTCCATAATGCACAGCGTCCCGACGTTGTGTCCACCCGGGCCCTTCACGGGATGCCCCGCGTAAAAGCGGATCCGGGGCTCTTCGAGCACTATCGGGTTCTGGGCAAAGCGGGGGTCGAGCACCGCGTCCTCCACGACCAGAGCTTCCTCTCCCGTGATCGCGTGTCCGCAGAACGACAGCTCGCGTGAGCTGTCCTCGATCTCGAGACCCTGCTTCGATTTGAACCATTGCCGGTCGTCTTCGACGAACGACACACCGGCGAACGGAGCGTTGAATACGCGCTGCGCCATCCGGCTGATTTTGTCGAAGCGCTCCTCCGGCCCCGAGTCGACACCCGCACCGAGCCGGAGCTCAACGAGTCGCTCTGCTTCGTCGGCTGGAATGAGCGGACGCATCACTTCTTCCGTCTCTGCCCACAGTCCGCGGCTCCTCATTACCGACGTCACGCGCGCGCGGAAACGTCCCGCGTCGAGAGGCTCGAAAAGAACATCGTCCACGCCCTGTGAGAGAAGATCGGCGGTCTCGGTCTCTGATCCGGCCGGGGCGATCACAATTATCGGCATGTCGATCAAGCCAACCACTGTTCGCGCGGCGTGGACGACCTGGCGTCCGTCTAGAATGGGCAGCTTGAGTCCGACAACGAGCGCATCGGGCGGATCCTGCGCGAGAATTCCGAGCGCCGCCGCCCCGTCGTTCGCGATCTGCACAGCGAATCTGGATTCAACCAGCAGATCGTTGTAGCGCATGCGGTCGGTCTTGTCACTGACGGCGAGAAGGACCTTCGACGGCTTCGGCATGCCGTCGGCATCGAGCTCTGCGACAAACTCGGCGTTCACCCTTGGGGTGTTTGTTCGCGGAGTCTTCCGGCGTTCGAACTCCGTGTACGGTATCACTTCGTCGGCAGTCGTATCGCCTTCTGCGATATGCCAGAGCGCATCGTTGTCGAAGGTGTGAATAGCGCCGCTCCGCAGCGCGTGCGCGCGTATCTCGTCGGCGAGCTTGTTCGTGGTGATCATCCCGCGGATCTCGGGAGTGATCTCCAAAAACTCGATCAGCGGCAGACGGCCAGTGTAGCCGCTGAAACCGCACTCGGCGCACCCGGTCGCCTTCACGTGGCGCGCGCGACCGAACAAGCGTTGCTGCGCCGAGCGGATCATCGGGTGGAGCTCGTCGATGGGCGCCTCATAGCGGCAGTGAGGACACGCCCTGCGCACGAGACGCTGCGCCGTGACACCGATGAGCCCCGCGGCGACGCGGAACGGCTCGACGCCAATGTTCGACAGACGGGGAATCGCGCCGATCGCATCGTTTGTGTGAAGCGTCGAGAGTACGAGGTGTCCGGTCATCGCCGCCTGGAAGGCGATCGTCGCTGTTTCCTGGTCGCGGATCTCTCCGACGAGCAGCACGTCCGGGTCCTGGCGCAACACTGAGCGGAGCACTCCCGCGAAGGTCAGCCCCTGCTTCTCGTTCACCTGCACCTGGTTGACGCCACTCAGGCGATACTCGACCGGATCTTCGACCGTAACGATGTTGACCGCTTCTCCACGACGGGTGTTGAGCGCGGCGTACAGCGTCGTCGTCTTTCCCGAGCCGGTCGGACCGGTGACGAGCAGAATTCCCTGCTCGCGCATCAAAAGCGTCTTGAATCGCTCGAGCATCTCCGGCATGAAGCCAAGGGTCTGCATCGAGACCTGTACCGACTTCTCGTTCAGCAGACGCATGACGACTTTTTCGCCGACACGAGTGGGCAGGACCGAAACGCGGAGCGCCACCTCTTCTCCGTTCACTCGCACCTTCGCGCGCCCGTCCTGTGGGCGGAAACGTTCCGCCACATCGAGATCGGACATGATCTTGATGCGCGAGACAACCGGGCCGACCCCGATGAAACGCGGCAGCACCATGATGTTCTTGAGCAGCCCGTCGATGCGGAAACGGACCAGTGTCGAAGCTTCATCGTGTTCGATGTGTATGTCCGATGCCCGGAGCTTGATCGCGTTCCCGATTATCGCGTCAACGAGCTTGATGACCGGAGCGTGCACGCGCAGCAGCGCCGCTTCGTTCTGCTCTTCCTCCTTGATCTGTTCGATTCCAACTGCCTGATCGAGCTTCTCGATGAGGCCGTAGATCATGGCGTCAGGACGGAGAGTCTCGGATACCATCTTTTCGAGAGCGCCCGGCGGGCAAAAGAGAGGCGTCACCTCGCGGCTCGTCGCCCAGCTCACTCTCTGAATGGCTTCCTGATCGAGCGGATTCGCCATGGCCAGATAAACCATCCGGCTGTCGACTCTTACCGGGAGCACGTTGTGCTCGCGGCAGACTTTTTCCGGCAGGATCTGCATCGCATTCTTATCGATCGCGCCCGGATTCAGATCGACGTAGTCGATACGGAACGCCTCTTTGACGACCTCTCCGATTTCTTTGAAGGAGAGAACGTCGCCGTCGATGAGAGCCTGCGCGATGTACGGCTTCTGCTGTGAACGCCAGCGCTTCACCAACTCGGGCGTGACACCTGGCATGGTCCCGACCAGGGAGACCAGCCACTCGTCCTTGAAGCGGAATTTTCGCTCGTTGGGTTGCGGGTCAGCAGGTGTAGTCATGGCTTCCGATAAGGCACTGGCTCCTGCTGCTCTATAGATGGCAGGCCGTCATAAATGACTGTTTTGGGCTTCCGAAGATAACACCGGGGCCGGCGCCACCCGTCGGTTCGCTATTTGCTAAACATCAGAGCAAGTTCTTTCCAATGCTGACCTTTCCGGCAAGCGATGGGAAGGGATGGCCGACGACCTTTCTGGTCAACGGCCGACGAAGCCACGCGCCCAACGGGCGCATACCCCGTCCGACATGACCGGTAGCTCGATCGGTTCCATAGCTGCTGCACGGCAACCCGGGCCCGCGACGGCGTCGGGGTCTGGTTGGACCTGGAACAGGATCCTCAAGCTGTTGCCCCCGTCGGAGATGGCCGCCTTCCTCGACCACAGTGAGCTCGTGACGGTGAGGTCGAGGGAAACCTTGTTCGAGCCCCAAGACAGCCCTGCGTCCGTGCATTTTCCTGAAGACTGCGTGATTTCCCTCGTCACCGTGATGAGGGATGGCGACCAGGTCGAGGCCATGACGGTCGGAAACGACGGCTTCTCGGGAATTCCCGTTTTCCACGGCGTCGAGACGTCGCCCAATCGTGGAATTGGCCAGATCACGGGGACAGCGAGACGCGTGAGCGTCGCCGATTTTCGCTTCCTCGCGAAAGAATGTGTAATTCTGCACCGGCTTCTGCACCTCTACAGCGAATTTGTCTATGAGACGGTAGCGCAGTCAGCGGCGTGCAATCGATTGCACGTCATCGAGCAGAGATGCGCGCGCTGGCTGCTCATGTCGCACGATCGAGTCGGCCGCGACACCTTCGACCTCACCCAGGAATTCCTCGCCGAGATGCTGGGAGTCCGCCGGCCAGGCGTGACGGTCGCGATGGGGGTACTGGAGAAAGCCGGTCTCATCGCTCACGCTCGCGGAAACATCACGGTGGTAAATCGGACCGGGCTGGAAGGAGCGGCGTGCGAGTGTTACCAGACGATCAGGGAAAGGCAGGACAGGCTAATCCGCTAGATGCGCGGCGGGAGGCGGGAGGCGGGATGCGATCGCGGGATGCGAGATTAGCGATGCGAGATTAGGGATGCGTTGGGCTTCCCGCCTCCCGCCCACCGC
>JBOHTC010000267.1:0-2123 GCA_050733495.1 Gemmatimonadaceae bacterium | reverse complement strand
GTCGGCGGCTTAGTCGGGGGTGCGGCGAAAGGCACCGGGTCGGTGCCGTTCAGCGACTGCGGTTCGGCCGCCGCCTCGACCCGGGTTGCCGCCTCCATCGCGGACTGCGGGGTGTAGACCTGCCGCCACGGCTCGTCCGAGCCGGATTCGAGTTGTTCCATTTCCATCGTCCTCCTTGACATGGCCTTCTCCTCTGGGTTCATCTTACTTCGACGGCCCACCCGCCGGCACGCTCAGCCGCGGGACTCGCACTCAATACGACGCCGTTTCGTAACGGTCCGGGGCGTTACGAAACACCACCAATGCCGACCCGAACGGCGCCCCGTTCTCGGCGCCGCCGAAGCGGAGCCGGCCGCGCAGGAACTCGACTTCGCCCTTGGCCGCGTGCTCGTGCCACCAGGACGCATCCGTCCTCGACGGCACCAGGCAGACGACCAACTCGGCCGTGCCGTCCTGCACGGACTCCCAACCCTTGCGGAGCCAGTGGCCGATGGCGCGGCCGTAGGGCGGGTTGCACCACACCCGGCCCGTCCAGATCTGCGCCAGACCGTCTTGCGCCCGGGTGAAGTACGCGGCGCACTTGGCGTTCTCGGCCGTGGCGCAAGGATCCAGCGTGAACCCGCCGAACCGTTCGCTGAGCGCGTCGAAGAGATCCTGCGGGGTGGCCCACTCGCAACTGTCGCTGCGGAAGTGGACGGAACGCTTTTGACGGCGGCGGTGGGCGGCCACACGGCAGCGCGTCGAGCAGTAGATGTTCGGCCGACCTGTGGCGGGCCGGGCCAGTAGGACACGGCAGTTTCGGCAACGGGATGGTGTCAAAGTTTGGTGATTAGCAACTTTCTAGGCCAGCTCATCCTCTTGGAGCCGGGGTTGAATCATGGCCTCGAACAGAATACTGGGTAGGTGTTCGTCCCGATGATTATAGCGGAATGCATACTCCGCGAGGTAGAGCGGGAAGTGGTCTCGATCCACCCCATGCACTTGGCGATACAGCCGCTTGGCAAAACTCCAAAACCCCTCGATGCCGTTGATATGAACCCGCCCGATGCCGAAGGCCTCCTGGTGGTTGATCGGCCGGTGCCTCCCGTGGCTTTTGACATCGTTGTAGCTGGTGAACTCATCGGTGTAAAAGACCGATCCCTTCACCGTGGTGGCCCGGATTTTGGCCATCAAGGTCTCTTTCTTACAGTCGGGCACGACGACCGGGAACACGCGCCCCGCGCGCTCCAGGATACCGAATACGGCGACTTTTCCGGCCGATCCACGCCCCCGCTGCCCCTTTCGCTTCCCACCGAAGTAGGATTCGTCGAGTTCCAACTCGCCGAGCAGCTGCCGCTTCTCCGCGTCGGCCAATCGGGCCAGGACACGGCGGCAATCGGTAAACGCCCGGTAGGCGGTGGGGTACGAGCAGCGAACGGTTCGCGTGGCGTGGTGGGCCGTGGCGGTGAGCGCGAAGGCTTTCAGCAACTCCCACCGCACACGCCGCCGCTCGTAGCTCCACTTTCGCCGGCAACTCGGACAGCGTCGCTGCCGGCGATGGCAGGGTTGGGTAGCCGCGTGGCACACCCAACACAACTGCCCGATCAGATGCCGCTCGTAGTCGCTCAGAGTCATCATGCCAGCCTATGGGCTGGCCTAGAAAGTTGCTAATCACCAAACTCTATGTGCCCTTGTGGTTTGTTCTGGTCATTCGTGAGAAACTTAACAACGGCCTTAACGGGGCCTCCGGCAGGGCCGGCAACCCTGAAGCGGAGTACCAAATTGGCGCGACTGCCAGGTGGGATAGAACCGGACCTGACGCGTACGTAGGAACCATCCGCAGACTTGCGCTCGACACCCATGCATACGCAGTTCGTCGAAATCTGGTCCAATACAAGATCCGAATCCCCGTCGTTCGATATTCTAAAGTCCGCATTTACCTGCTCTCCCCGTTCACGATCACCAATCTCGACGGTATTCGCATAATGAATTATAGGCCCAATTGGTTTTTTTGAGCTAAAGAGATGCCGCCCCGCATACGCCCCGCAAATACCGCATATGGCCATCAAAGCAACAAGCATCGTTGCAGAATGCCGCAGACGAAGTCGTGACATTGATAAGCTCCAGAATAGTGGGTCGACCGA
>JBOHTC010000266.1:0-1447 GCA_050733495.1 Gemmatimonadaceae bacterium | reverse complement strand
GGGTGATGCCTCCCCGGTCGGAACGCTTCTCGCCGTCATCGCATCGCCCGACGAAAACATCGATTCGATAGTCGGCTCGGCCGCCCCCGCCGGAGCATCGCAATCAGCCCAGGCGTCCCAAGGCGGTGGCAGCGCCGCGGCAACAGGCTCTGCAAATCAGGCCGTCGCCGAGACCAAAGAGTCCGCGCCAAAAAGTCCTGTACCGGGCTCACCATCGCGTCCCGCTTCGCCTCCACCGCCTCCCGCTTCCCGCGTCCCGCTTCCCGCGAAGGGCAACGGCGCAAAACCCGGCGCTCGCGCGGCCGACGGTCGCCAACGCACCTCACCGCTCGCGCGCAGACTCGCCACTGAGAGAGGCATTCACCTCGGCGGCATTCAGGGCTCCGGTCCAGGCGGTCGGATCGTCAAGCGCGATATCGAAAACGCCAAAGTGACGGGTAGTGCCGGACGTTCTGCTGCGGCGCAACGTCTCGCGACCGAGGGAGATTTCAAGGATGTGCCGCTCACCCAGATTCGGAAGACCATCGCGCGTCGTCTCTCGGAATCGAATGGACCGGTCCCGACTTTCTTCCTCACCGCCGAGCTCGACGCAACCCGCGCCGCGGAGATGCGCACCCAGCTCGCTGAGATGGGAGACGAGTACAAGGCATCCTTCAACGACATAGTCATCAAGGCCGTCGCGCTGGCGCTTGCCGAGCACCCTGAAGTGAACGCGCATTGGCTCAACGACAAGATCCGTCACTTCAATCGCATCCACGTCGCGATGGCGGTCGCAGTCGAGGACGGCCTGATCACTCCGGTTCTTTTCGACGCGGATCGAATGTCGCTGTGGGAGATTTCCGCGAAGGCGCGGGATCTCGCGGGGCGTGCGCGCGAGCGGAAGCTTCTGCCCGAGGAATACACCGGCTCGACGTTCTCTGTCTCAAACCTCGGGATGTTCGGCATCGACCAGTTCACCGCGATCATCAATCCTCCCGAAGCAGGGATCCTGGCGATCGGCGGCGTCGAAGAGAAGCCCGCGATGATCGACGGACAGCTCGAGGTGCGTCAGCGCCTGCGCGTCACGATGAGCTGCGACCATCGCGTTATCGATGGCGCGACCGGCGCGAAGTTCCTCCAGACGGTGCGGCGGTACATCGAGAATCCGCTTTCGCTCATCATCTGACTGCGGCCCGAGGGCCCAGGACTAACGGCATTGATAATAGATGCACTTGGTCCTCGGCCCCTCGGTCAGAGTGCCCTCGGCCCTCAGCCGACTGCTAGATTTATCGGGTACTTTAATCCACGAAAAAAATGGCAAGTTACGATGTGATTTTTATAGGCGGCGGCCCCGCCGGCTACGTCGGCGCGATCCGCTGCGCCCAACTGGGAATGTCAGTCGCCGTCGTCGAAAAAGAAGGACTTGGCGGCACGTGCGTCCTCTGGGGCTGCATTCCCGCCAAAGCGC
>JBOHTC010000265.1:0-1649 GCA_050733495.1 Gemmatimonadaceae bacterium | reverse complement strand
TGTTGTTGCTCGTTCCGTAATCCGCAGTTCGCAGCTTCTAGTTCGCATCTCGCAGTTAGTTCCCCAATCCGCAATCAGTCAGCAGTTCGGAATAGCAGTTAGTCCGCACTCCGCAATCAGTCCGCGTTCAGCAATGCAGTTGGTCCTCGCCCCTCGATCCTCCGAGCGACCTCTGCTTCACTACATTACGCTGATTATGCGAGGCAGATGACGTGACGCGCATCAAAGTCATTTTTGCCGTCCTATGCGTTGGGCTGACAGTCCTCTGGCTCGACGCGGATCGCGTCTGGTTGACGAGATACTCGTTCAACCAGACACGACTCTCGCTCCTCAACTACAGTGGCATCATCGCGATGGGCGTCCTGGCCGCATCGCTCCTGCTCGCGCTCCGGTCGACCGCGACGGAGCCGTACATCGGCGGCCTCGACAAGAGCTACCGTCTGCACAAGTGGCTCGGCGTCGCCGCCCTCGTGATGATCGTCTTCCACTGGCTGTGGGTGCTGCAGCCGTCGTGGCTCGTATCGCTCGGTACCAAGACCGAGCCGCTTCGCGCACCGGGCGAGACTCGGTCGCTGTTGGGACCAGCATTGTTCCGAAATGTTCAAGGTGCCGCGATTGGAACCGGAAACGTGGCCTTCTACGCCGCGGTGATCCTCATCGTGCTCGCCCTGGTGAAGTGGATTCCGTATCGACGATTCCTGCAGACACACCGGCTCCTCGCCATCGTCTATCTCGGTCTCGTCTTCCACGCGATCGTGCTGCTCAAGGCCGCGTATTGGACGTACGCGATTGCTTACGCCATCGCTGCGCTCATGGCGGCGGGAAGCGTGGCGGCGATTTATATCCTGTTCAAGCGGGTGGGCCGCACACGTCAGGCAGTCGGCGCAATCGAGTCCGTCACACAGCATCAGGACGGACGAATCGTCGCGGTCAAGGTCTGTCTCAAGGATCGCTGGCCAGGACACAACGCCGGGCAGTTCGCGTTCGTGCGCTTCAACGAAGGCGAGGAGCCGCATCCTTTCACGATCTCCTCGAGCTGGCAGGATGACGGAGTCCTCTCGTTCGTGATCAAAGGACTCGGCGACTTCACGCGGGCGCTGACTTCAAAACTGAACGTGGGATCGCTCGTGACAATCGAAGGTCCGTACGGCGAATTCAACTTCAACGGACCACATCGACGGCAGGTCTGGATCAGCGCCGGAATCGGTATCACACCGTTCGTCTCGCGCATGCAGCATCTCGCAACGCAGTCGGACGGCAGGATCGTAGACCTGTTTCACGCGACTGCTGAACCCGACGTGCGGTACCACGAAGGTTTGGCGAAGCTCGCGGCCCGCGCGGGTGTGCGACTGCACGTGTGGGTACGCGCCGAACAAGGCCCATTGGATTCGGAGCGGATACTCAGCGCGGTGCCGGAGTGGAGGTCGGCCGACGTCTGGTTTTGCGGCCCGGTCGATTTTGGCAAAGCACTGCAGCGCGGATTCCGCAGCGCCGGACTACCGGTCAGCGATTTCCATCAGGAGTTGTTTCACTTTCGATAAGCGGGGAGGAGCGGTGGGCGGGAGGCGGGATGCGGTGGGCGGGAGGCCGGGGGGCGGGAAGCGGGGGGCGGTGGGCGGGAGGCGGTGGGCGGGAGGCGGTGGGCGGGA
>JBOHTC010000264.1:0-1386 GCA_050733495.1 Gemmatimonadaceae bacterium | reverse complement strand
ATCGCGCAAGAGGGGAACGAGTATCTGCAACGCGCGTTTCCCAAACTCGACTACATCAAGTCGGCCACGATCGTGAAGTAGCGCTACTTATTGCGATGGCAGCTCGACGACGAAGCGACTACCTCGTGGCTCTACGTCTTCCACCCAGATCTTGCCGCCATGCGCATCAGCCGCAAGCCTGCAGAACGCAAGGCCAAGCCCGACGGAGTGAGTCCCTGCAGACGTGTTAATCGCTATTGCGTAGTACCGTTCGAAGATCCGATCCCGTGACTGCTTCGGGATCCCCTCGCCGTCATCCTGTACTGCGATGTGCACACACGCCGGCTCCGACGACACCTCGACGAGGATGTGCCCACCACGGGCAGTGTGCTTTATCGCATTGCTCACGAGATTCTCGATGATGCGTCGCACCAGATCCGCGTCGCACTCACATACCACGGGCATGCGGGCGCGCACTTCAATTTGACGTGTGGGATCGAGCGCAGCCAAAGCGCGGGTCACGTTTCGCGCTACCTGGGCGACATCCGTCGACGTGCGCTGCAGCGGGAGCCGCGCTGCCTCGAGCCGGCTGATGTCTAGCAGATTATTCGCCATCCTGTTGACGCGCATCGTCTCCACCAGGGCCGCATCGGCATGTTCCGCGAATTCAGGTTGGTCCCCCACGTCTTCACGGAGCATGGTGAGATTCGCCATTATCACCGTGAGTGGTGAGCGCATGTCGTGAACGAACATGTTCACCATATCATCTCGCGCGAGATCTTCCGCCTGGCGCAGCAGCAGTGTCAGACAGAGCAGCGTGACTGAAAGAGCCAACACCACGGCGATGTACGCTTCCGCGGGTGAGACCACGACTCGATACGGAGTGATCCAGCCTGCGATCTCGGCACCGACGAGGAACGTCGCACTCGAAATACAGGCCAATGCGACGACGATGCTTCCCATGACACCGAGCAGGCCGGCGCCCATCAGCACGAACAGGATGTAGAACAACGCAACGGGAGCGTGCACTCCTCCCGTGTTCCACGCGCGTTGAGTGAGAATGAGTGTCAGGCCGAGCACCAGGATCCAGCTCGCCAGGGCTGTCCTTCCTCTGCGGTTGAGAGCGTGGAGAAGGAGCACGAGCACACCCACTGCGCCAATGGACACCGCGCGTCTCACAACGGTCGACGGCGTGACAAAACTCCCGAGGATCAGTGTCAGCGCGAGCAATCCGAAGAAGGTCCAGGAAACGGACCACAACGCGCGCGCGCGCCGGGTGGATTCCGTGGAGGACATGATGGGCGGGCCGAACCAGCTGACGATCGGAGATTCCAGACTGGTCACCATGAAAGGGCCTCCTGTTCGCGCGCGTGCCGGGAGGCGAGTCTCCACGCGGATGCCTCAATG
>JBOHTC010000263.1:0-3313 GCA_050733495.1 Gemmatimonadaceae bacterium | reverse complement strand
GCATGAGCTTCACGTGAAGACCGATCCGACCACCCTGACCGACATACAGCGGGCCGGCCGATTCTTTTACCTTCAGAAAAACTCGTTCGGTGGGCTGGTGGTCAAGCAGAAGTTCCACTACGGCGTTATCCAGCATCCGAACTACAATCCGGAGCGCATTCCCGAGATCATCGAGCAGTCCTCGGCGGTCACCCAAAACCGGCCATAGGTGGTCACTTCAAAACCGGCCAAAGGAGAACGCATTCGGGACATTGATTCAGACGGAGTTTACGCTCCGTGAACGTGAGCAATGTCTTGAGCGAAGAAAAGAAGAAACAAGTGATCGCCTTGGGCCAGCTCGGCTGGACCTTACGGCGCATTGAAAATGAGACTGGCGTTCGCCGCGAGACGGCGGCGGCGTATCTGAAAGCGGCCGGAATTTCCGTTCGGCCGTCGGGGCGATGGGGTCATGGTCCGCCAGCCGCATCAGCTTCGACGACGGCCGGTCCGGCGTCCGCGAACGCATCTACCAGCGACGACAACAACTCCGCGTTCTCAAAACCGGCCATAGAGGTGACCACCGACTTCGGCGCCGAAACCGGGCCGGCAGTGGTTGAGCCGGGGCCCACCCGGAGCCCTTCCGCGAGTGCTTGTGAACCCTTCCACGAACTGATCCAACTCGGCATCTCCCGCGGACGCAATGCCATGGGGATCTGGCAGGATTTGATCGATCAGAGTGCTTTCACCGGCGCATACGAGAGCGTCAAACGCTACGTCCGAAAGCTGCGCGGAATCCAATCGCCGGAGCCGCGTGCGGTCATTGTCACCGCGCCTGGTGAAGAAGGGCAAGTGGACTATGGCGACGGTCCGATGGTGCGTGATCCCGTATCGGGCAAGTACCGGCGGGTTCGCCTGTTCGTGATGACGCTGGGCAACAGCCGCAAGTCGGTCCGGCTGCTCACCTTCCAATCCAGCAGTCAGATCTGGGCTGAACTGCACGAGAAAGCTTTCCGCCGATTGGGTGGTGCGGTGCGGGTGGTCGTGCTCGACAACTTGCGCGAAGGCGTGCTCAAGCCGGACATCTACGATCCGTCGTTGAATCCGCTCTATCGCGATGTGTTGGCGCACTATGGTGCAATCGCACTGCCGTGCCGCGTGGGAGATCCCGATCGAAAGGGCAAGGTCGAATCTGGAGTCGGCCATGCCAAGAAGACACCACTGAAAGGGCAACGCTTCGAGACCTTGGAGCAAGCTCAGTCTTATCTCGATCATTGGGAACAGCGTTGGGCCGACACGCGGATTCACGGCACCACCAAACGCCAGGTGGCCGCGATGTTCGCCGAAGAAAAGCCTTCACTGCTGCCGTTGCCGTTGGAGCCTTTCCGTTATTACCAGTATGGCGAGCGTACCGTACACCTGGATGGCTGCGTCGAGGTCGAAGCCAGTTACTACAGTGCGCCGCCACGATGGATCGGACGCCAGGTGCAGGTGCAATGGAGCGCGCAGCAAGTTCGCCTCCTCGATCCCAAAACCGGCGAACTGCTCCGCGAGCATCTTCGTCAAGAGCGCGGCCGTCATCGGATCCACGATGAGGATCTGCCCAAGCGAACTCCCTTGGGCACCCTCGAACTGCTGGCGAGAGCCGGAAAGGCCGGCCAACAGATCGGCGCCTTCTGCAAACAGATGCACGAGCAACAAGGCCCACCGGCGGTGCGCCGCATTCAAGGCGTGTTGTCGTTTCTCAAAAAGTATGGCGTGGCGAGGGTCGAGGAGGCCTGCGCCATGGCGTTGGAAATGGAAGTCTACAACTATCAGTTTGTGCGCCGCTACCTGGAGCGGAACGCACAACCACCGGTAAGCTTGCGGCAGGTTGACCCGTTGATCCGCCAGCTTACGCTTTATCGTGACCTGATCCAGGAACGAACCAAGGAGACTACCGAATGAATATCCCTGAACTGGAACGGGCCTTGCGGCAACTCCGGCTCGGCGGCATTGCCGCCGTGCTGGAGACCCGTCTGCGCCAAGCTCAAGCCGAACCGATGGCGCCGATCGATCTGATCTCCTGCCTGGTGTCGGATGAACTCACCCGTCGGAGTGATCGATTGTTGGAACGCCGGCGCAAGCAGGCGGACTTTCGCGATGCGCACAAGACGCTCGACAACTTCGACTTCACCTTCAACCCGAAAATGAACCGCAGCCTGGTCTTCGATCTGGCTACATGCGGCTTCATCGGCAACCGCGACGACGCGCTTTTTCTCGGCGCTGGCGGAACGGGGAAAAGCCACTTGGCTCAAGCCATCGGCCAATGCGCCATTCTGCAGGGCTACCGCGTGCTCTACCGCGAGACACACGTGCTGCTGGATGATCTGGCCGAAGCGGTGGTGGTGGGCAAACGCCGCCAGTATGTCGAATCTCTGGCCACCGTGCCCCTGCTCATCATCGACGATTTCGGAATGCGCAAGCTGCCGCTCACCGCCGCCGAAGATCTGCTGGAGATCATCATGCGCCGTTACGAGCGCGCCAGCACATTGTTAACGTCGAACCGGCCAGTGGAAGACTGGGGGAAGCTGTTGGGCGATACCGCCGCTGTCGGCGCGATGCTCGACCGACTTCTTCATCACGGCCATGTCCTGAAATGCGGTCCACGCAGTTGGCGCACTAAAACTGCTGCTTCCACGGCTGGAGCTATTCCATGATTTCCGCTTCCTCCGGGCTGAACGGGGGCTGCGCCCCTGCGACCCCCAACGAAAGTCAAAACCTTCCTATGAAGGCAAACCCAAAGGCATCCAACTCCCTCCCGTTGGTCGGGGCGCGAGGCTGCTGGTTAGAACGAAACTGTCAACACATCTTGCCGAAACTGGCGGTCTTGGTGTAGAACAATTTCATGTCCTAAATGCGTTTTCTCTTTGGCCGGTTTTGAGGTGACCACGTATGGCCGCTTTTGGGGTGACCACTGAGGCTCGGCCCACTCGATTGATACTCAGCCCCAGTGGCATCATGAACTCTTCCATCAAAATTTCCCCTGGGTGCACCGGAGGCAGTTTGTTACGGGTTGGTTTACTCATGACCGGCAATTTCCTTTAGTGATGTTCCACGATTTCAACAGCGTAAGCGTCGCCATCTTTCCAGGCAAAACAGATTCTCCATTGATCATTAATTCGAACGCTGAACTCTCCTTTGCGATCTCCGCTTAAGGGCTCAAGCCGGTTACCGGGGACCGCCTTGAGATCGTCCAGGCGCGTTGCAGCGTGCATCATGCGCAGCTTTCGGCGGGCCGAAGCCTCGATATTTACGAAGCGCCTGGAGCGCCCGCCCGCGGCGAGCCCCTCGGTCT
>JBOHTC010000262.1:0-4314 GCA_050733495.1 Gemmatimonadaceae bacterium | reverse complement strand
CGCGCGAGCTTGCGGCGGCGACGTACGCAAAAAGGATTCGCGCCGATTTCCGCAGCGGAATCAGGAGCGGAGTCAACGGCACTCCGACTTTTTTCATCAATGGCGTGCGGTACGACGGAAACTGGACCGATCCCGATGAATTTGCCCAGGCGCTCACTGATGCGGCGACTCAGGTGCACGTAGGAGCGCCGTGATTCGCATCCCGGTAGCCTAAGGTTCTTAACTGCACCAGAACGGGTGCGAGGTGTGAGCAACGACGGTGTGAGTGACGGGTAACTGCGGTGGCGACGGGTCGGCGTGGCAACGTGCCCTAAGGAGAAGAGAACGGTCCCTAGGTAGTGACCCCGCATCTGACCACAGTCTTGCTCACACCTGGCACCCGTTCAGTTGCACTTGACTTGCTCACACCTCGCACCCGTTCAGTTGCATTTGAGTTGCCCGGACCTCGCCCCCGTTCAGTTGCATTTAGCTTGCGCCCATCTCGGGGCAATAATGCGCCAACACGCGGCGAGTTTCCGGTGTTGCTCCGTGGCGGCTCGTGCGTATATATATTGTAGACACGGGGGCGATATGATTACGACGGTTCAGCGGTGGGGCAACAGTCTGGCGATCAGGATTCCCAAACCGTTTGCACTCGAAACGGAGCTCAGCGAGAACACTCAGGTTGAAATCGAGCTCGACGGAGACCGCATCGTCGTCAGCCCGGCGCGGAAGGAGTGGCGCCTCGCTGACCTTTTGCACAAGATCACGCCGACCAATGTGCACCGCGAGGTACGCTGGGGCGGTAAGACGGGCCACGAAGCCTGGTGAAGCCTGCCCGCGCCAGCCGCGCGCGGTACGTACCCGATCGTGGGGACGCCGTCTGGCTCACCTTTGATCCCCAAGCCGGACACGAACAGTCCGGCCGCCGACCGGCCGTGGTCCTCTCGCCAAAGCAATACAACGGGCCCACTGGACTCGCGGTCCTCTGCCCAGTGACCACTCAGGTAAAGGGGTATCCGTTCGAAGTGGTTCTGCCGAGCGGTTTGCCGATCGCAGGGGCGATACTGTCGGACCAGGTAAGAAATTTGGACTGGAAAGCGCGGCGGGCATCGCGCATCTGCAAGCTCCCCGCTACGACGACCGAAGAAGTACTCGGCAAACTTCGAGTGCTACTCGATGCGGTTTGAGTTGTCGGCAGTGACTCGTCACTCACACCGCGGTTTCTCGCACTTTGCATCCGTTCAGTTGCAGTTGCGACCTGGTATTTCCACTCCGCCGTCTTCTCGCCAGCGGGTGCGCGAGCAGTAATAAACTCCGCCATTTCGCGGACCATGGTGGCCGACACCGTGACTATCGCTTGACCAAAAGGCCACGCGTTCGTGAGCTCGTAATCCGCACGCACGGCGGCAAGCAAGGCGATAATCGTTATTGACATAAGGCGACGTCGGGCCTATCGATGATGGCCAAGAAGGAGCGCTCCATGGTCTCGATCACCCGTCCGGCCATGCGCGCGTCGCTAAGCTGCGTCCGTCTAGCTGCGATGCTCGCGATCGTGAGTAGCACGGCTGTCGCATCTGTCCAGGACACACTCACCGCAACGCGCGTCGCGTCTTCCACCGCGACCAGCTTTTCGGGCGAGATTACTTACGGATTCGACGCAGCCCTCAACCGGAGTACCGCACGCTACAAGACGTCGCTTAGGTCGGGCAGCTTCGTGAAGAGAGTTTTCGCCAACTCTTCCCCGGTGCACAGCCTGATTGCAGCCTACGACTTCGACGCACGGCAGAACAGCGCGTCTCCCGACGCGGTTCGACTGACACTTATCTCCGACGAGTACATTCCCGATGCGGCGGCCGAGCGGTTGTCGTTGGGCCCGGCACCGCTGCTCGAGATTCGAGTCGGTGAGACGGCTCGTCGCTACCCGCTGACAATTGCGGTGCGGACCGAAGTCTTGTCGGACGAGCCGCCGCACGTGATGCAAACGCCCAATACGAATTCACAGTACCAGCGCGCCAACGTCAACGTGCCCTCGACTCAAACCCACATCGAGCGCACGGCCTCGGCGTCGATTCCCATCTGCGACTTCATCGCGCTCGTCAGCGCGCGCGAAGTTCGGGGAACGGTAGCCGGTCTTGATTTCGAGCTCGGTGAGCACGTGCTGACGGGCCTGGGTCAATTCGCCGCCGAAATGACGGCGACTTCACGCGCTGCCTGTGGCCGATAGGTTCGAGAAGCATCGCGAGCCGCGGCGCCACCCCGAGGCGTAGCTTAGCGAGCGACCGCGCGTCTCGGTGACATAGAGTCGCTCCAGCACCCAATTTCCCTTTCGCCCAGCGCTTCAGATCGCAGTGCCATCCGAACTACGCGATCAGCTCCAATCGTCATTGGGATCTGCGTACACGCTCGAACGCGAATTGGGTGGCGACGGTATGTCGCGCGTCTTCCTCGCCACCGAACGGCGCTTCGATCGACGTGTCGTGGTCGGCGCTTTCTCTTTCATCGTCGGCGACGCCGCAGTTCGATGTCGCTCCTGATGACCGGCGTTTTCTTGTCATCCGCAAAGTCACCTCGCGAATTATCGGAACCAGAGCGCGATATTCGACGCGAGTAGGATCGCCCAGGCAAGAAAGAAGAACCGCGTCTGCTCACCCAGTCGCTTCTCCAGCTGCGCTTCCATTCGTGCGATCAACGTATCGAGCTTCGTATCGAACTCGCTCCGAAATGTATCGAGCTTAGTATCGAGCTCACTTCGAAGCGCATCTAGCTTCGTATCGAACTCGCTCCACATCGCATCGAGCTTGGCGTCGAATCGCGCGAAGTTGACGTCGTTGAAATCCTTCAGGTCAGCTCGGTACGTCGCGTCCACTTGATTGAACCAGTCCACGAGTTCGTTGACGACCGCCTCACCCAGCTGGTCGTAGAGCGCTTTTGAAAGTTTTGCTGTGACGGGCACCGTCGGCTCCGTTTAATTGGCGAACCCATCGTACAACATACGCTCGGCAAGACCGGTACCGAAAGAACGCAGCCGGAATTCCGAGGCGTACTGGCGATGGAGATCCCGGAGACTAGAATACGCCGCAAAGGAGGATGAAATGAGAAGACTCACCCGCTTCTCCACCATTCTGGCGCTCGCATTCGCGCCTTCGCTCGCCTGGCCGCAATCCCCGTCGACCGCACCAGCGCCTCGGCTCATCGCGGGGTTCGATCCCGCTCGCCTCGCGCGCATCGACCAATTCCTGCAAGGCTACGTCGACGAGAACAAGATCGCGGGCGCCGTTGCGCTGGTGCTGCGCGATGGAAATCCCGTCTACGAAAAAGCGGTGGGATGGGCAGACAAGGAGTCGGGACGGCGCATGACGACGGACGCCATCTTCCGCATCGCGTCGCAGTCGAAGGCGATCACGAGCACCGCGATTCTGATGCTGGTGGAAGAAGGCAAAATCGCGCTCGACGATCCGGTCAGCAAATTCATCCCGCAATTCGCCCACACCACCGTTGCGACGCGCTCCGATACCGGACGCGTGATTACGAATGCGAAGCGCGAGATAACGATCAAGGATCTCCTCACCCACACGTCGGGCATCTCCTACGGAGTCGATGCGATCGTGGCGCCCCTTTATTCGGCGAAGGGACTCGGCCCCGCCGCGGGCTGGGGCTGGTACACCGCCGACAAGGACGAACCCATCTGCACCACGATGGAGCGCCTGGCGACGCTGCCGTTCGTCGCGCAGCCCGGCGAGAAATGGGTTTACGGCTACAGCATCGACGTACTCGGCTGCGTCGTGGAGCGTGCGTCGGGAATTCCGCTCGATCAATTCTTCCGCACGCGCATCACGAAGCCGTTGGGAATGAACGACACCTTCTTCTTCGCGCCGAGCGACAAAAAGCAGCGCGTGGTGACGGTGTACATGAACGACAGCTCCGGATCGTCGTCCGTCGTTAGTACCGGTACTAACGGCCGCGTGCGGCGAGCGCCCGACGGCCCGCGCGGTCAGGGCAACTATATAGTAGGTCCGCGTCGGAGCTTCGCGGGTGGTGCGGGTCTGCTATCGACGGCGCGGGATTACTCGCGATTTCTGCAGATGATCGCGAACGGCGGCGAGCTCGACGGAGTGAGGATTCTTTCGCCGAAGACCATAGCCTTGATGACCACGAACCAAGTAGGAGATTTGTTCGGCGCGCCGGCGAGCGGATTTGGTCTGGGCTTCAGCATCAACGAGCAAGTGGGTGGCGACAACCTGGCGTCGGTCGGGAGTTACGGGTGGGGAGGCGCTTACGCGAGTCAGTACAAGGTGGATCCCAAGGAGCATTTGATCATGGTGTTCATGATCA
>JBOHTC010000261.1:0-1678 GCA_050733495.1 Gemmatimonadaceae bacterium | reverse complement strand
AAAGTTGTGTATGACGTGAAAGTGAGAGGGCGGCGTATTCTTGATGGTCGACCAAGACTATCAACCTTCTTTCAAAGGAGTGAATACGCCGTGAGTCACGATAACGTTTTTGCGTTGAAGAATCCAGCGGTGCCGAGCGAGGTTCGGGATGCGCTGACGGAAGTACTGCGAGAAGGAGCTCGGACGTTGCTGGCGCAGGCGATCGAAGCGGAGGTGGCGGAGTTTCTGGCCACGCATGCCGACAAGTTCGACGCGGTCGGTCGGGCGCGGCTGGTGCGCAACGGTCACCTGCCCGAGCGTATGGTGCAGACGGGCATCGGCGCGGTGCCGGTGAAGGCGCCACGGGTGCGCGATCGGGTCGGGGAGCTGCGCTATGTCTCGTCGATCCTGCCGCCGTATCTGCGGCGCACCAAGACGATGGAAGAGTTGTTGCCGTGGCTGTACCTGAAGGGAATCTCGACGGGAGGTTTCTCGGAAGCCTTGGCCACGTTGCTGGGTCGCGACGCCCCGGGACTGTCGGCGGGCACCATCAGCCGCCTGAAGGCGGTGTGGCAGGAAGAGCACGCGCAGTGGGAGAAACGCAGCCTGGTGCACAAGCGGTACGTGTACCTGTGGGTTGATGGGATTCACTTCGGCGTGCGGATGGAAGAGGCCAACCAGTGCATCTTGGTGGTGATGGGCGCCACGGCGGACGGGAAGAAGGAGCTGGTGGCGCTCACCGATGGGTTTCGCGAATCCGCGCAGTCGTGGAAAGAGGTGTTGCTGGACATGAAGCGGCGCGGACTGAAGTACGCCCCCCAGCTCGCCATAGGCGACGGTGCGCTCGGCTTCTGGAAAGCGCTGCCGCAGGTTTATGGCTCGACGCGTGAGCAGCGGTGCTGGGTGCACAAGACGGCCAATGTGCTCAACAAGCTGCCCAAGCATCTGCAACCCAAGGCGAAGTCCGATCTGCAGCAGATCTGGATGGCCGAAACCCGGGACGACGCGCATCGCGCATACGCCACGTTCGTCGAGACCTACGAACCGAAGTATCCGAAGGCCGCCGAGTGCCTGGCCAAAGACCAGGACGCGCTGCTCGCCTTCTACGACTTCCCGGCCGTGCACTGGATTCACTTGCGCACCACCAACCCGATTGAATCGACCTTCGCCACGGTCCGCCTACGCACAATGAAGTCTCGCGGCTGCGGCTCGCGGGCAAGCATTCTGTCGACGGTGTTCAAACTCGCGCAGAGCGCTGAACAGCGGTGGCAGAAATTGCGTGGCGCCGAGATGCTTGCGAAGGTCATCACCGGAGTTCAGTTCAGAAATGGAGTCGAAGTGCCGAAGAAGGACCGTCAGAAAATCGCCGCCTGATCAAATCGTCAAACACAACTCTTGACAATATCTCGATGGCTACTTCATCGCAGCGAGTGCGGCGGCTCTCCGACGCGTATGCGTTTCCGGGCTTTCGTCCGCAACCCACGGTGCGTGGTGTCTTTGGCGATCCGAAGGCACGCGTCGTTACGCTTGTTCGGCGCTCAAAAAAACGGGCTGCGGCTGCTGTGGACGAGTTCAGTCCGGATGGTACGACCGGCGGACACGCAAGGCGCGCGATCTGTCCTGTGGCGATCGGCGCGTGTACCTGGAGTTCGAGGTCCGACGCATTCAATGCAAGAGTTGCGGCAGCGTGAAGCGCGAG
>JBOHTC010000260.1:0-26156 GCA_050733495.1 Gemmatimonadaceae bacterium | reverse complement strand
CCCGAGACCGAGGTGCGCTTGTTTCTGGAGCGGGTGGGGGCGGCTGGCGCGGAGCGCTTCGCGGCGCTCGGGGAGGGGGAGGACATTCGCCTGTCCGGCGAGGGCCTCGCCGGCGGGGCGCTTGCTTCGGGCGGGCGGGTGGTGCATTTGGCGGCGCATGGGGTGGGGCGATGACGGTCCACATACCTCTCGATGTGCTGGTGGTGCTCGCGCCGTTCGTGGCGGTGGTGGTGACGTGGTTGATTCGGGAGTGAGGGATCGGCGCCGAGGCGCTGGCGCGGGAGGCGGAAGGATTTCCAGAGGCGGACGCAACGCATGAGTAGAGTTGGATCCGCGCGTGGGCCCACCGGGCCGGCGCTACAATGACCGCATGAGCACCCCGGTTGCCTTTGCCCTGCCGGCCCAGATCGAGTCGCGGCGCGCCGACATCGAGCACGCGTGCGAGCGCTTCGGCGTGCGCAGACTGGAGCTGTTCGGCTCGGCTGCCTCGGGCGCGTTCGACGCCGCGAGGAGCGACTTCGATTTCCTGGTGGAGTTCGGGAGCGCGGCAGGGGTGAAGCCGCTGGAACAGTATTTCGGCCTCAAGGATGCGCTCGAGGCCGTTCTCGGGCGCCCCGTCGACCTGGTGGAGGCCGGGGCCTCCTCGAATCCGTACTTTCTCGAATCCGTGAACAAGAGCCGCCGCCTGCTGTATGCAGCTTGAGTCGGCGAAGTACCTCGAAGACATTCGCGAGGCGGGACAGACGGTGCTCCAGGCGGTCGCCGGGCGCACGCTGGAGGACTACCTGCGCGACAAGCTGCTGCGGCTCGCCGTGGAACGCTGCCTGCAGATCATCGGCGAGGCGCTGCGCCGGCTCGAC
Organism: Gemmatimonadaceae bacterium; assembly: GCA_050733495.1. GTDB lineage: Bacteria > Gemmatimonadota > Gemmatimonadetes > Gemmatimonadales > Gemmatimonadaceae > UBA4720. Next base: position 25,296 of record JBOHTC010000260.1, on the reverse strand, counting down.
GAGCGCGACCATGCGACGGCCGCGAGGATTTCCGACTTCCGCCAGATCATCGCCTTCCGCAACATCCTCGTGCACGGCTACAGCATGCTGAGGCACGAGCGCGTCTGGAGCGTGGTCCGGGAGCATCTGCCGGTCCTGCTTGCCGAAGTGCAGAATCTGCTCGCCGAAGTGCCGCCCGGCAAGGGCTAGCCGCGCCCGGGGCCGGAGGCTCATGCCCTGAGCCTGCCGGGTTCGACACTGGCCTCCCAACCCCAAGGGAGGCCGCCATGCAGGAGATCCAGGCATCGCTTTCCGCGCTCAAGCTCGGCGCGCCGCAGGTGTTCCGCAACCTCGCCCTCTACCCCCTCGTCTCGGAGGCCTGCGCGCGCGCCGGGTACGTGCTGCTGGAGGAGGCGCTCGAGCGCCGGCTCGCGCGCGTGACCGAGGTGTCCGAGGGCGGGCGCGTGCCCGAGCTCGCCTTCGAGAATGCCTCGGCCGAGAAGATCCTGCTCGTGGACGGCGACGAGCTGGTCGGCGCGAAGCAGAACCGGGTGTTGAACCTCTCCGTGCTGGTGGCGGGCGGGGCGCGCGTGGTGATCCCGGTCTCGTGCGTGGAGCAGGGGCGCTGGGCCTGGCGCTCGCGCGAATTTTCCAGCGGCGATTCGCTCTTCGCGAGAGCGCGGGCGAAGAAGATGCGGCACGTCTCGGCGTCGCTGCGCGACTCGGGCGGGCGCTATGCGGACCAGGGCGAGATCTGGGCCGACGTCGCCGGGAAGCTGCGCTCCAGCCGCTCGGCCTCCGCCACCTCGTCCATGGCGGACGCCTACGCGGCGCGCTCGCGCGCGATCGGCGAGTACGTCGCGGCGTTCTTCCCGGAGCTGCGCCAGTGCGGCGCGGTGCTCGCCATCGACGCCCGGGTGAGCGGGCTCGAGCTCTTCGACTCGCCGGCGGCCTTTGCCCGGTACCTGCCGAAGCTCGTGCGCGGCTACGCGCTCGATGCCGTGGAGACGGCGAACGGCAAGGTCCTGGCTCCGCCCGAGACCGAGGTGCGCTTGTTTCTGGAGCGGGTGGGGGCGGCTGGCGCGGAGCGCTTCGCGGCGCTCGGGGAGGGGGAGGACATTCGCCTGTCCGCCGAGGGCCTCGCCGGCGGGGCGCTTGCTTCGGGCGGGCGGGTGGTGCATTTGGCGGCGCATGGGGTGGCGCGATGACGGTCCACATTCCCCTGGACGTACTCGTCATACTCGCGCCGGCGGCGCTGCTCTTCTTCGTGTGGGTGCTCGGGGAGTGAGGGGGCGGGATGGGCTCCGCGATCGGCCTGACGGGGCATGCGCGCTCGCGCATGAGGCAGCGGGGGATCAGTGCCGAGGTCCTGGAGCAACTGCTCGACTTCGGCACCGTCCGACACCTCGACCGCGGCATCGAGATTGTGTTCTTCGACAAGAGAGCGAAGAAGCAGCTGGCGAAGGCGGACAGGGCGCTGGCGCGGCAGGCGCATCGGCTCTTCAGGACTTATGCTGTCCTGAGCGGGAATGGGGCCGTGGTTACCGTTGGGCATCGATACCGGCGGGTGCGTTGGCCCTGAGCTGGGCCGGGCCGGCGTGATATCACTGCGGTAGATGTCTCGGTGCCGGTTCGGGCGGCAAATGGGCACAAGAAAAAGGGTACATTCAGGGGGCGGAAAAGAGTCGGCGCTCTGGCGCCGCGCCGGGCGAGCCTCAAGAGGGGGATAACGGATGGTAGTCCAGGCAGAAGAGCGCTTTTCAGGCCACGAGTCGTTCGTCTGCCGCTATGGCTGGCTGCGCAAGGCATACGATGGCGTCGTGGCCCATCCGGGCCTGTTCACCGATCTAGATGGGGCGATCGTTGGCCTAGGGGTCGGCAGCAATATGGTGAAGTCGGTCGAATTCTGGGCCCGGTCCTTCGGGGTCATCGAGGCCGCCGACAAGAAGGCGCGCCGGTACCAGCCGACGGAATTCGGACGAAGCCTATTTGACGCGAAATCCGGGAGCGATCCGTACCTCGAGGATCTCGGAAGCCTTTGGTTGCTGCACTGGAAGCTCGTCCGCAACGCGAACCTTGCGGCATGGAACCTAGTCTTCCAGGATCTGCAGGAGTGGCGAGTCACGCGCTCTAGGCTGGCCGACATGCTCCAGCGCCGCGGACGGCGCAATGGCGCGGCGCTGGTCGAATCGACGGTGCGCCAACACTTGGACATGCTCATCAGTACGTATTCGACGCCGAAGACGGATGACTTGCGCGCGTTGGAGGAGTCACTCGGCTCGCCGCTGCACGAGCTCGGTCTCATCAACCGGATTGAACTAGACGGCGCGGAAACCACGGTGGAGTTCAAAGTCGGACCCAAACCGACCCTGCCCTCGAAGGTGCTCCTAAACGCCGTTATCGATCATTGGGAAAACGTGCCGGATGCAGGCGCCTCGATTTCCTTGCAGGAGATCATGTTTGGCAGGCTGAGTCCGGGAATAGTGTTCAAGCTCGATGAGGGCTCGGCGATTGGATACCTCAACGGCTTCGCCGAGCTAACCGGCGAGCAAATTTGCTACCGCGATGGGTCACTCATCCGCGGACTTCAGCTTGCCCGCAATGTCAAACTGTCCGATGTACGTAAACGCATGAGGCTCGCTTGAGCCGTAAGCGCGACACCGCTTCTTCGGTCATTGCGGAGCGCTTGGAGTTCGCTACACGTTACGTACGGTCATTCGAAATCGAGCGGGATCTTGGCGATCCCGCCGCAATGGAAGGCTACGTGCTGACCCCGACTGTACTCTTTGCGGCTCAAACGCTCGCAGCCGGTCTGCGTCGAGAATCCACGCAGCGGGCGTGGCGCGTGACAGGCCCTTACGGTGCGGGAAAGTCCGCATTTGGCCTGTTCCTTTGCCATCTTGCCAGCCGCTCAGCGGTCGGCAAGCAGTTGCGGGAAAGGATTGAAGCGCAGGCGCCGGATGTTTCTTGGCAAAGGGTGCCGCGCTATCTCCCTGTACCGATCACTGGCTCGCGCATGCCGTTCGGCGCGGCTCTAGTCGCCCGGTTGCGGCGGGCCGTGCAATCAATGAGCACCCGGCGGCCTCCGAAGATTCTGGCCGAGCTGCGCAAGCTGGAATCTCGTGCGGCCACGCAGCCGCTCTCGGACGAGCACGTGCTGCGTGCGCTTCTAGGATTCGTGGACTACGCAGCTTCCCCGTCACAGGGCGGGCACGACGGCGTTCTGCTCGTCGTCGACGAAATGGGCAAATTCCTTGAACACGCCGCGCTACGTCCGGACCACGCCGACGCACACCTGTTCCAAAGGATCGCGGAGATGGCGGCCGGAAGCTCGAAGCTGCCGTTCGCCGTGGTCGGTTTCCTGCATCAGAACTTCGCCGACTACGCGGCGGGATATGGCGAACGAGTGCAGGAAGAATGGGCCAAGGTCGCTCAGCGCTTCGAGGATATTCCATTCGAGGAATCGTTGGAGCAATACGGCTTCCTCCTGGCGAGTGCGATGCAGTACAAGCACGATGTCCTGAAGAATCTCGGAATTGAGGCGCGGTCTCAGCAACTCTACGCGCAACTGCTGAAGGGTGAGGAGCATCGCTCAGGGCGTGCACATGCGCTGCTCGGCGCCTCGTCTAACCTGTATCCCATTCATCCGGCGACTTTCGTCGCGCTCGCAACCGCGGTGAAACGTTTCGGTCAGAATCAGCGCTCGTTATTTAGCTTCCTGCTCGCCGGGGAAGCCCATGGACTGCAGCATTTCATCCACAGCACGACTCTCGATGCGCGGCGCTGGTACAGGCTATCAGAGCTGTACAGCTATCTCGCTTCGCTCGACGGTATCACTTTCCGACAGGGTGACAGGGCTCGCAAATGGGAACTTCTTAAAGAGACCCTCGCCCACGGACCAGCGCTCGAGCCACTCGAACAGGACGTTGTCAAGGCGGTGGGATTGCTGAACGTGCTCGATCCAGTGCCGTTCATCCGCTCTGATGCTGCCGGCATTACGTTCGCCCTGGCCGATTCGGAGGGCGCGGAGGATGTACACGCAGCCCTCAAGCGGTTAGTGGAGCGGAAGGTTCTGTACTACCGAAAGGCGCAGCGCGACTACTGTATCTGGAAGCATAGCAGCGTCGATCTGGAAACGCTGCGCGAGGAGGCAGGGAACGCGGTGCGTCCAACAGCGACGCTCGACGGCCTACTCGAGGCGATCGGCCAGGGACGTGCCCTAATCGCGCACCGCCACTACCAGACGACTGGCACCCTGAGGGCTTTCCGCGTGCGCTACGTCTCCATCGCGCAGCTTTCGGCGTTGAAGTCGGCCAATATATCGGACTATGACGGCGAGATCTGCGTGGTGCTGCTCGAGCCGGGCGCATCCATCGCAAAGGCGCGCGCCGAAGTTGCGGAGAGCGCACTCGCCCGGCACCCGACGCGAATCATCGCGTTGCGCAAGATCGAAGCGGACGACTTGCGGCTCGCCACTGACATCCGCATTTGGAAGCGGATCAATGAAACATGCCAAGAATTGCGCGTGGATGAGTTCGCGCGGCGCGAGGTCGCGCAGGAGCTGGATCAGGCGGAACGCCGCCTAGAGGAGCGGCTCTCGGCACTGGCCTCCTTCGACGACGACGAGAACACCGTCGCTTGGCTGCACGATGCCAAGCCGGTACGCATCCCTTCGCGCATGGCGCTTAGCCGTTTTCTTTCCGACTTGTGCGACCGCATCTATAGCGCGGCACCGATCGTTCAGAACGAGCTCATCAACCGGCAGAAGCTCAACTCGGCGGCTGCGCTCGCTCGTCAGAGGCTGGTTACGGCGATGTTGGGCGCGGAGCGTGGGAAGGACCTGGGATTGAAGGGAAACCCGCCCGAGCGGACGATGTACCTATCTCTTTTCTTCGACAGCGGCATGCACCGGCACGAGCGCGGCGAGTTCGCGTTCGGCGCGCCACGGTATGGTGCCGACAAGCGCCGGTGGCTGCCGGTTTGGGAGGGCTTGCGCGCGTTCTTGGCTGATCAAGGCAACGTTGACTTCGACAAGGTGCTGGCCTTCCTTCGCGCGGCGCCGTTCGGGTTGCGTGAAGGCCCGGCCCTCCTCTTTCTCGTCGCATTCATCCTGAACGAGCGCAGACGGATTGCGCTCTTCGAGCGCAATACCTATGTAGTTGAGTTCACTGACGACCATTTCATGCGGCTGGCGAAATCGCCCGCGAATTTCGCACTCCATCTGCAGCCCGAGATGGGCGGGGTCGACGGCCTGTTCCGGCTGTACGCCAATGCCATGGCGACGATCGGCGGTCAGCCGCGATTGCTCAAGGACCCGCACGCAATCGTCTCATGTCTCTATAGGTGGTACTCGGAGCTTTCCCAGTTCGCGCTGCAGACGGCACGTCTTTCCGGGCGGGCGAAGGAGGTGCGCGGCGTGCTGAAGCGGGCAGGCGATCCCATGGATTTGCTTTCGATCGAACTGCCGAAGGCATGCGGATGTGGCGACCTAAGAAAGCGCAAAGGCGCGAAAGCCGACCTCGCGAAGTTCGGAGTCGCGCTACGTGGAACGCTGACCGAGATCGGCGGTGCGCTCGGCGCTTTGCGAGGGGAGATCCTCTCAACGCTGAACGTCGCATTCCGGACGAGCGGTACAGTGCAGCAACTCCGCGAATACCTGGAAAACAATTTCGCGCCGTACCGCGAAATCCTCGGCGACTACAAGCTTAAGGCGGCGCTCGGCCGTTCGCTCGACCGCACTTTGCCCGAGCAGGCTTGGATCGACTCGATGGGCGCGCTCCTGGGCGAGCGAACGCTGGAGCTGTGGAGCGACGAGACGATCGGGAAGTTTCGTGCAGAATCGATGGTATTTGCCGGCCAACTCAAGCGTTGGGCGGCCCTGATGCTCGAGCATCGCGACAAGAACGTCGGCACGGGCTCGCTAGTCCGCATACACGTCACGGCGGCATCCGGCAAGGAACACACGCTGCTCGTGAACAAGGAAACGGGCGTTACGGCGGACGAGATGAAAAAGGCGATCCGGCGCGTGATCGAGCTGAATCCACAGGAAGCCCCGCTCGCGCTCGCCGAAGCGCTTGCCGAGCTGCTGGGCTCTGCCGACGCCAAAGAAAAGGCCAAGAATGCAAAAGACCGATGACCATGTTCGCCATATCCTGAGTTTGTCAGGCGGGAAGGACAGCGCCGCCCTGGCCATCTACATGCGCGACCGCGTTCCGGAGATGGAATACATCTTTAACGATACGCGCAAGGAGCTTCCAGAAACCTACGAGTATCTGGACCGAATCCAGGACTATCTGGGCAAGCCGATCAACCGCCTGAACGCCGAGCTTGGCTTCGACCATTGGTACGAGGTCTACGGCGGCATGATCCCTTCGAACCACCGTCGTTGGTGTACCAAGCAGCTCAAGCTTAAGCCGTTCGAGGAATTCTGCGCCGAGGACCGTGTGCTGAATTACGTGGGCCTTCGCTACGACGAGGAGCGCGAGGGTTATATCAGCCACAAGCCGAAGATCACCCCAATGTATCCGTTTCGCGAGGCGAAGCTGGTACTCCGCGACATCGAGCAGATTCTGCTCGACTCCGGTGTCGGCATGCCGCCGTACACGAAGTGGGGACGGTCGCGCTCAGGCTGCTTCTTCTGCTTCTACCAGCAGAAGATCGAATGGGTGCGCCTCAAGGAAACTCACCCGGACTTGTATGAGGAAGCGAAGAAGTACGAGCGCGTCTATGAGAAGACCGGCAACTTTTTCACATGGAGCAGCAGAGAATCGCTCACCGACATCGAGAAGCCGCACCGTGTCATCCAGATCAAGACCGAGCACGAGCTGCGCAAGAAGCGCGATGCGGCGCGCCGCGAGAACCTGCCGCTCAGCGAGGTTTTTAGGGACATCCACGGCTACAAGGAGCCGCCGGAGGACGAGGAGCAGGCTTGCTTGATCTGCACGCTCTGATCGTCCGGTCGGCCGGCCCGAGCGTCACGGCCCGTGGCTAACTTCAAGATCCTCGCGCGCGCGGTACTCGAGTTGGGGGCTGAGCTCATCAGCTCGGACGGCATTGCGCTTTATGAGCTTGTCAAGAATGCTTTCGATGCGGGGTCGCCAAGAGTCGTCGTCCGCATGGTCCTGGCGTTGCCGTACCGACACTACCGGATGGCGATGGATCAGGTCGAGGGAGGACGGCTCAATGAGTCTACGACCCTTCGAGAGCTACTCGAGGAAGTACTCAGCAAGATCGATTCTCGGTGTCCCGGTGACGTCCGCACTCGGTTCGCGCGGATACTTGGCCAGCCGACGACAATCGATGCGTTTCGCGAGAAACTTCGTGAGGCCTACTCCGACACGACTTGGATTTCGGTCGAGGACGAAGGGGAGGGGATGTCCCTCGAGATGCTGGAAAGCGTCTATCTGACCATCGGCACGCAGCATCGGCTGGAACAGCGCAAGAAGTCGGATCGGGTTCTTTTGGGAGAGAAAGGCGTTGGGCGGCTTTCAACCATGCGGCTCGGCGATGTGTTGAAGGTAACCACCTCGATGCGCGGGGAGCGCAATCAGAACTACTTGGAGATCGATTGGAGGTGGTTCTCAAACAACCTGGGGAAGGATCTGACGGCCATAGAGATCGCGCCCACACGCGGCGAGGAAAAGGGAGATCGGAACGTCTCGGGCACCGTGATCCGCATCGAGCACTTGAACTCGGACTGGTCGGTAGCCAAACTGCAGGAGTTGGCGGAAACGGAGTTCAACAAGTTGAGCGATCCGTTCCTGCCGGACCGGGATCGCTACAAGATTAGGCTGTACTTCAACGAGGAGCGAATCTATCCGACATCGTTGGAACGACGCTTCCTGGACATGGCGCATGCCCGCCTCACGGGAACGTATCACGTACCGAAGGAGGCTCCGCCGAGCCTCACCTATGAGGTCAAGTACGATCTGCACCATAAGCACGACGCTGGCACGATCGCCTTCACCGATGTCACAAGCATCACCTCCAATACCGGCGCGACACCGAAGACGCTCAGAGACCTAGGCGCGTTCGAAGTCGAGCTGTATTGGTACAACCGGGGCCTCTTCCGGAAGCTCCTCACCGATAAGAAGGAACTTGCCGCCATGCGCGAGTTCGTCGCGAACTGGGGCGGCGGTTTGATGGTCTACCGCGACGGTTTCCGGGTGAACCCGTACGGTGGCCCGGAGGACGATTGGCTACAGCTCGATCCAATAGCCTTCAAAAGAACCGGCTTCAAGGTCAACCGAAGCCAGATCGTGGGCCGGGTCACCATTGGGACTAAGGACAATCCTAAGCTCGTCGATCAGACGAATCGCGAAGGGCTTCGTTCGTGCCCCGAGAAAGAGGCGCTAGTCGAGATCCTGCGCAACCTTCTGACAGTCCGCTTCCACGGGTTCCTAAATCGGATCGACAAGGAGATGAAGGCGCATGAGAAGTACGACTTCGACGAGCTGAAGGAAGGCATAGCCGACCAGGAGAAGGCGATTCGCAGGTCCGTACGCGCGCTTGCCGAAAAGTATCCGGAAGCGAAAGAGATCGCCGTAAGTCTTGACGAGTTAATCGAGGAGTTTTGGGATTTTCTGCGCAAGGTGGAGGCGGTGCGGGAGTCGATGGACGATGAGCTGGAGAAGTACGTCCACCTCGCCGGTCTGGGGCTGATGGTCGAGATATTGATCCACGAGCTGGAGAGGGCCACGGAGAATGCGCTGAAGGCCGTGGCGGAGTCGAGGGAAACCGGCATTCCGCCGCGTGCCCCGGCATTCAAGATGTTGGAAGCGGAGCTCAAGACACTCGAGAAGAGGCTACGGGTTCTTGACCCACTCTCCATCTCAGGTCGTCAGACGAAGACCACCTTCGACGTGGTCCAGCTGGTGAATGACGTACTCGAAGCACATCGCGAACAGTTCAAGCGCCATCAAATACGCGTGATGGTGGAGGTTTCGCCGAAACCGATGCCGATCCGAGTGAAGGCGGTAATCGGAATGTTCATCCAGGTCCTTGAGAATCTGCTCGCCAATTCGGCCTATTGGCTGAAAATTCAGAAAACCGTCGACAAGAATTTTCATCCAGCAATTACGATCGCACTCGATGCACGGAAGTTCGAGATGCGGCTGACCGATAATGGTCCCGGCATCCCGCTGAAGAACAGGGAGCGGGTTTTTGAGGCGTTCTGGACGAGCAAGCCGCGCGGGCGCGGCAAAGGACTCGGACTATATATTTCTAGGCAGCTTGCGGCCTATCACGGTGCAGAGTTGACGCTCGATGAAGACAAAGTGAAGAACGGGCATCTCAAGACGTTCGTGTTGTCGTTCAAGGGAGTCGCTGGTGAGTGATCTAGGCGCTCAGCTCGCTACGTGCCTTGGCCACAAGAAAGTGCTGATTATTGACGACGCGTACGACGCGACGCCAGCGCTCGACGACATTGGCGATGAAGCCGTGGCGAACTGCCGGGAGGAGCTCGAAGACGAACAGGTGCGGCAGGATTTCGAGCAGATAGCCAACACTAAAGTGAACACCGAACGGCTGGCCGATCTTCTCGCCGAGGTGGACATCGTTGAGAGATTGTGGGATGCGCGCGAGGCGAAATCTCCCGCCAAGAAGGCCCTAGAAGCCCTTTTCGCACAAGCGGGCAAGGCGTTGAGCGACAAGAGGAAGCCCGTTGAGCCCCTCGAGAGGCTGCTAAAAGACGATCTCAAGCTGGAAATCGTTACGCTCGGCAGCACGGACATCGAAGCGGGCGGCAGACTGGCGCAACATGCAAAAGACGCGAGACTCTTCTTCGTCGACTACTACCTCGACCCGCAATCGAAGGATGCCGCCGCCGTGGAGGCATGCGTAAAGAAGGTTGCTTCGATCTACAAGGAGTACACGGCCGGCGACAGGCCGATTGTGATACTGATGTCCTCCGAGCGTCTTGCACTGGAAGATCAGCAGCGGTTCAGACGCACTCTGAACGCGCTGGGAAGCCATTTCGCCTTTATTCACAAGCCCGAGCTGAAGGACGCGATAAACGTACAGATTGCGCTAGACGGTCTGGGCAAAACCTACAAGCAGGCCTGCGCGATCGACAAGGCGATGGATACTTGGGAACAGGCCGCCCGCGACAGCGTCGGCAAGTGTGCGCAGGATTTGCGGGCCTTGGATATCTCGGACTATGCCTTCCTCGATAAATTCCGCCTCGATGAGGAGCGAGTTCAGCTCGGGCACTACGTGCTTTGGCTGTACGGCGAGTATCTGAACTCGCTCGTCGAAAAACGCCCGGAGATCAGTAAAGTTGCCGACGAGCTAGACGCGATACCGGTGGAGCCGCTGTTTCCGCCGTCGCTGATGCCGAGGGACGAGCTCGTTCAGGTGTACTCCGGCACCGTGTTCACGGATTTTCGCCCGAAGCCTCCGCGTCAACGAGAGCAAGACGATGCCCACAAGTATCGGGTGATGCTCGGCGACATGTATCGGAGAAAGGCGGAAGCTGGCACGACAATTGATGCGGCTGTGGTTATCACGCCTGCGTGCAATTTAGCGCGCGCTTCAGGTACCACACCGGTAACGCTGCTGAAAGGCGTGTTGCGACCAAAGGTATCGACCTTAAAAGACGAAATGGTCCCGGAATTTCTCAAAGTACAAGGCGAGACGTATTCCGCTAAATGGGATCTCGATGCGCCTCTTGTCATGACGGTGAAGGAGCTTACTGAAGCGTGCGAGAAGCACGAATGGGAGCGCGTAACTCGCCTGCGGCCCTTGTATGCCCTATATCTGCAGCGACAGTACTTGGCGGAAATGATGAGAGTTGGAATGCCGGTCGCGACGCAGTGGTACTTCCCTCTATGCGCAGAGGTCTACGGTAAGGGCGCGGCCAACGCGGCTACACTGATTATGCAATGCACTGATGTCGACGCGCTCGTCTGGCGCATTACGGGAGCGGACGACGCGGCAATCGTGTTTCTTGAACGTTTCATCACGCGCTTGCGCACGGCGTTGCAAGATTCCACGCTTGGAGATCAGGACAAGAAGATCAGCGAAAAGCTTGACGATCTCATCAACCTTCGCGCGCCTTTGGTTGTCAAAGGCAAAGAAGTTCAGGTCGGAGACTCTTTCGGTGTGGTGCTGCTGCGGGAATACAAAGCGATGGAGAAGCACAATAGCGGCGCGCGAATTCTCATTCGGGTATTTGCTGGAGAGATAAGACCGCCGAAAGATGCGGCCGGTCCCGTCGCCGCCGCTCCGGCCGCTAGGCCGCAGGCATAGGGCGGCGACGTTTTCACTGAAACGAGAACCAATCACTAGAAGAGAACAGCGCGAGCGCATTGAGATCAAGTTCGTTCGAACACAAGAGCAAAAATGCAAAAGCCGAAAGAACGGAGGGTTGATGTCCGTGCTCGCGGATTTTGAGACAGATGGCGAGCCGCGCATCGGCTGCACGATCTGCTCGCTGTGGAAGGGAGTCACGTTTGAATGCCAAGCAGTGGATTGCTTTCGTCCGACTCTACGGTCCCATTCCGACCAAGGATAATCTTTACGACGAAAACCTAAGACGGCAGGCACGTCGTAAAGGAATCCCGCAGGTTCTGTTTGAGCATCCGTACGAGAAGACAGTTCTGTCTTGCTTTGATCGAGAGACAGGATTCCGCCATTCCGTGATCCTGACGGGGACTGCCGGCGACGGAAAGACGTTCTTGTGCGGTCGGGTATGGGAGCGCTTGGGCGGCGACCCGGAAATCTGGGCCAGCCAAGAAACGCACTGCCAACTCGTAGTCCAGGTTGACGCCGGTAGGCGTGTCACGCTCCACGTGTTACGGGATTTGAGCGCTTGGGTGCCAGTGCAAGGCGCGGAATGGCCGGCGGAGAAGCGTGAGCTGATGCAGCTACTATGCCGATCAATATTTACAGCTGGCTCGGATCACATATTTCTCCTTGCGGCGAACGACGGACAGCTCGCTGAGACGTTCCGCCGCTTAATGCCCCATCCTGACGTACAGCGCACAAAGGAACTGATCGAGGAGCTATTGGTAACCGATAGCGCCGAGTCCGAAGGATCGTTTTTGCGGCTGCACAACCTCTCGCGCGGTAGCTCTTCCGAGTTGCTGAATTTGGCGCTGGATGCCTTCTTGAGCCACGAGGGTTGGGAGCATTGCCGGAAAGAAGCATCTGCGGCGGATCAGCTCTTTGGAACTAACTGCCCAATTCGCCGCAACTATGAATTACTTGGCACTCCTCTGCTGCGTAGCCGCTTGCACGCGCTACTGGAGTTGTGCGACCAGAACGGTTTGCATGTTCCGGTGCGTCAGCTTCTTATCCTGCTGGCGAACAGCATCTTGGGGCATCCCGGCGCACGAGATCACTTGATGACGGCCGATGATATGCCTAAGGTGCTCGCCGCGGGTACGCGATCGCAGGCAAGCATCTACAACAACATTTTCGGCGGCAATCTTCCAGAAGGGCGGCGCGCCAACTCGGCCATCTTCGAATTCCTAGAGCGCTTCCAGATCGGGCGCGAAACGTCGAACCGTTTCGACAACATCCTGATTTTCGGAGAGTCTCACGAGCAGCTGTACGAGCAATTTAACCGCCTCATCGGCTCCGATGGGTTTTACGGAGCAGACAGCTCCTATATCGGGGCTCGGCGGGACTATATCGAGGGTGGCGACGACGACGGAGATGGCGCAACGCGTTTCCTCGATATGTTGGTGAGCCAGCGGCGCGCGCTCTTCTTCAAAGTACCAGAGGAGGACAAAGAAGAACTCAGGCTGTGGGAGTTGACGGTGTTCAGGTATGGAGGTGAATACCTAGACCAATTGAGCGCCCTAAGGCGTGGTGGGAATGTACGGCGAAATGTCTTGGGACGGATCGTACGCGGAACGAACCGCATCTTTACGGGGATGCTCATTAGTAGCGAGCACGAGCTGTTCCTGGCCTCTAATGCCAGCCTTTCCCAGGCACGCGTGTCGCGAATTCTCGATGAGCGGATTTCTGTCGCGCCACGGCATGGAGGCGAAAAAGTAGAGGTCACTTTTGACGGTCGGTATCCGCAATTGCATGTATCGCTCGGCACTGGGCTGGGATGCAAGTTGCAACTGACGTTGACCCGGTACGAGTACTTGAGCCGCGTGGCCGAAGGAGCGATGCCAAATAGCTTCTCCAAAGAGTGCTTCGAAGATGTTATGGCATTCAAAGGCCGACTCATGCGAGAACTGACGCGTCGTGACAGCAACACACCTCATACAGAAGAGATCGTGTTTCGCGTGCTAGACGTGGACGCGACCGGAGCGGCCAAGGAAGAACGCATTGGGGTACGGGCGTGAATCCGTTGCCGACACAACGGCAAGCGGATCTAACGCGCCGCCGAGAGGACTTATGGTTGGAGGAGCAGTACTGGGGTCACCGACTATGGGACCAGCAGTCGCCTTGGTTAGTGTTCTTGGAGTTTCTATGTGTCGCTGAATCGGCGTATCGACAGGGTCATCTTTTTGACTTCGAGAAGTCCCAGTATCCGTCCCCATACGCAACCTACGCCAGGCTGCACCTACGCAATATTCTTTTCAACAACGAACAGAACCTCCTACGCATAGACCGAGAGAATGCCGATAGCAATACGGCCTGGCGCAAATGGCTGGAATGGATTCGTGACAACGCGCACGGTTTGGGGCCCCACCAGCGCGATTTTGCTTACTTAAGGGACCGCTTCGACACTTTCCATGATTTTGCTCAGTTGGTCCGTGCCGTAAGGTCCTGTGTAGTAGAGGGAGACAGTAACAAGCGGTGGAGTTCGCGCTTTGTCTTTCCATTTGGACCGGCCGCGATCTTCGAGGACTTAAGCATCAAGCAGGACACGACTTCGCGTGAATACATTAACTTCGGGCGCTCCGGGGAATTGCTATACCACATGCTGGCCCGCTCGTCGGCCCGCCCACGGCTTGCTGAAGCGTTCCCCGCGCGCGTCTTCGCGGCGAACAAATGGAACGCACTGCTGAAGCAGCTGCAGCCATCCACCGCAGACATCGCAGGTACGGACCGGGGCGAAGATACGTTTCTGCCATACGATCAACACCCAGTCTTCGAACTCGTCGCTGAAGATTGGATCGCGCTGCTGGATCTTGAACTACCGGGTTTCGACCTTGTGCCGTATCTGGTTACGACTGGTTCGTTCGGCTTGTTGCTATACCACCTGCATACGAGCGCGCGCTTATTGGGGCGGGATAGCCATGCCCCAATCATCTGCGAAGTGGTTGCACCGCGCAAAGGATTGGTGCGTGAGCAATCGGTGGAGTGCTTCGACGCAAATAGTGCAATGTCTATCGAAGCGATCGAGGCCATCATGGCGCGCGTTGAACAAAGGAGTGAGTGGAACATTCCGGGACAGCCCCAAGAAGTGTTGACTAGGCGTCAAGAGATCTTGAAGCGAGAATTCAGCTGGGAGGACGAAAGCGGAGTAACTGATCCGGCTGAGATCTGGCAACGCTTCAAGGATGACGCACGCTCTCGCCATCGCCGACACTTCGGTCAAGTACATCGATCGTTCGGGCGAGGAATCGGGCTGGTATCGAGGCGTGGCACGAACCGATTCCGATACGCTCCTACGGACGCGTTCCTGAAGTGTCTTGTCTTTGCGAACGTTAGTAAGCGTATGGAATTCAATGAACTGTTAGAAAGACTGTACCGCCGCTATGGACTCGTGTTTGGAGAAAAAGAAGCGGAGGGCGTTTTGTCACCGGAGGACATGGACAAAAAGCCCTTTCAGGCGAATGCGCTGCGGCTGGAGCATCGACTTGGGAGTTTAGGGCTGCTGAGACGGCTATCCGACGCATGCGCCTATGTAGAGAACCCGTACGCAAAAGTAGGTCATGGATAACAACGAGCTTATTGGACGAGTTGCCGCAGAGTATTTCGCTACACGGCTTCAAGGTGCCGATCTTTCTTCGACTGCGCGCTATCTATTGGATCAGCTATCAGCCGAGCAGACCGTCGCAATTGCAAAGGCAATACTTGGGAGTACAACACTTCAGTCACTCATCGACATTAAGTTGCCCGAGAAGTGGTTGCGCGATTGCGGCCTGCCGCCTCATTGCCTGACGACTGAACGTGCGACTTATTATCGCAATGCGCCGTGCGAGAAAGCGGCACTGCTGATCGCCACGCCGGGGGATGATGAACGGCAGTCACTGGCTGATCTCACGATCATCGACTCAAACCAGCTTCGCTCGCATGTCGACCTGTGGGTCGACGTGGCGGCAAGAGGCTTACCTTTGAACGAGCAGCACCGGCGCTGGTGGAACGCAGCCCTCACTGCGCTCCAGGAAATCGCTGCAGTGTCATTGGATCGGTTTGCCGCCTATGTCTTACGGACTCGAGAGGAGATAGAGCAAGGAACGATTCTTCTAGAAGCTCTGGGCGAGGCGCTGCCGACATTGCGATGGCCACGTAATCCAGCCATGTTCCGCTCGTTGAACGAGAAAACCGCCCGCCACGTAAGCAAGTGGAAGGCGCTGTTCCAGCACGTACAGCGTAGGCAAGCCTGCTATCTCAAGAAATCTACACCTAACAACCAATTGCTGTCCGCTGATGAGCTTACTGCGTCCTTCCAACATGTAAGAGACGTAATTCCGGAGGAATATCACGCCACTATCGGTGCATTCATCTCGGCCCCAAGTAACTGGAATGATGAAGCAGAAGCATTAGCGCATATTGAATGGGAAACCGTTAAGCCGCTGTTTGATGGCTTAGCACGCGAGCGCTTCAATCTTGGACGTGCGACGCAAAAATTCTACGACGACCGTGAGGAAGACTTATTAAGTCGTGATGAGGTCGAGTACCTCCGTGCTCTCGCGGAAAACCGACACAGGGCCACGGAACCGATCGACGACGATATCAACTTTTATCGCACACACAGAGGAGAACTGAAAGACGACGCGAGCCTAAAGTCGAAATGGGACAGGTTCATTTTTGGGTCGCCGATCGAGACTGGCGATTTCCTATACGGGCTCGCGATGTGTCTGGAATCCCTATTTGATCAGGACCTACCAGAAGGGGCCAAGCGCGAACTCCGCATCATCGCGGATAAGCGGACCAAGAGCGATTTGAAGAAGCTAAATGTTGAAGCGGGTCAATATTTCTCACTGCGCTACCGCGGACTGCGAGAGCTCTTCGGGCGGTCGCTCTTCGACGTGGGTTCGCTATTCGAGTATGACGCAATCCAGGACGCATGGACGAGAGAAAGACGATACAAACCAAATCAATCGACAGCGCGCGCAGCGCTACAGATCAAGTTCTATGTAGAGCTTACTGTCAACGATGGAGCGATCGAAAACCATCGGCAGCTAGTGTGGCACTACGAACCAAATGCGATTTGTAGCGAGCTCTACAGCGATATGGTCAATCGACTAGCAGAGCATCCGTTCATGCTCGGCCACGTCAGTCGTGAAACTATAGGGCCTAAAGGTATTTCGCAACCACTGGACTTGCGCGATGTTCGCAGTCTTTCGGCGGCATTTGGCCAGGACCGTGGATCGCTAATCCCTGTCTACAGAAAGGAGCAGGACCTCACGGTTATCTGGAAGCGGAACCTTGAGGAGGCACGTACACGCAATTCCATTTCTGCTGCAACGGCAGAGCGTGTGGACACCTTATTCAAAGACTTCGCAAACGCTTATCGCGCCGCACTACAGATGTTCGTTAAGGCAAGCGTGGCGGGCCCGGAGATTCGAACTCAGTATGTCGCGTATGGCCAGTTACTGGAGGCGGTGATTTTTGAGGCAAAAGGAGACCGGAACCGCGAACTCCTTGTAAAACCCTTGCTTGGTCTGGGCGTCGTGCCGGTGTACGGTGCTGCACCTGCGGCGATCGTAGCCCCGTGGAATCCAATGCGGCTGCAAGCTATGGCAAGTAAGGCAAGTCGGATGGCCAGCCTCGTTCGCCACTTGATCAAAGCGCCGAATGTGTTGTTTGGGGACGCTACGCTGTACTTCAAAGAACTGCGGGATGAACTGGATCATCCCTATTTCCCGGAAGTGGTGTTGGGTTGGCGCGAGCGCAAACCGGAACTGATATCGCTAACCGACACGTTCATGGACTATAGCCTTCATGAGTGTCCGCTGATTAGCGAATCGTTGGATGCGGATACCAACGAACACCCCGCGGATACCGCTGGCCAGATCGTGGACTTGATTCAGCGATATCTAACGCTATTCCCTCACGAGCAGGCGAGCTTTTCAGCAGTTCTCTACAACTGTGACGCAGCAAGTTTGCCGCAGGCAGTGGTGAACAAGATCAATGAGCTTCACGAAGACGAGACCGACATGCGCTGTGAAGTCGTCCTCCGCCATCGCGACAGAGCGAAACTACATAGGTTGTACGAAAGCATCCTTGAGTCGGGAGATGCCGACACAGACGGTTTCGTATCGAGTGAGGCGAGCCGAGATTTTATGGCGCGTCTGCGCATTGGAATAATGGCTGATGAAGCGCCAGTTCCCGATCCCAAGGATGGGCCGCGCGCGGACTTGGTCTTCCTGCACGATGTGATTTCACGGCATGCATCGATCGAGTGGTATCGCGAGGACGCTACGCCTGTTGCGATCGACGAGATCGTGCCGTCACGCTGGTCGCGTCGACGACCGTCTGCTCAAGATGAACAGAAGTCGATTGTCTATCTATGTTCGCCTGCGCAGACGGAGGAGGGGTGGGCGTACATGACAGCAATCGCGAGTCACTTTAGACCCGATTGGGATACGGACAAGCAACGACGGTACATACCTGCGCGCCAACTTGACTTCCACGATCCCGACACCGGAGAGATTTTCAGAGAAACGCACAACCTCGCAAATTGGGTTGTTAACTTCGATGAGTTACTGGATCGCCGGCAGCTGGTGAACCAGGGGGTTAAGGTCATCCGATACAAGCAGGCAGTGACCCAAGGTCGAAATTTGTTGGTGTCTTCAACCGCCCCGCTAGGGTTACTCCACACCATGCTGAACAACCGGATAAAGGATTTGATTCCGGAGAAGCCAGACGAGGAAGTGCGCGCACTCGCACAACGTTTCATCGATGATGCTAATTTGATTTCAGGAGATATCGTCTTACGGGCGGCGAAGCGGGGGCGCAACGCTAGCGAGCTCATGGGAGTAGTTCTCAGCCACTACCTGGCAAAATGGGAACTCGGACTCGAAAAGAAAGTCGGCTTTTACTTCCTCGATGACTACTCGGAATGGTTGGGTCAACGTGAAGAGCAAATCGCCGACCTTCTGATCCTCAGCCCTGAAATTCTGCCAAATGGCGAAAGGCAACTGTCTGTTCTGGTGACAGAAGCTAAGTATATTCAGGATCCAAATCTCGCCGAGAAACGCAAAGAGTCGCAGAAACAATTGCGCGATACCGTGCGACGCATTGAGCAAGCGTTGTTTGGGCACCCGGATCGCCTGGATCGCGAATTATGGCTTGCACGTTTTTCCGATCTGCTGCTTTCCGGTATCCCGTATGCCGCGGCGGAGGAATTGGATCTAATAGGATTCCGACGGGCACTCCGGGAGGGAAAGTGTCCTATATATCTGCGGGGTTATTCGCATGTATTCGTATGCGGTCCTAGCGACGGAGCGGACTGCACAGACTTCGTGGAAGTGGCCGAGTTGTCCGGCTCTTATCAAGAGATCTACTCACGCGCCAAAACGAGAGCTTTGGTAGACGCTTATGCGGCAAACGTCGCACCGGAGTCAGTGCGCGCCTCGGTCGCCGATGTAAGCGTTCTTCGTGAGCGTGAGTTTCGCCCCATAGGGCCTAATACAAGGATAGAGCCGGTGAGGCTGGCCTCCTCCACGTCGGAAGCCGCTCCGCAAACATCCTCTAAGACACGCCAGGCGGCGACGTCTGTGCCGGCAAGCAGTCGAAGCGCGGCGGACGAAGTCGCATCAAGCGCGCCAAGCGGCGAGGCGAACGCCTTCGCACAGCCTACAAGTAAAGCGTGGCCGTATGGCGGCATCGGCGCAATTCTACAAAGGCGAATATCCGCGCCCGAAGCAACGACGTCGGAGGATGAGTGGTTAAGGACCACGGTCGGTCGTATGCGCGCGGCGCTACAGCAATTTCAGCTAAATTCGAAGATTGTTCAGGAGCCGAAACTGACTCCGAACGCCGCAATCATTAGGTTCCAAGGCGCCGCAAACATGACCGTTGAACTGGCCCTGAAGCGGCGGTCAGAGTTTCTAACTACTCATGGACTTAATCTGATCTCGGCTCGAGGCGAACCCGGCGCAGTCGCAATGTACGTAGCGCGCCCTTCCAGACAGGTTCTTCATACCTTGGATGTCTGGAAGCAATGGACGCCAGGTGCAGCTGGCGGAAATCATCAACTATTTGTTGCTGTTAAGGAGGAGGACAACCAACCACTCTTCGTGTCTCCGACTGACCACGCGCCACATACACTCATTGCCGGAGCAACCGGCAGTGGTAAGTCGGTTTTGATGCAGAACATTATCCTTTCGATTGCCTGTACGAATACGCCCGAGCAAGCGCAAATTTTGCTGATCGATCCAAAGCTTGGCGTTGATTATTTTGCTTTTGATGGCTTACCACATCTTAGATCAGGAATCATTGAGAACCAGCCAGAGGCGGTTGACCGCCTCACGGAATTGGTATCGGAAATGGACCGGCGCTACACAGTGCTAAAGGAAAACCGGTGCGCGAATATATTCGAGCTCAATCGAAAGTCTAGGCCGACCGAGAGTCTGCCGTACCTGTGGGTCATTCATGATGAGTTCGCTGAGTGGATGATGACTGAAGATTACCGGAACGCCGTCTCAAATATCGTGAGCCGTCTCGGAGTTAAGGCGCGCGCCGCCGGCATCTTCTTAGTGTTTGCGGCGCAACGCCCAGACAGTAACGTAATGCCGATGCAGCTGCGCTCAAACCTCGGGAACAGATTGATATTGCGAGTTGATTCGGAAGGGACCTCCGAGATCGCGCTAGGAGAAAAGGGGGCCGAACGGCTGCTAGGACGCGGTCACATGGCCGCGAAGCTAGAAGGCCATACCGGCATAATCTATGGCCAAGTTCCGTTGATCTCCGCAGACGAAATTACTGAGGTGGTTAACGCCATTCGAGGCCATTAGGAACAAAACCGAGCGCGATCCAGTAGAGGGCTACGGCCGGGACGGCGAGTACGGTCGAGGGGTCGTGAGCGCATGTCGGTTGACGAGCGCAATGGAGCGGCTCCTCCCCACTCATCACGGAGATTCGCGGTTTGCTTTCGAGGTTAGCGAGGTGCTGTCGCAAGGTGCTGCGGGCGGCGCGTGACGCGGCGTGAATAAACCCACCAGCATAGCGGTGCTTGACGGTCTGTACGACAGGCTGGTTCACGAGCGGCTATCCGCAGAGCTCGCGTCGCTCATCCAGGCGAACCAGGCGAGCGTCCTGGCGGTTCCAGCCGAGGAGCGCTCGGCGCGCCTGGGGGAGGTCTTCGTCCAGATCCTGACCGGAATCCTGGATGCGGTGGCGCGTACTGCGAGCGTAAGCATTCCATCTGAATCCATGAAAGTTTCGCAAGAGAACATGAGCAGTCTCGATCTCGAGCATTGCACCGAATGTAGCGAACTAGCCGCCGCGGTTCGGTAAAGCAGTGGAACACCAAGTACAACCGCAAGACCTACCGGCTCGCACGGGGCGACCTGTAGTCCATATCGACGTACCGGCCGTTGTTGGGCAGTTCCTAAACGACGTTGCTCTTTCCGATCTGATAGTGGAGCTAGTTCAGAACGAGCTCGATGCAGGATCCACCGGCACCCGGATTGTGTTCGGTGAGAGCGTGCTGATATGCGAGGGAAATGGACGTCCGGTAGACGCGAAAGGATGGCGTCGGCTTCGATACGTACTGGGCGCTGGTGGAGATGTTGAGGCAAAGAGCGGCGGCATTGGCGCCAAGAACCATGGGCTACGAGCGGCGTTCCTATTAGGGGACACCATCACAGTGCAATCAGCGGGTAAGCGCATAGACCTTACTGTGCGCGGCGGCGAAAACAGTGGCCGCTTCTACCCAGCTGTCTGGCCGGAAGAAGCAGAAAAGTTGGGTCCAAAACTTGGCACGCGCGTAACCATTCCGTACAGAAAGGCGCCACTAATTGTGCCGAGTGGTGAGCGGTTTGAGCTACATCCCATTACCCACGAAACACTTCGTTCGCTATATGAGCGCGCCGTCGAAGAAGCACCATCGCGCTTTATTGCCGCGTCCGCGCCGGGGAAGCGGTGGCATTACGAGATAGCCTTTGACTTTCAGCAGGAGCAAGTGCAATCACTGCGATTTAGATGTGAGCCAATCAGAGGCTCGCGCAGTGGGCTTTTTCGTCGCACGTGCCGCCAAATCGCTCCACGGGAGCAAGGACGGGTTGTGCGGAAGCTAATCGCCGCTCCTATTCCGCTTACCCTTGCTGACGACGACCGGGGGAAGGTCCCAATACTTTTCCGTCGCGGGAAGCGGATCTATGGTGAGCTTAGCTGGAATGCCGACAGTAAGGATGCTCCGATGCCTGGAACTGGTGGACTCAGATACCCAATTGGCTATCCGATCGAACATCAGCGCAGCGGCTACGGATTCGACATTTGTGGACCGTTTATCTCAAGCCGCGCTAGACACTCAGTAAGTGAAGACGCCCGAAACAGCCGGATACTGCAGAAGGCTCGCACCGCGTTCGCTCAATTACTTCGGACTCGACTTATTCCGATCTACGGGACGGCAGCCCTGCGGGTTATCGCGAGCACACGCTTTACAGATACCGAGGCGGAAGACCTCCTGTGCGAAGAGATCTTGAACGCCGCGGCCTTACCAATCGCGAGAGTACAGAGGTCTCGGAAAGGAATAAGGGTAACGCTGGCGACTCCCAAGGCTACAACCGCTGATTGGATTCCTGTTGTAGCCAGTCCGACGTATCAACGAGACAAGATCGCACAGGGTTTGATTCTGCTCGCTTCGCCGGAGCGATCGGCGTTGCATCCCGATACTCCCGCCGCTGTGATTGGCATTCTCTTGAGATTTGCCGATCGGCGGGACAACCCTCGCATTAAGTGGTTCAACGAGGAGGACGCAGCTAGAGCGGTATTGTTGGAAGATAGCTCCGTAGATCATGCGCAAGTAGCCCGTGATTGGGTTGCGCGGTGTGCTACGGCGCTCAAAGCTCTTGATGAAGCGGCACGCAGATCTGCCCTTTCCGATAGTTTAATCAAGGACCTCAGAAATAAAGGGTTCCTGCCGACGGACTTTGGCCGTGTTGCCGCATGGTCGCACGTCCGTCGCTCAGCCAATACGGTGCCGGTAATACCTGGTGTGGTTGAACCGCCGATTCTTGCGCGGCAATTTAATAAGTTAGGAATCCTGAAAGAAGGCCCGCTACGGCTGGCAAAATTCAACCTGGACGAGTTTGTCGGCGCTGTGGATTTTACAAAGACAAGTGCGGCCACTCGACAGCGCTTTTTTGAGTGGCTCCGCAAGACGCGCGTTGCCCTAAAGCCCAAGACGCTTTCGACAATAGCTACATATCCGATATGGCCGGATCGAACGGGCAATCATACGGAACTTGCATACTACTGTTGGCCGTCGTCGGCCGCAATGCGCGCGCTGATAATGGAAATCAAGCCTGGGCCGGCAGAGAGCGTTATCTCCTTCCCGGGTTTGCGGCGAGGCGCAAAGTCTGCGCTTGCCCTGCGTTCGGATCCAACGCTTGAAGAGCTACGGACGTGGTACGAAAAGCGTATGCAAACAGTGGCCGCGCAGGTCGACCAGGATGCCGCGACCGCGGCACCCCCGGCGTTGAGGGCCGTAGAGAAGGATCTAGAAGGTTTGCGCCGTAGCGGCTATGACGTAAGAGCCATTGCTGAAGGGCACAGATCAATGTCACGCGCCGGCACGGTGCAGGATGTTCGGCAACTGCACGTTCTCACAGCGGAAGTGGAGGCGTGCGGACTTCTCGACGAGGACCTAATCGCTGGCGACTTTACGGCCCTCTATACCGCTTTATCCGCCCAAGCTCGTCCAACCACTATAGCCGTGCTCAGGGCGCTGAAGGAGAAGCCAGATGAAAGTCGACTTTTTCAACGCTTGGATGCGTTCAAGCGGTCAGGCGGATCGTTAGAGAGACTCTCAACCGAACCGATAATTCAAGCCCGCAGTCAGCTTCTAGCGCCGAACGAGGTCACTCTTCCGGGCGCAGTCGACTACTGGGGTAAGTGGAAGACGGCGCTCGACAAGACGCCAGCCGTGCCAGAGTCCGTAGACTTGTTAATACAGGCGGGCGTTGTCCGGCAGGCTGTGCGAGAAGATCTCTCGCGACAATTCTTCGAGTGGCTAAGTGACCAAACTACGACAACTCAGCTTTCGCATCTGCGGCAGACGATCCGCCATTGGCGGGATCGCGCCGGTCCATCTAAGTGGTGGTCTCAATATCCTGGACTTAATTGCTTACCTTTGAGGGACCGTTCCATTTCTTTCGAGCTCACGAGTCATGGCAAGGCAACAAGGCCCAACGCAAAGATTTTTCTCCCTGACTTTCCGGAAGTTCAGGAACAACTCCTGGCGGACGTCCCATCGTGCCGGCTCGTCGTTACAGAGGTTGGCGGCGTAAGCGGCTCGATCATGGATGTAGTCCGAGAGTCCGGCGTAAGGTCGCTACGGATGGCGGCAGGACGGCCGACACGGATTGTTGTGATTGGCGAGCTAGAGACCGATGACGTGTTGAACGAAGCTCTTGAAGTCGTCAAATCGCCCAAGATTCTTAAGGAGCTCAACCAACGACTACCTCAATACGAAGTCCCTATCTCGGCGCTAAGAATGGAGTGGAGAAGGCATCTCGCCGAGCTAGGGGGCGTACGGCTGGCGACACAGCCAAAGGCCGTCTTCAGGATCGTGAGTAGGGAGTATGAGGTGGCCGTTCGCAGTGGTGTAGATCAAGAAAGCCGGCTAATTTGCATCGACAACCGCGTGGATCGGAAGCTTGCCTTCTACGAGGCAATCGCGGCGTATATTTTTACGGAGAATGCCAGCCAGCTTTGGGCATACGGGTTACTGCGTGCCGTTGAGAATCCCTTTGCACCCATGCTCTTGAACCTTGGTCCCGTCCGACCTGATGAGGAGTCGGATATTGAAGGAACCACCAGGACCGAAAAAATCGCGAGCATCCCAGAAGTGCCTAGGAAAGGCCATGGTATTCCTGAGGGCAGACTTACTCCAACAGTGCCGGATCCAGATCCGCTACGGGACATTAGCGACAGAACGACTCTCTCTGGAAAGAAAGTCAATTACTCCAGCTCAAGAAGACAAAGAACATCCCACGACTCCGCAAGACATACGATTGAGGAAGAAGAGCAGAAACTGCAACTGAAAGAGCGGCACTATGCGTGGCATTGTCAGGCTTGTCTCGGAGAATACGAGGTGCTTGCCGCGACGCCCCCGCGTTCCTACATCTACCTCCCCGCCTTCAGGCAGCACACCATCCACGCTCACCACGTTACACATCTACAGAACAAAGGCGACATTGGCGCAAAGAATTTGCTCATTCTTTGCAGGTTTCATCACGAACATATTGGAGACAAGCTATCGCATGCGGGTTTAACCGCGGCACTATTGAAGGCGCGCAAGGTTATAAGAAAGTTCCCCGCGAATGAAGAGGGCACGCAAACCGTAGAGCGGGAAGGCGTTCTCGCTATGGTGGAACTAGACACGAAGCCCTTTCGGGTGCTTTTGTATTTCACGGCCGAGCATGCACAAGCCTGGTCGCACCAGAGCGAATCTTGAATGTCTTGTCCCGTCGTCGCTACGGGCGCAGCGATCCTGTATTGGCTACAACAGCGCTCACAAGCGCAAGCATGAAAGTGGCGTCACGGCGACCGAAGTCGTCAAAGCGCCGCGGCTGGCGCATGACGCGGCGTGAATAAGCCGACCAGCACAACCGTCTTTGACGGCCTCTACGACCGCCTGGTCGACGAACGCCTGTCCGCAGAGCTCGCTTCGCTCATCCAAGCGAACCAGACGACCCTCGAAGCGCTCCCAGCCGAAGAGCGCTCGGCGCGCCTGGCGGAGGCGTTCGTCAAGATCCTGGTCGGAATCCTCGACCAGGTCGAGCCGGACGAGGCCGGCACGCCTCGCGAGCAACTGCAGATAGCGGTGATCGCCGGGCTCCTGGGACTACTGCGCAAGGAGTATCGTGCCGCCGACTTACCGAGCTGGCCGAGGCCACTCAGTGCGCTGCGCTCGATTCACCGCCAGTCGGCGCCTTTCCTCCCACCAGCAACCGGCGTGCTGCGCCCCTGGCTTTTCACCGCGGGACGCGCGGATCCGTCGCTGCTCGCCGA
>JBOHTC010000259.1:0-5602 GCA_050733495.1 Gemmatimonadaceae bacterium | reverse complement strand
GGATATTTCTTCGCCGCCTCGAAATGTGGCGGTTTGAGAATCCATCCCTGGATTCGTTTTCCGTCGAAGCTGTTGTACGAGAATTCCTCGGGCGTGGTGAGATCCAGAGTGCTGAACAACGCGTCGTTGACGTGCGTGATCTGTCGCGGCGCCGCGCGCGGCGCGTTGGCGTCGATGACGAAGAGATCGCCGATGTTTGTCGGCGTCGAGATCAAGGTGACGATCCTCGACGCATCCCTGCTCGCTGTGTAGGTGACGACCTCGTGATCCCCGGTCGTCACAGCATCCGGCTTGCCATCGACCGCCGAGAAGCGCTCGAGGTTCGCGCGTCCGTTTTCGCTGGTGACGACGACGATGTTCCTGCCATCCTTGCTCCAGATCAAACCGCCGCCGGCGTCCGCACGAGGCGGGCGCTGGTCGCCGGTTAGCCCGCCCTCGACGTCGTAGTCATAGCTCGCGGTGAGATTGCGCGGCTGTGAACCGGAGGCGAGGTCCATAACCATGAGATCGGGCTCGTCGTAGAAGCGAAGCGGCTTGGTGTTGTAGGCGCCGGTGAATGCGATTCGTCTGCCGTCGGGTGAAAGCGCTATCGAACCGATGTAGCCGTCGATCGACACGACGTTCGCCATCGTGCCGCCGCCCGCAGGCACAGAGTAGATAGCCGAGCCGCTGGAGGAGTAGTAGGGTTCGAGGCGACGGTTGGAGGTGAAGTACACTCGCGATCCGTCGGGAGACCAGACGGGCTCGCCTTCGTCGAATTCGCCGAAGGTGATCTGCTTCGGCGTCGGGAGCGCACCGGTCGCGGTGAACGCCGCCGCGACCGTCCAGATGTGCGTGTGCTCATTTGGATCCGTGTAGCCGGCGCCGTTCCAGCGATACTGTGCGCGAGTGATGACGTGAACGTCGCTGACGTGCTTTTTCGCTGCGGCGTCGCCCTGCTTCTTCGCCGAGTCGGCGGCGGCCGTGTCGGGGCTGGATACGAAGGCGATCGTCCTCCCGTCGGGCGACCACACGGGAGACGACGCGCCCTTTCCAGCGTCCGTGAGTGCTCGAGCTTCGCCTCCGTCCATCGACATGAGATAGATCTGCGCGGGTTTCGACTTTCCATCCACGGCCTCGGGCGTGCGCACGAAAGCGAGCTCGCGGCCGTCGGGCGACCAGCGCGGAGCTCTGTCGTTCCGCCCCGATGTAAGCGGCCGCGGCACCGCGCTGCCGTCCGTCGGCACGACGAAGATCTGCGTCTCGTATCGGTCCTTGTCCTCGTTGACGTTCACGCGTACGAACGCGACCTGGGATCCATTGGCCGAAATCTGCGGATCCGCGGCCCACACGAACTTGAAGAGATCGCTCTCGGTGATGAGCCGCTTCGACTGCGCCGAGCTCGCGTGAAACGCGACGGCGAGGAAGACGAGTGGCAGTGCGAATGAGCGATGGCGCAGTCTGGTCATGCGATCTCCTGTGGCCCTTATCAAGGCGCACTAACTTAAGCGCTGAAGAAATTGACCACCAGCGAGGAAGTATGACGGCGAAGCTGCTTCGCATTGCGGCGGTACTCTTGGTGACTGCGCTTCCATCCGTGGCCCGATCGCAGGGCTACCCGTTCAGCGAGAGAGGGAGCGTCACGCAGATGATCGCGTACACGAACGTCTCGGTGTGGTACGGGCGCCCGATCGCGCACGGCCGCGCTCTCTTTGGCGCGCTCGTTCCATGGGATAGCGTCTGGCATCCGGGCGCGGATTCCGCGACGCGGATCAGATTCAGTCACGACGTGCTCGTCGAGGGCAAACCGCTTCGGGCTGGCGACTACTCGTTGTGGGTCGTGCCGCGCGAGCACTCACCGTGGACGGTCATATTCAGCCGAGCGGCGCACGTTTTTCACAAGCCATACCCTGGCGCTCGGTTCGAGGTACTTCGTGTCGACGTCGTCCCCGACACCGTGTCGTACGTCGAGTCGCTCGCGATCTATTTTCCATCGGTGATCCGGGACAAGGCGGTGATGCGGTTGCATTGGGGAGCGGTGGCGGTTCCGATCCGGATCGTTGCCCCCTTCCTTCCGCACAAGTGACGACAGGACGAGGATGTACTGCCATTACGTCACGCCGTTGGGTCGTTTGGATGGGCGTTTGGTACCTGGGCGGTGATTCAATCCGGACAATGATCGGGCATTGACGCACTTCACAGGCACCGGCATCCTTGTGCACCGAAAACTCAGGAGGCGCTATGCGCTCCAGGCCGCCTTACCGCTACCACGCGCTTTGTTTGCTGCTCGCTGCTGCAGCGGTGTTCACGGTGTCACCCTCTTCCGGACGTGCGCAGGCGCTCGCAGCAGTCGCGCAAGCCCCACTCTCGCCCGAGTTAGTCGCCGCAAAAGCTGCGCTCGCCAAGTACACCGATCCATTCGTCGCGATCAAGGACGGCTACTTTTCCACGCTGGCGTGCATGGATTTTCCGACGGGGATGATGGACGGAACGATCGAGTACCCTAAGGGCGCGATGGGAGTCCACTTTCTCAACACGGCGAACATCGGACCGACGCTCGATCCCACCAAGCCGCAGGTGCTGATCTACGAACCTGTCGGCAACAAACTCGTTCTTGCGGCCGCGGAGTGGTTCGTGCCGGTCGCAGCCGCCGGCGGCACGGTGCCGTCGATCTTCGGACAAACTCTCGCCGGACCGATGGACGGTCACGAGCCGATTATGCCGGCGAGTCTTAAGCATTACGACCTTCACGTCTGGCTCTGGAAGGACAATCCGAAGGGGATCTTCACCTCGACGAATTCCGCAATAAAATGCACGCCCGGCGCGCCTTACACGATCGCGATGTCCGGCCACCACCACGATTAGAAATCACCTCGACAACGCCACCAAAGCTCTAAGCCGGGCTGCTGGCACGCTTGCAGCAGCCCGGCCAGGAGCTTACAACCACTTCGGAACTCCCCGCCCGACTATCTCTTGTCGTACTGCAGCGCGATACGCAATTGGTAGATCGCTTTGTCGCACGCAGCCAGCGCGTCCACGCGGTGCCCGCCAAAATCATGATTTGCGCGCTGCAAATCTCTCTTCGCAGACTCGAGCGCGGTGATCGCTTTACGAATGTCGGGATGAGCCTCGCGCCTCTCCATGCTCCTGACCGGGACCGCAGTCTGGAGGGACGCGACGGGCGCGAGCGTCGAATTACTCGACGACGCTAGAGCGGGAACTGATACTGCCGCAGCGCACAGCGCCACCGCGCCGATCGCCGCCAACGACTTTTGCATGTGCTGTTCTCCGTAAGGGGTTCGCTATCTAGACGCCACCCGCTCGCCCCTCGTTAAGAACAGTTTGCGCTACGGCAGCCGCCAGATGTTCAGAATTCCTGACGTTTGGTGTTTGTTGGCGTTCCCCTCCGGCAGCGCGATCATTCCGTCCACAACGATGGGGCTGTTCCAGTGTCCGCTTCCGCTCTCGAGCTCGGCCACCTGTTGTCCGCTCTCAGGATTGTAAACGTGCAGTCCGCCGCGAAGATCGTAGACGTACAGCAATCCGCCCGCGAGTACCGGACTCGTTCCCCCAGTTTTGTTTTGCCATTTCTGCTGAAGCCGGCCGGCGGTTACGATCCACCCGGCGGTGCCACCTCCATCGGCCGCGAAGAGCCACGTCGCTCCACCCACGCGCGCAACAGCTTGCGCACTGTACAATCCGGTTCCCGACGGCGACGACACACTCTGCGCTTCGCCGCCACGCCGTGCTGTCGCGCCACGCGTGCGTCCGAATTCGATCACCTTGATCGATCCATCCTTGCCTCCCTGCGCGACGTACCCGTTGCCCAACAACACCGGCGACGTCGAGCCGACGTCCGCGTCGCGATCGCTCAATTCATTGCTGTTGGTCGGCGTATAGTTGTCGACGATCTTCGTCGCGCTCGAATCGATCGCGATCACCGCGTCGCCCCAGTTCGTCCGGCCATCCCATTTCGCATTCCCGGTCGCGACGAAGATGTCGCCCGTCGCCGCATCTACCACTGCGCCAGCGCGCCCCCATATCGCAGATCCGCTCTCACCGCACGACGACGGATCGAGAAGCTCGAGCCTGTCGCTGCAGAGCGAATTCCAGACGTGGAGGAGTCTTCCGCTCGCTGCGTCAAGTATCGCGACGTGGCCCTGATACGGCGGCGCATCGCCAATGTAGCCGCCAGTGACGGCGATGATCTTTCCCTGAAAGTACGTGAGCGGCGATGCAATCTTTTCCCGCTCCGCCAGTTTCGTGATCGCGGTGCTCCAGACTGGACGGCCGTCGGCGACAGCGAGCTTCTGAATGTGACCGTCTGGAGATGCAGCGTAAATGAACTGGCGATTGGGATCAGCCGCGGGCGTCGAGTTGGTGATGCGGCGCGATCCAGCCCAACCATCGTATCCCGGAGGTGTGTATCGCCAGAGGATCGCCCCATTGTCGGCGCCTATCGCTAAAGTCTTTCCGTACGTCGTCGTGACGAGGAACACGTCGTGCGTTCCCCCGCGTATGCTGACGCCGTGCAGGTAAATGGGCGACGCGTCGACCGTGCCATCGAGCTGCACCTGCTGCCGCTGAAGCGTGGAGATGTTTGCCGCTGTAATCCCCGTCGCGTCGGAGGAGGCACTCGATTTTCCCACGTCCCAACCGAACTGCGGCCAGTCGTGCGTCGACGCGATCGTCCGTTTCGCGGATGCAGCACTGTCCAGTGTCGGAAGACTCGTGGTATCGGTCGATTGGCTGGACGCCGGAGCAGCGCCGCACGCCGAGAGCGAAAGCGGTAGCGTCAAAGCAAACACGAACAAAATGTGCGAATACTCGCTGCAACCGCTGCGAGATCTTTCTGAATCATCGTTGACGCGACGCATAGACTCGAGCTCCTGTTTCCAGCTTCGAATGAGAACGAATTTATCGAATTCCATCGGCAAGATTCCGGGTGTCGACTCGAATGGCAAGGGCTCTGCGGGAAGCGGGAAGCGGGAGCGGGAAGCGGGAGGCTGGAGGGGGGCTGATTGCTGCGGACCGAGGAACGAGGACTAACTGCACTGCTAATCGCGGACTGATTGAGGATTGCGGACTAAGTGCTTCGGGCTACGGACTCACTGCGTGCCCGGCGCGGCGCGGCGCAGCCGCGGCTTCCCGCCTCCCGCCTCCCGCTTCCCGCCTCCCGCTTCCCGCCTCCCGCTACACCCGTGGTCCGGCGATGCGATCCAAATCATCCAACCCCGCGAGAACATCGCGAGGTTTTGATCCGTCTGGCGGCCCAAGGATGCCAGCCGCGTGAAGCTGATCGATTATCCGCGCCGCTCGGCCGTATCCCACCTTGAGGCGACGCTGGAGCAGCGACGTCGACCCCTGCTGGTGCTGAATGACAACCTCGGCCGCTTCGCGGAATAGTTTGTCGCGATCGGCATCGTCGAGATTGTCTCCGTCCGCGGCACTGGCTTCCTCCGCTTCCTTCCGACGAATGGACTCGATGATGTCCGGCTCGCCCGGAGTCTCCTCGAGGAAGAGTCCCTGCGCTTCGTACGCGGCCTTTCTCTCTTCGCGGCGCAGCTCGTACCATCCCATCAGTCGCTCGGTGTCCTCGCTCGAGATGAAAGCTCCCTGCAAG
>JBOHTC010000258.1:0-11733 GCA_050733495.1 Gemmatimonadaceae bacterium | reverse complement strand
GGGCGACTGAGCCGCCGCCGTTCCGCCGAGGAGTAAGGCCGTCATGGCGCAGACGGTCCAACTTCTTCTCAACATGATTGTTTCCTCTCAAAGGGTGGAGATACAATGCAGCGGTTACCGCGGTCGCGCTTTGCGTCGTGAGGCAGGATGCATGCCCAGTGAGCATGGAAGCGCTCTCTAGGCGAACCTTCCTCACAATCGCGCAAACTAACAAGTCTTTCCGGAGGCGCTAGTGATACGCGCCTGCAATACAGCGCAACAAA
The DNA here is from genome assembly GCA_050733495.1 of Gemmatimonadaceae bacterium. Lineage (GTDB taxonomy): Bacteria > Gemmatimonadota > Gemmatimonadetes > Gemmatimonadales > Gemmatimonadaceae > UBA4720. The sequence goes on along the minus strand of JBOHTC010000258.1, from coordinate 11,470 downwards.
CATTCGTCACGCTCCGTCGATTTGGGATTCCTGGCAACCGTTTTCGTCGTGGCCAAACGGCTTGCAAGTGCCACGCCAGCCAAAGCTAGTTTCCGGAAAACGCAGGCATTGGCTTGAAATGCCTTTATAGGCAAGCGCAACGCTACGAAACCATGCGTCTCCACCACGGGCCGCGCTGCCGCGCAAGTACTTTGTCACTCGCCGATTTCCACGCGCGACGCATCTCCAGGCCGTCCAGAAACCGGTCGTCGGCGTTCGGAGCGAACGCAGTCTTGAACCAGTTGCATAGCACCGTGGGAAAGACTCCGAGGTCAGCGCCTTCACCCAGCTGACGTGCGAGAATCTGTCTAGCGTCGTCCTCGCCAAACGGCGCTTCGCCTGTGATGACGAAGTAAACGATCGCCGCAAGCGCGAAGAAATCCGCCGCCGGCCCCTGCGCTTCTCCGAGCAGCTGCTCGGGTGCAGCGAACGCGGGCGTTCCTGTGGTGCCAGGCACATCCTCGCCGTGAACGTTTGCGATGCCGAAGTCGGTGATGCGCCACCGGTGGTACCGGTCGATCAAAATGTTCTCCGGTTTGAGGTCGCGATGCAGAATGCCGTTCGCATGCGCGACCACGAGCCCGTCGAGCACCTGGTCCACTTGCGGCGCGATTTCGGCTAGCTGACGCGGGCCTGACCGCTCCACGAGACTGGCAACGCTTCCCTCTTCCGCGAGCTCCATCGTGTACCACGAAAGATCTCCGCTCGAGTCCCAGTCGTAAATCGGAACGATTGCCGGGTGCGCGAGCTGCGCGGCAAGCTTCGCTTCGCGCCAGAACGCGCGCACCGCCTTGTCGTCGCGAGCGATTGCCGGGTGCAGCGCTTTTAACGCGACCTCACGCTCGAGCGACAAGTCCCGCGCGCGCCAAACCGTTCCGAACGCACCACTCCCGAGCTTCGACAGGATCTCGTAGTCGTCGCCTACTGCCCACCGCATTCGAGCCTCGGCAGACGCATTCGCCTGCCTGTCCGGTTCTCCCCTCACCATCACTACGGTGCGAGCAGGGTCGCCGCGTTCCACCGCGCGGAGCAGCACGGCGAGCGACGGAAAGCGATCGGCGGGATCCAACGAGAGCGCACGATCGAGTGCCGCCGCGAGCGCTTCTGGTGTCTCCGGGCGAACCAGTTTGAGGGGAGGTATTCCGCGCGCCGGAGGAGTCTCTCCTGTTAGGGCGGTAAAGCACATCGCAGCGAGCTGCCACTGATCGCTCGCCGGTGTCGGAAGCCATTCATTCGATTCCCATTCCGGCGGCATCGGCAACATCTCAGCGCGCAACGTTTTGGTGCCCTCGGCAGAGCGGATCTCGAGGGGCCCGTTCCCAGGCCGAACGTCGGGCGGAATCATTTCTCGCGGAACCGCCCATTGCCACTCGAGCATCCACAACCGACCCGTCGGAGTCGTCCAGAGCGCATCGCCGTTCAGGCCGCCGTGGGCTATTCCCGTTTCGTGCAGGTACGCGAGCGTCGAACATGCGCCGCGTAGCATCTGAAACACGTACGGGATGTCCGCGAGCCCAAGGCGAGCAAGACGAGCGCGTACCGTCTCGCCGGTGATCCATCTGCGGAGATATCCGGGGCCGCGACGGCCTTCCCTGTACGAAGTCCAGTAGTGGTACGTCGTCGGGATGGATGGATGGCTTCGCTGCGCGAGCTGCCTTGCTTCCTCAAAGAGCCAGGCACTGTGGTCCGGATTCGGCGCCGTTACAAGCGAGAGCGATCGGCCAAGCGCATCGACTACCTCCTGATAATGTCGGTAGTCGCCGACCATACCCCCGGGTCCCCACGACCAGTCAGGCGGAAGCTGCCAGTCCGCGATGTGCGCTGGCAGAATCTTCGTCGCTCGGGGCGTAACCACTCCTCGGTTGACTGAAGTCATGCGTCGGCTCTCGCCAGTAGAATGAGCACTCGTGTTCCTCTTCCATCTTCGCTGGTGATTGCGATCTCGCCGCCCCACGCCTCTATCAATCGCCGGCTTACTGCCAGCCCGAGGCCGCTGCCAGTGGTGCGGGTAGAGAAGTGTGGCTCGAACACCCTTGGCAGCACAGCCGAGGGAATTCCCCCACCATCGTCCGCGGTTTCGATCGTCACGCGGCGCTCCTCCTCTCTCAATGTAACTTCGACTCGCTTTGCCCCGGCAAGTCGGGCATTCTCGAAAACATTGAGCAGCACGTCTCTCATTTCGTCCTTGCGAGCCATTACCCAGGCGGGCCGCTCGGCCCCCCGGACCTGCCACTTCACCACGCGATCGCCCATCTGCTCGAGCGCGACAACATCTCTGACCACCGCGGCCACATCCACCGGTTCAGCGGGAGCCAGGTCCGCGGGCGCGCTCCCATAGCGGCTGAATGAGCGTGCGATCTCATCGAGGCGATCGATTTCGGCGAGTATCCGTCGGACGTTATCGTTTAGAACCTCATCGAAGTTGACGCGGGGATCGCTGCGGGCGCGACGGAGATGCTGGACTCCCAACCTTATCGGCGTGAGTGGATTCTTGATTTCGTGGGCGATCTGACGCGCCATCTCGCCCCATGCCAGGACGCGCTCCGCACGCGCTACTTCGATCCTGCTAAGCTCGAGATCGCGCGCCAATCTGCGCGCAGCGATTCCGCTAAGCCACAACGCCGCAAGCGCGCCGACCGCAGTGGCGAAAAGGACGAGCATGCCGAGGTCGCGACGCCGCCGGTCGAGCACGAGATCATCGCTGCGCGCTGGGGCCGCAAGGACATAGCGCTGTTGGCTGGCTGCAACCGCCGCCGTGTAACCGAACAGCACGCTCGCAGAACCGAGCGTTTCCTCGGAGACCGCGGTCAGCTCGCCGGCGCTGCCGACGAGCAACTGCACCGCAGGCGGCAGCGCCAGTCCTATCGGCGCGAGTGCCTCGAGGACGCTGTCGCTGCTTCGCTCGAGAAATCCATTCGAGTATAGGAAAAGCGGTGTATCGAACCGGCGAGCCGCGCCCGGTAGTTGAGCGTACTCGTTCTCCGAGACCACCGCGCGAAGGGTTTCGTCGACCAGCACTTCCTTTGTTTGCAGGTCATCGCTTCGGAGTCTCTGGTATGACCAGATCGCAAACGCGACAGCAGGAATGACGAAGAAAGCGAAGAGCGCGAGTGTAAGGCGCGCATGGTAGGTGTAGATCCACCGTGCCGCGCGCACGCGAAGCCAGCGAACGAATCCACGTTCCGCCAGTGCTCCGACCAGCCAGAAGAATCCTGCCAGCAGCAGATCGAGAAGGAGTACAAGAAATCCTCGCTCGCCTCTTGCCCAGGCCGACCGCAGGTCGATCTCGACATGAGCTCGCCGGGTTCCGTCAGACGTCGATATCAGTTGGTCGCCGTGGAGCTCGTTGCCAAGGCGATGCCACCTTACGTGGGTCGTGTCGGCAATCGCAGAATTCGAGACCTCAGTGAGTCCAATTCCGTATGGCGGGTCGCCGCCTGATCGCGCGGCCATACCGAGCAGCGCAGAATACGGGTTTGCGCTGAGCAACCTCGTTCGGGGGAAAACGAGGATAGATGTCACTCCGCCGTTTTGCCTTACGGCGGAAAGGATTTGTACTCCGGTCGGACCTAGCACGCTCCTCGTGACCGTCTGCTGCTTCGTGATCGCCTCACGTACCGTGCTCAAAATCGCGTCGGCATCGGGCTCGGCATCGGTAACCGCGAACTCCGCAATCTCATCGCCCGCATCGTTCCAGGACGCCAGCGTCGCAGGATATTCCGCGTCCGCGAGATCTGACGAAGCGTAGGCCTCGACAAGCGACGCGCCGGAAGTCGGAAGTGGCGATTGCTCCAGCGTGGCCGCGAAACGTCGTGTCAGAACCACCGCGTAGTCGTCCACGTGACCGAGTGCGGTAACGTCCTCTTCGGCGAGTCGCATGCGTTGGCGCAACGTTGTCGACCATAGTCCCGCCAACGCAACTGCGCCGCCAACGGTGGCGAGAATCACCGCCGCGCGAAACGATACGTTGCCCGCTCGCCCTAGAGCCATCCGCCCGAACCAGTACGCAACCAGCAGAACGGAAAACAGAAATAAGAAGAGGGGAACTTCCCACGCGAGCCATAGACCCGGCGTCGAACCCCACGGGGGCTGACCGATGCCTCGCACCATGTTCGAGGCAATGGGGATCCCGATGCCGAGCACGGCCACGGCGCCAACTGCGGCAGCGATGCGCGGCCATCCCGCATCGGGCCGCGCGCGAAGCAACGCGTAAACCGCCAGGAGCACCAGCACCGCGCTGATGAATAGCGCTCCCGCGTTCGCCGTTAACGGACCGCCCAGCCTGGAGTAGTAGTAAGCGGGGTCGAAGAAGCGCGACGCATTCGAAAAAGAATTCCAGGGGACGACCGCCGCGATTGCAAGGGCGACGGCAACGGCGAAAAGACGCTGGCCCAGGGCGTGGCGATCACGCCACGTATAAATTAGGAACGCGAAAAGCAAAAGGACGAGGACGGCAATTCCTCGTGCGCGCAGCGTCGAAGCGCGTCGAAATTGCACCTCGGCGAGAGCGGCCAGGCGAGGTCGGGCTCGCAGAATGGGTTTGCCCTGGTACGAGAGCACCACGACGCCCCCCGTGGTGTCATCCGGCGGCGCGAGCTCATATGACGCAACACCTTCCAGAGGCGCGAGATAAGCGTCGATAGCTCTCACAAGGCTGTCAGCTGGCGGATCCGCATGGAGCACGGCCGAGGCGATTGCGCGCCGGTCCCCGCGAGCTTTGGCAACATTCAGGGTGATGTAGAAGTCGCTGAAACGCGCACTTACCGGCGGGGCGAGTGAATCCGGCTCAATTCTGCTTTTCCCAGTCCACGCAAACGGGCGTCCGTGATCAAAGAGCACGACCGATTCCGCGCCCCTTTGGGTCGTGCGGTTTGCGAGGTAGGAGAACGCGCCCGGAATGTCACTTGGGGCGTCTAGCGCGCCGTTCGCACGATCCTCGAGTCTCGCGAGCTCGCGAGACAAGGACTGTTCGAGGGCGCTTACCGCAGTGGAGGCGGATCTGGATTCGAGCTCTCTGGTACCACCGCTGCCGCCAGACTCCGGAAGCACGGGAGTTCTCACCCACATCGCGACGAGAAAAAGCGGGATTGCGGACAATGCCAGGATTGCGCCTCGCCGCAGGCTCCCGCTTCTTACAGTGAGGCTACCGACTGACGCGATGACCCTTCCCTCCCCCCTTCCAGTTTCCGGCCCCCTGCGGGTCAAGGAACTCAATCCCGCCCAGGTTACCGCCGTCCTCGGCAACGACCCACGGCTGATCATACCCGTCGGCACGTGCGAGCAACATGGACCTCACCTGCCACTCGGCTGCGACACGATCATCGTCGAGCACATGGCAGACGATCTTTCCGCAGAATATGGCGTGTTGCGGGCGCCGACGGTGGAATACGGGGTCAATGTGGACACCGAGCGCGGATTCGCGGGCAATGCTTCGCTGAGAAAGAAAACGCTGCATCGCATGCTCAATGACCTTCTTGATTCCTGGGAGGCAACTGGCGTCCGTGAATTCATCCTTCTTACGGCCCATGGCCATGACCCGCACCAGGAGGCGCTCGCGACCGTGATCACCACGACGGCGCGAGTACGGGTCGTAGACATTTTCGGAGTCAATCTGTCCGACCTTCTCGACGGACAGAGAGAGGCGATGCACGGCGACGAGGTCGACACATCGATAATGCTTTTCCTGGCGCCGGCGCTCGTGAATCTCGACCTCGCCCAGGATTACATGATGTCGCGGGAGCAGCTCAGGCGTTATCGGCGCGGGTGGCTGACGGTTCCGATCGGAAGTGCCGGATCTATCGGGCGTCCGTCGCTGGCGAGCGCAGAAAAGGGGCAACGGATCTACGAGCGAATCTTCACCAAGGTGAGCGACCGGATTTTCCTGGCGCCATCCCCCGCAGAGTAGCCGGGCAAGGTCAAAATCCGGTGTGTCCGAGTGTGAAACTCTGTGATATAGTTGGCCGTACACTTCAGAAACCAACTCCTACTACAAACGATGCGACCCTTGCTCCTCTTAGGCCTGGTTGCAGCTGCCACACAGGCATCCGCCCAGGCTCTCCCACGCGATTCAGCGCCGCCGACCACCTTGACCATCGATCAGGCGATAGCAATTGCCCAACGCAATAACCCGGATCTACAACAGACGCTCAACAACCGGGTTGGCGCCCAGGCGGCCGTTCGCAGCGCATATGGAGCTTTGCTCCCCAGCGCGGATGCCTCACTCACCGCGCTCCGGCAGCAAGGCGGCCAGCAAATCTTCAGCGGGACCAGTCTTGGCGCGCGATCTGACGTCAACCAGTCGAGCTATGAGATCGGCCTCAGCTACCGTATCAACAGCGCAACTTTGATTGCTCCGAGTCTGGAGAGAGCGAACCGCGCCGCCGTGGAGGCAGATATCGCGGGTGCGTCCGAGAACCTTCGCGGCAACGTCTCTCAGCAGTATTTGGCGGCGCTCCAGGCCATGGCCAGCGCCGACCTCCAGGACACCCTCGTCGTAGCCGCCCAGCAAGAGCTCATACTCGCGCAGGCACGCGAGATCGTCGGCTCGGGAACCCAGCTGGATGTCCAGCGCGCCGATGTCGCTCTGGGTCTGCAAAAAGTTGCGGCACTCAAGGCCCGAAACCAGGTGGAGATCGAAAAGCTTCGTCTCTTTCAGTTGATGGGTGTGACGCAACCAGCGAGCGTAAACCTCGTCACGGAGTTTGCCGTAACTCCGCTCAATTTCGACCTTCAGCAGCTGATCGCATCGGCGCGAAACCAGAACCCCGGCGTTGTCGCTCTGCGATCGCGTGAGCACGTCGCGGATCTGGGTGTGCGACGCGAGAAAGGTGAGTACTCTCCGACACTGTCATTGTCGACGGGTATCGGTGGATACACCTACGGGTATACCAATCCCGATTTCCCGGTTCAGCAGGCGCAGGCGTCGCTCGAGGCGGATCGCTCGAGCTGCATTCGGACGGAGGAGGTGCGTGCCGCGCTCAACCTCTCGAATCAGCTCGCGGAGTGCAACGCGATGGCATTCACCGACGCGGAAGCCCAGGCGATCAGACAAAGCAACGCCAAGTTCCCCTTCAATTTCACAAAATCGCCGCGCTCGATAAGCGCCACCCTTTCACTGCCGCTTTTCGACGGCTTTGCGCGCGAGCAAAGGCTCCAGGAGGCAATGGCGAGCAGGTCGGACGCCCGCTACAGCGTGAGAGCGCGAGAGCTCGCCCTGACGGCTGACGTCACGGCGGCGTATCTCACCCTGCAGACCGCCGAAAAGACCGTCGAGCTGCAGGAACAGAACTCCGCAAAGGCAAAGGAGGAGCTCAAGCTTGTGCAGGACCGTTTCAGAATCGGCGCGACGACCTTCGTCGACCTGACAGAGGCGCGCGCAACCTACGAACGCGCCGAAAGCGATCGCATCACCTCAGTCTACGACTACCACAAAGCCTTCGCCGCTCTCGAGAGCGCCGTCGGTCATCCCCTTCGCTAATCGGATCTACAAATGAAGAAAAGAACCAAGTGGTCAGTTGCCGGCGTGATCGTTCTTGCGGTCGCGATTATCGGCGTAACGAGCGCGATGAAGGGCCGGAACAAGGCGACGGAAGTCCGCATGGAAAAGGTCGAGAGGAGAGATCTCGTCGCCTCCGTGACCGCGAGCGGGCAGGTGCAGCCTCATACCAAGGTCGACATCAGCGCTGACATCAGCGGCCGCATCGTACGCCTCGCGGTGAAAGAAGGAGACATGGTCACCCGCGGCCAGTTCCTGCTCGAGATCGATCCTTCCCAGTATCGAGCGAACGTCGAAAGAGCGACAGCCGCCGTTGCATCGGCGCGGTCCCAGGCCGCGCAGGCCAAGCCCGCGCTTACGCAGGCTCAACGCAACTTCGATCGCCTCATGGCGCTCAAAAAAGCGAATCCAACGCTAGTGGCGGACGAGCAAGTGGAGCAGCTTCGCACCGAGGTTGAAGTGGATCAGGCTCAACTCGAAGCGGCGAACCACGCCATCGATCAAGCTACCGCGTCGTACCGCGATGCTGCATCGAGTCTGAGCAAGACGACGATCGTCGCACCAATGAGTGGTCGCGTGACGCGGCTCAGCGTCGAGCAGGGTGAGACCGCAATCCAGGGCACGTTCAATAAGGACGCCGCCACGATGCTCACGATCAGCGACATGAGCGTCCTCGAGACGAAGGTGAACGTGGATGAGACCGATGTCTCCCGCATCAAGGTTGGCGATTCCACCGTGGTGCAGATGGATGCCTTCCCCGATACGACCTTCGTCGGGCGTGTCTCGCAGATCTCGAACAGCTCGGTCAAAGGCGCTGCAACGGGTGGTACCGGCGGATCCGCCGACCAGGCGATCGACTACGAGGTAACGGTCCAGCTTCTCAACGCGCCGCCGGACACGCGTCCCGATTTCTCTTCGACGGCCAAGATCATAACGTCGACCAGGAACAGCGTTCTGTCGATTCCGATCATTGCGTTGACCGTCCGGGAGGACAGCGTGAAGCCGGATACCGTGCTTACTCTCGCGAGGAAGGCGCCGTCCAAGCAGGTGGGCAAACGCGATGTCGAGGGCGTCTTCGTGATCGGCACCAACAACAAAGTCACCTTCCGGCCCGTAAGAGTTGGCATCGCGGGCGAGAAGTACTTCGAGGTTGTGAGCGGTCTCAAAGAAGGTGAGGAGATCGTCGGAGGTACTTACCAGGCCATTCGCGAGCTCAAGGACGGCGCAACCGTGCGCGCACAAAAGGAACAGCCGAAGAAAGCCGGCGAGCCCGCCAAAGCCTAATGCAGACCACCGATGAAATACCGCTCAGCACAACTGCCGAGCGGCAGGTAATCACGTCCGAAGCCGGGGCCGCTCCCGAGAAAGACTGGGTCATCGTCACTCGCGGTCTCAAACGCGACTACGACATGGGTGGCGAAGTCGTGCACGCCCTGCGCGGTGTCGACATCGCGATCCGGAGAAACGAATACGTCGCCATCATGGGTCCGTCGGGCTCGGGGAAGTCGACGCTCATGAATTTGATCGGCTGCCTCGACACGCCAAACAGCGGCGAGTACTGGCTGAATGGAACCCTCGTGTCCGAGAAGGATGAGGACGAGCTCGCGCGCGTCAGGAATCGGGAGATCGGGTTCGTGTTCCAGACCTTCAACCTGCTGCCACGGGCGACGGCGCTCCATAACGTCGAGCTGCCGCTCGTTTACGCCGGTGTCGGTGCCGACGAGCGCAGAAAGCGCGCGATCGAAGCACTCGAGCGAGTCCAGCTCGGCGACCGAATTCAGCACAGGCCGAACGAGCTCTCGGGCGGTCAGCGCCAGCGCGTCGCCATCGCGCGTGCTCTCGTCAACCAGCCCTCAATACTTCTTGCCGACGAGCCGACCGGTAACCTCGACTCTACGACGTCGGAGGAGATCATGCGCGTCTTCGAGGGCCTCGCCGAGCAGGGTCAAACGGTGATCATGGTCACCCACGAGCCGGACATCGCGGCCCACGCGCGCAGAGTAATCGTCCTCCGCGACGGTAAGATCGCGAGTGACGAGAAACGCGAAACCTTCATCAAGGCCGCCGGCATCGCACCGCCCGTTCTTACGCGAAAGGACTGAGAGTGCCGTTCGTCGAGGCAGTTTGGCTGGCGCTCGCCCAGATCAGAGTTCAGAAGCTAAAGAGCTTCTTCACTCTCCTCGGCGTTTGTATCGGCGTAATGTTCCTGATCGCGGTCATCTCCATCGTGCAGGGCATGAGCAGCTACATGGAGAACGACTTCGCGGCAAAGCTTCTCGGCGTCAACACCTTCACACTTCGTCGCTTCCCCTGGTTTGGCGACGGCGCGAGCTCGGAGGAAGAGTGGCGCGCGTGGCTCCGGCGTCCCCGGATCTACCATTCGGATCTTCCTCTGGTGGCGAGCGTTCTTCCGCAGGGATCACACTACGCGGTCGAGAGCCAGGAATTCCTGCAGGCCCAGTCGCAGTGGGCGCGACCCAAGCAGGTCGAAGCCCACGCCGTCGACGGTGATTACTTCACTATCAAGAAATACGATCTGCACGTTGGTCGTGCCTTTACGCAGCAGGAAGCGAAGCTTGGTGCGCCGGTAATCGTGATTGGCGACGAGGTCGCGCAGTATTTCTTCCCGGATCTCGACCCTCTTGGGCGACAGCTTCGCATCAAGGGCATGCCGTACACGGTCATTGGAGTGATCGAGAAGCAGGGATCGGTCTTTGGGCTGTCGCTGGACCGCGTCGCGATCGCGCCCTACAACTCGCCGATGCATCACTACACCAATCCGCGCGGTGACGTTGACGGAATCATGGTTCAAACGCCCACCGCGCTCACCATGACCGACGCGATGGAAGCGGTTCGTGAGGTGATGCGTGGCCGTCGGAAGCTACGGCCAAGTGAGCCCGACAATTTCTTCATGGAGACGTCGGCGAGCGCGCTTGCCTTCATGGACAAGCTGAAGAAGGTGATGACGATGGCCGGGACGGCGTTCCCCGCGATCGGATTGGTGGTCGGTGGTCTCGTCATCATGAACATCATGCTCGTCGCGGTCGCGGAGCGTACGCGTGAGATCGGGATAAGAAAATCGCTCGGGGCAAGGCGGCGCGACATCATGCGTCAGTTTCTCGTCGAGGCCGCGACACTCAGCACACTTGGCGCCGTTATCGGTATCCTCCTCGGTATCACGCTCGCAAAGCTCGTCCAATGGAAGACTCCGCTCCCGGCCGCGGTCGCTCCATGGTCGATCGTAATGGCGACACTGCTCGGCACCGTCGTGGGCATAATCTCCGGCGTCTATCCCGCGCGCCGCGCGGCTTCGCTCGATCCGATCGAAGCGCTCCGCAAGGAATGAGATGAAAGTCGCGCAAAGAATCTTCAACGCCCTCGAGGGCGTCGGGATGGCGCTCGATGCCATCCGTTCCAACAAGGTGCGGGCGGCGCTCACCATTATGGGCGTCGCGATCGGTGTCTTCGTCGTCGTCGCGATGTCGTCGGTGGTGCGCGGTATCAACGAGAGCTTCGCCAGAGATCTGGAGGCCGCAGGGCCAACTTCGTTTTTTATGTATCGTCGGCCGATAAGCGGCTTTCAGGCGTGCGACGGGTCCGACGAAACGTGTCCCGACCGCCGGAATCCAGCGCTGACGGTCGACGACGCGAAGGCAATTCAAGAGCTTCCCACAATCAAAGCCGTGACGGCGCATCTCGGCTCCGGGGCAAAGTTCACCTACAAGGACAAGCAGGTGAGCACGGGCATGGAGATCTACACACCGAACTGGGTGGACGTCGATGGCGGAGATATCTATCCCGGTCGCAGCTTCACCTACGCGGAGAATACAACGGCGTCGAGAGTGATCATCGTCAACGAGAAGCTTGCGGAGAGGCTTTTCGGCACGTCGGACCCGATCGATAAAATGATCGGTGTCGACGGAGTTGGATTTAAGG
>JBOHTC010000257.1:0-33402 GCA_050733495.1 Gemmatimonadaceae bacterium | reverse complement strand
TTTTACACGTCCCGCCGTCCGCTCGTCTTCTCTTCATGACGGGGAAAACACGGTAGGGACTCTTACGAACATTCCCGCTGCCGCACCTTCTCGACGCGTTTTCTTTGTTCTCGCCATCGCGCTGGTGGCGGGCGCAGTGGGAATTGCCTACGCTGGTTTCAATCACGTGCCCGGATTCCGCGCGCCGGCGGCGATTGCCTACGTTCTCGCTCTCATCTGCCTCGTAACCGCCGCGCGCCTCATCGAGCTCGCATCGGGCCGCGCCGGTACCGGCGACTGGTTCGCGGTGGTGTTCTTCGGCGCCAGCGCCGCTGTGGCGTGGTGGATTTCCTTATGGGCAGACCCGCGTGGATGCACGAGCTCGATCAGCATCTTCACCGCCCCCGGCGGAAATCCCTGCCGCATTCCGTTCGGAATCGCGGCCACCATCTGCACGGCGTTAACGATCTACTGCGTGGGCCGATTGTTCTATTCGAGGAGTCACTGATCGCCGCGATCGCACGTGACGGAGCGCTCTCATTTTCACCCGCTCCCGCTTCCCGCCCATCGCTTCCCGCTTCCCGCCTCCCGCTTCCCGCCTCCCGCCTCCCGCCTCCCGCCTCCCGCTTCCCGCTTCCCGCTTCCCGCCTCCCGCTTCCCGCCTCCCGCCTCCCGCCTCCCGCCTCCCGCTATGGCAGCGAATCCAGCACTCTACGCTTACCAAACTCATCGATATCGAACGCCTCCGCCCGTCCCTTCCCCGAAACCGCCCCTCTCACCCCGCTCAACGCCTCGTAATAGTCGAGATACGGAAACGACGAGATTTTCCCGCCCACGAATTCGTACTTCGTAACCGCCTCCCGCCACTGCGACATCTCGTCCGCCACTCCGACAAAGATGTACGGAGAGAATTCCCCCGGATCTTCCCAGTTCTCTGCGTAGTACACTCCGCGAATTCCACGGTACGCCGGCTGCGCAGTCACTACTCCCTCGAGCGATGCAAGCAGAACTGCGTCCTGCACTATCAGGCTCGTGTTCGTGTGATCCTTGTGAATGCTGTGCGACCAGTGCGTGATGATGTAGGTCGGCTTCACCCGGCGGATGACGTCCGCGACGTACCTACGCGCGCTCTCGTCGTTCGGGATCTCGCCGTCGCGATACGGCGCGAAGATCGCCTCGGCGCCGATGACTGAATCCGAGGCCAGCGCCTCTCTTTTCTTCTGCACTCCGTAGGCGGTCGGCGACATCTTCGGATTGCCGCCTTCGCCCAGTGTCATGTGCAGAATCACCACCCGGTCGCCGAGCTTGCGCTGTTTGATGAGGAGTGCGCCGGCGGTCAGCTCCATGTCGCCGGCGTGAGCGCCGATGGCGAGGATCGTTCGCGGAACGGCGGTTGCCTGAGCCTCGAGACAAGAGCTCGCAAGACTGAACAAAAGCAAGCTCACTACAGTACTGCCAGGGCGCGGATGCATAGGTGCAGGAAGCTACCGCCCGATTTGGGGTGACGGAATGCGCAATGATCGATAAACCCTGCAACGATGCGATGGTGGTAAAGACGGCCGCCGAGGTGATATTCAGAGAATGATTCAGACGGCGACCGCGTCAGAGCAGATTGTCGACGAGATCGTCGCGACTCTCATCGCGCGCTTCAATCCGAGACTGATCTACTTGTTCGGTAGTCGCGCGCGCGGTGATGCGCGGCCGGATAGCGACTACGATTTCCTGATCGAGATCGAGAGAACACCCGAGTCATCCGAGGTCCGCAAGGAAAGCAGGAACAGTCTTACCGATTTCCCCGCCGCCGATGTGCAGCTACACGTTCGCTATCCCGACGAGCTCGAGCGGCGGAAGGACGATCCGGGCGTAATCGATTGGGACGTCATTCGCGAAGGGAAATTGCTATGGGCATCACCATCGGCTCGACCAATCATTCCGGCGCCGACGGGCGGACGCGTCCGAGAGCCAGATCGAACGCCGCCTCGTTCACTGGGCGACTGGCTCGCGCGCGCGGATCGGGATCTGCGCGTCTCGCTTCACCTGTCGGCCAACGCTGCTGAATGGCCTAACGAAATCTGTTTTCATTGCCAGCAGTCGGGAGAGAAATTTCTCAGGGCGCTGATCATCGCCCAGCACGAGCGTCCTGCTCGTACCCATAACCTGGATGAGCTGCTCGGGCAGCTCCTGGCCCTCGGGTTTTCGCTCGGCGAGATTCGGTCCGACTGTGTGCTCCTCTCGAAGTTCGCCGTCCAAACCCGTTACCCGGATGACGAAAAATATGCTCGAGTGGCGGAGGAGATTCCGATGCCCGAACCGATCGTGTTTTCCGAACAGGATGCACGGGAAGCGATTGCCGCGTTGAATCGAATCGTCGCCGCAGTTCGCCTTCAACTTCCTCTCCTGTGACCGCCGCAGGACAGTGTCAGCCGTGAACGGATCCGTTGGCGTCGTCGGCCTGCTCACAGGAGGCGAGGGCGACGTGGGAAACGCGTTCATCGTGGTCGAGCGGTAACGCGGGGCTGAACTACATTATTTCAGCTTACCAGCGAGCCAATCGGCGATCGTGCCCAAGACGTCCGCATCGATCCTGCTCGACGTCAACCGCGTATATCCCTGGGGATTGCCATTCGGATCAGCGAGAAATAGGTGGTTCCGATCCGGAAAAACGCGAACTGTGACATCGTGATTCCCTCCAGACCTGAACGCCGCAGCAAGTCTCTCGGCCTGCTCGGCGGGCACTTGCCGATCTGTCGCTCCCTGAAGAATCAACGTCGGTACTTTCACTTTCTTTGCCGTTGAGTCGGGATCGTAAGAGAGGAAGAACCGGATCCACTGATTGTGCCGGGCGAGTGAGTCGAGCTGAACCTGCGCGTACCGAAAAAGCGAATCGCGCTTTGTGGCGGTCAGCGACGTGTCATGCTCCAGCGCATACTGCTGCTGATAACGGATGATCTTCATGCCGTTGTCCACTGGCCCCGCCATCAGGACGATTGCCTTGATCCTCGGATCGGTCGCGGCGACCATCGGCGCGATGATGCCGCCCTCGCTGTGGCCGAGCAGTGCGATGCGCGCCGGATCGATCTCACGCCGCGTCCTCAGATAGGCGACGGCGGCTCGAATGTCGTTCGCGAAATCGACGGTGCTGCTGGTCGCGGGATTGCCAGTGGAGCTGCCGACGCCCCTGTCATCGAGTCGGAGGACTGCGATTCCACGTCGCGCGAGCGTGTCGGCGATTTGTCGAAATGGGCGGTAGCCGCCGGCGACCGGAATGTATTCGTCACGGTCCTGTTGACCCGATCCGGTAATAGTCACCACCGCCGGTAAGGCCGAGTTGGGATTCTTCGGCAACGTGAGTGTGCCGCCGAGAACCATTCCAGTGGCAGCCGCGATCGAGATTTCCTCGTTCGTGTAAGGAGCGTCAGCCGGCGCGGAGTAATCGGGCTTGCCGAGCGCAAGCTTCGCCGCAGTCGCGGCGTCGATGCGAGAGATGGTGAGGCCTATTGCCGGCGACGCACCGCCAAGGATGCGTCCGACATCGTCGACCTTGAGCCGATATTCCTGGGTTGCGATTGTCGCCACGACTGAATCGTTTCCCAACGGCGTCAGCGACGCGGTGGCCGTTCTGCCGCCGGAGGTCGCGAAGACGGGCACCGAAACTGGCTGACGCGCCGCGCGTTCGCGCATTGTGAGCTGCTCGAAGGCCGTGAATGAAGACGGCGGCAACATCACCGCGCCAGCGACGGTTTTGAGTCGCTGAGTTTGCTTTTGTCCTCCGCCGCTGATCTCGGCGATTACGCTGTCGCCCTTGAGAGTCAGCCCCGCCGTCTGGATCGGCGGTGCGTCGGGCGCGGCGTTGGGGCGATAGAACTGAAGGTTCATCTGCGAGATCGTAAAATCATTCGCTGTACGCGCAACGTAGACAAAGCGCCCTTGCGTTTTGATTGTTAGGTCCACGGCGATCGAGTCTCGCGCGCGCGTGAATCGCTCGATGGCGACGGTGTCGCCGCGCTGAATCATGACAAATGCGCCGCGATCCACGGCCTGCGCAGCCGAGATGCGGGCGATCAACAGGCCAAAGGCAAACACGCGCGCGGTTGGGAAAGTGCTCATGGTACTCGTGCGTTTAGGTGAACACCGGCGCAACTGCGAAGGTTGGTCAAGTGGATTTTCCGCTTCCGTTCAAAGGCCAGTCAGGGGTGGAGCGGTCTCGCGAAGGAAGATTAGCATAGTATCCATCTTCCGCCACGCGGAGAGTATCAATGCGTGAGCTGGTAAACTGGGGACTGCGGACTAACTGCTACTCCGAACTGCTGACTGATTGCGGATTGGGATACTAACTGCGGGTTGCGAACTAGGAGCTGCGAACTGCGGACTGCGAACTAGAAGCTGCGGACTGCGGGCAACGCTACGCGAGGTACCCGAGCTACGGTTAGCCCGTGGCGCAGAGCCGCTGGTCTTCAGTTTCCAGTTGCGTTTTGAGTCTCTTTACTTTTTCAGCGGTCCGTCCTATCCTTTCCGTATGACCCTTTCATTTACCGCGACCTACTTTTACGCCTTCCTCTCACGGGGGCCCCGGTCGCGCGTGCGGTAAAGTAAGAGCTACAATCGCAATCACCTGGGCCTCCGCAATCGCGGGGGCCTTCTGTTTCTCGGGCCTCGACGCGATCGGCAGCCCACTTCAATGACCTTCAAGTGGGGCAATCATGCTGAAATCGAAAGCGTCGAACACTAACGGGACGAAACCGCCCAAACCCATGCGAGTGGCGACGCGAAGCCTGACGATGCGCGTGGCGTTTCAGGGCGACCGCGGTGCGTACGCGGAGAGCGCGATATCGGAGATCTGGCGACATCCCGTCGAGAGAATCCCCGTTCCGACTTTCACCGGCGCCGTCCTCGCCGTCGCCGACGGCGAGGCCGATGCGTGCGTGATTCCAATCGAGAACTCGATCGTTGGACGGGTCGATGCGGGATGGCAGGCTCTCGCCGCGTACCCAGGGTTGCGCACGGTAGGAGAGGCTCTCGTCCCGGTTCGCCACTGTCTCGTCGCGCCCGAAGGCGCGACTCTCGATGGATTGCGCACCGCGTCGAGTCACCCCGTTGCGCTCGCGCAGTGCAGCCGCTTCTTCGAGACGCATCCGTTGATCAATCCGACCAAGGCGTTCGACACCGCGGGTGCGGCGCGCGAAATCTCCGAGCGTGGTGACATCTCCCAGGCGGCGATCGCGAGCAGCGCCGCGGCCGAACGCTACGGCCTCGTGATACTCGAGGAAGGAGTCCAGGACCGCCCGGACAACCACACGCGCTTCGTCGCCGTCGTCGCGCACGACTCGCGTCTCTGGCGACGCACCCACGCCATTCGCGGCGCGACATCCGTCGAAGCAGATGATCCGCACCAGATCGCCGAGGCGACGCGAGAGCTGCTGGAGCAGATCGTCGAGCGAAATCTGCTCGAGGCCGACGAAATCGTGAGTGTGATATTCACGGTCACCAACGATCTCAAGACCATGTTCCCCGCCCTCGCGGCGCGCGAGATGGGATGGGTCGGCGTGCCGCTTCTTTGCGCGAGCGAGATTCCCGTCGAGGGGTCGATGCCCCGATGTCTACGGACGATGCTCCAGGTGGAGCTCCGCGCGCCACGGCCGCTCGACACCCACATATACTTGCGCGAGGCCGTTGGCCTGAGACCGGATGTTGCCTGACCTATCCGGTAGGACGCCCATCATCGATCCGGCGTGGCCGTCGTCTGCTCCCGGACGAGCGCCATCAACCGCGGATCATTTTTCCGCCACGCAAACTCCGGATCGTTCAGGTACGCGATCGGATATCCGTTCGCGCTCGTGAAACATTTCTGCGCGAACGGGATCATGTTCTCGGCGTCACCCAGGAATCCGTACACCGCCGCGGTTGTGCACGACAGCTGCACCGCGTCGACACCCTTCGGGTACAGCGCAATCGTCTGGCTCTCGCTCGATTTCTGAAGCATCGATAGCGCGATCTGACGATCGCCGATCAGTGCGGCAAGCCACGACAGCACCTCGTACTGCGTGCGCCTCACAAAGGTCGATTGATTCGGATCGTCTGTCATCTGCTTCTCCAGACGCCACGCGGAGTCCGCCAGCGGGCGCGCGCGCACGTAGTCCCCGCGCGTTGCGAAGAGCTCGGCCCTCTCGGCGTAGAAGTTCACGCTGTCGAGCGCAGAGCTCGGTGCAAACGACGCCAGCGACGCTGTCGCCAGCTCGTTCTGCAGCGCGGCGTCACCGTTGCGGAGGAGCTCTCCATCCGATGCGCCCAGTCTCCCTCCGCGCGCGCGCAGCTCTCGCACCGCTCGCGATACACCGGCTCTGTCGCCAAGCTTTTCCGAGAGCGTAGCCGCGCGGTAGATAGTTGCGGTGCTCGCAGGATCGAGCGCACGCTCCCGCGCAAGAATCTTACCGGCGTCGCTGTAGTGCCGCAGCGCCAGGGCAGTAGCGAAACATGTCTCCAGCACCGATCTCGACGCCGGCGCCAGCGGTAGAATGCGCTTTACTGCCTCCCACGCGTCGGCAGAATCACCGACGACCAGCAGTGCGCGCTGTTCGTGCGCAAGCAGCTCGATGTTCGACGGATTCTCTCGCAAGGCGCGCCGCAAAATCGTCAGAGCCTCGGCGGGCCGGTTGAATCCGCGAAACGCCAGCGTAGCGACGGCGTTCGCCTGATTGGGGTCGATCTCCAATGCACGACGCGCAACGACGGCGGCCGAGTCGAGCATCTTCGTCCCGCCGGAATAGGACATGATCGCCAACGCCTGCGCGGCGAGGCCGAGCGCATCGGCGTATCCTGGATCGCGACGGTGCGCGCGCTCGAACTCGCGGAGTGCGCGTTCGTACTCCGAGTACGATGCCGTCGTATTCTCTTCATAGATGCGCTTGCCGCGCACGACAGCGGCGAACGCTCCCGTATCGTCGGTCGCGCGCAGCGCCATCGTCGTCAGCTCGTGCGGAGCCACGGCCACGTCCAAAGCCTCGGCCACTCTCGTCGCGACGCGCGCCTGAATCGTGAAAGGATCAGCGGGCGACACGATCGTCGGATCGCCGGCCCAGCGCGTCGTCGCGTCGGACACGCGAATGAGCTCGGGACTCACGCGCACCATCGGTTGTCCATCCGATCCTTTCGCCCAGCGCACGGATGCACGCAGCACGTAGTCGGCGCCGAGCGATTTTCCCGCGCGCTGCGCGCTGATTCCCGGAGTGGAGGCGAGCGACGAAACGCTCTTCGGGTCGATCACACTCAGTCCGCCGAGTCGCGCCAGCTTCCCGGTGATTGCATCACGAAGTCCGTCGGCGAAGCTCGAGTCAGCGCCGAGACCCTGGGTCTCGAACGGAAGCACCGCAATCAACGGCGGTTTGTCCGATGCAGATCGCACGCGCCACAGCGCGCCGCCGCCGAGCGCGAGCGCAACGACGAGTATGGCAGCGAGCGCGCCCATCCGGCGACGCGACGGCATGGCGAAGCGCGGAATGCGCACACTGGACGGATCGTTGAGCGCGGCGAGGAGGTCCGCGCCGGATGCGGGGCGATTAGTCTTTTTCTTCGACAGGCAGCGCATCACCAGCTCCGCGATCGGTCGGGGCACGCGCGAGTTCGTATTCGATAGTGGCGGTGGTGTATCCGACATCTGCGCCGCGAGCAGATTTTGCGGCGACGATACATGTTCGATGAATGGATGCCTCCCCGCGATGAGCTCGTAGGCGACGACCCCCCACGCATAGACGTCCGCCCGCTGATCGGTCGACGGGTCCTTGGCCGCCTGCTCCGGCGCCATGTACATCGGCGTTCCGACGTTGTCGCCCGGCTGTGTTATCTGAGGATTGGCTTCCTTTGTCTGCAGGAATGCTTCCTTCCGCGCGGCCTGGACCGCCTTCGCGATTCCAAAATCGGTGACGACCGCGGTGCCCTCGCTGAGCAGAATGTTCTCGGGCTTGATGTCGCGGTGTACGATGCCCTGCTTGTGGGCGTAAGCGAGAGCGGCCGCGACGTCGCGCAGTATCGCCAGACTCTCCTCGAGCGGAATCGGGCTCTTTCTGATCCGATCGCGCAGCGACTGTCCGCGCACGAACGGCATCGTAAAGTACGGGTATCCTCCCGCCGTCTGACCGGCGCTGAGTACAGGAACGATGTGTGGTTCCTGCAACGCGGCCGCGAGCTTGATCTCACGGGCGAATCGCGCCGCGGAGAACTCATAGGTGAGCTCGGGCGGCAGCACTTTCACGACGATCTCGCGTCCGAAGGATTCGTCGCGCGCCAGGAACAGGCGCGACATCCCACCGCCGCGCAGCTCCTTCTTTATGGTGTAGTGACTGGTCCCGAACTCTTTCTGGATTTGATCGAGGAGATCGTCCAAGGGGGTGGTTGTATGGACGATCTAATGTGGGGCGGGAAGCGGGAAGCGGGAAGCGGGAGGCGGGAAGCGGGAGGCGGGAGGCGGGAGGCGGGAGGCGGGACGCTCCGAGCTACGGCTGCCCTTAATGCTCCGAGGTGGTCACGGCTTTTAGTGCCTTCTTTGGATACGGTGGCGGTGGTGGCACCGGGATCGGATGCGCTTTGATTTCCGCACGCAGGTACGCGATGGCAGCGTCCAGCTGAGCGTCTGCTCCTCCATAGGATGCATGCGGCTCATTGTCCACGACCATATCCGGATCGACGCCGTGGCCTTCGATCAACCATTGGCCCTCGGGACCGTAGACGCCAGTCTCAGCTGCGGTCGCAATTCCGCGATCGACAAGTCCGTTATCGAACGACAGCCAAATCTCGCCACCCCACGTGCGAGTGCCGACAACCTTGCCGAGTCCGAGCCGGCGAAAGCCTTCAGCGAACGCCTCTCCGTCAGAGGCTGTGTGTTCATCCGTGAGAACTACGACGTGCCCGCGAAAGGCGTACTGCATGTTCCAGGTTGGCTCACCGACGCGACCCTGAAAGTAGAACCACGGCTTTCGCATCAGCTTCTCGAGTATCCAGGAATCGATGTTCCCGCCGTTGTTGTGCCGGACATCGATGATCAGACCTTGACGGTCGAAGACGGGATAAAAGTCTCGCGCCCATTGAGCGATGTCGCGTCCCGTCATCGCTCTCAGATGTACGTAGCCGATCTCGCCATTTGTCTGCTTATCCACTGCCATCCGTCGCGTGAATTCCCACTCCGCGTAGCGCAGGTTGTTTTCGCGGTCGGGAGAGATTGGTGTGACGACGACGTCGCGCGCCGCGCCGGTTTGCGGCTTCACCCGCAGCAGGACCTGACGATCTGATTGTCCGCGCAAAAGAGCACCGATGTCGGCTACTGACAGCGTGCGCACGCCGTTGACGGCTTCTATTACATCGCCGTCTACCACATTCACGCCGTAGCGCGATAGCGGCGCGAGTTCGCCGGGCGTATCAGGATCGCCACGAAAGATGTGCTCGATTCGGTAGCCGCCACGAGCATCGTCGCGAGTGAGTCGCGCTCCAAGTGATGCAGGAAGGATGGTGTCGGCGCCAGCGCGGAAATCTCCGCCGACGACGAAGATGTGGAGCGCCGAAAGCTCGCCGACCATTTGAGCGAGGACATCGCTCAGCTCGGCGCGATCAGTGACACGCTCCACGAGCGGCGCGTAGCGCGTACGCTCCCCTGCCCAGTCAATTCCGTTCATGCCACGATCGTAAAAGAAGTCACGCTCCAGCCGCCACGCGTCGGCGAACATCTGCCTCCATTCCTCACGCGGATCGAAATGCAACACCCAGCCTTTGAGATTGACCTGAGACTTCGCGAGCTCGGTTGGCGCTTTTGCGCCAGCATCGAAGACGTAGATATCGCTCCCTTTGCTTACCATAATCTTCTTGGTATCGCGCGACAGCTCGTAGCCCTTGATGTCGGCTAAGAAAGTCTCCAGCTCGGGATTCTTGTTATCGATGGCGAACGTGCGGAGCTGTCCCTTTGGATCGTTCCCACTGTCCCACGAGATCAGATACAGTCGCTTGCCGTCGGTGGAAAGAGAGCTGTAGTTACCGGGAGGAACGGGCACCTCCAATAGACGCCTGTCGATTCCTTCGAGTGCGATCAGTTGGCGCGGCGCCGCTGGTACGCTCTGCTTCTTCGGCGTCGGGGTTGGCGCGCCTTTTTTCGCGCTATCGCTCGCGGCCTTCGCCGAATCCGGCTTGGCAGTGTCAGGCTTCTGTGTGGCATAGACCTCGTCATCGGCCTGAAATGGATTCCTCTCGCCCGGGATGAGAGCGAGTGCGAACACCATCGCCTGCTTGTCGAAGTAAGGCTCCGGCTGACGAGGCCCCCACGGACTTCCGACAACTGATTCGAGGTGGCGGTCGGAAAGGAAGTACAGCCACTTCCCATCGGGCGTCCACGCGGGGCTGTAGCTGTCATAGCGTTGCGAGGTAACGGCGGTACTTTGTCCGGTCTCGACATTATACAGGAAGATTTGGCCGAACAGGTTGTGCGATGGCGCGACATAGGCGAGCCACTTGGCGTCCGGCGACCAATTCGTATCGCCGAAGTCGCCGATTTTGTTGGCGCTTATGAGTTTCGTTTTGCCAGTCGCGGTCTCTGTCAACCAGAGCTGTTGATCTTTGTCCGCGTGTGCCAGCCATTTACCGTCCGCGCTCGGAACTCCCCATTCACGGAAAACCCTGGCGTCGTGTGTGATTTGTTTCTCGGAGCCGCTAATGCCATTCGCGGGAAGGCTCCAGAACTCGACCTCACCACTGCGGTCGCTCATTCCGAGGAGCGTCTTGCCATCGCCAAAAAAACTGGCGTCACGCCAGCGAGCTGTTTTGCCCGGGGTCGCCTCGACCAGACGCCCCTGCTGTGCGGGAGCCACGAACACCTGGCCGCGAACGGTGATCGCGATTCTGTCTCCCGTCGGCGACAAGTGTACGGAAGTGATCCAGTCGCTCGGGTTGCGCACCCACTTCTCGCGGGTTTGCTCGAAGTCGGATACCAGATTGATCGGGACGAGCGCGTCACTCCCGGTTGCGATGTCAAAGACGTGAATGTCTGCACCGAGCTGGTAGGCAATTTTGCCGTCAGAGAGCGAGGGACCGAGGACATCGAAACCAACGTGATGCGTATGTTGCTGGAGGTCGCGCCCGTTCATGTCCATCGACCACAGGTTCATCGTACCGTCTCGATCACTGGCGAAGTAGACTCTATCGTGCCAGATCAGCGGAGTGCGGCTCGTTCCCTTCCAATCCGCAGTGAGCGGAATCGCTGCGTCAGCTCCTTTTGCGAACTTCCAGATATTCTGCGCCGTACCGCCTTGATACCGTTTGGTATTGCTTCCCTGCTTGGCAAACCTGGTGAAGTACAGCGTACCCGACGCTGGGTCGAACGCGCCATCGCTCGCCTGGGCGAGAGGGACTGCCGACACGTCATTCGTCCGCGGATCGACCACTCTTAGCTGTATGTTGGGGAGCGTCGAATATTTTGCAGTGCTGTACAGAACCTTTCCGTCCGGAGTCCAGCCCACAACGATCGCCCTCGAGCCGTCGAAGGTGCGGCGCACCGGCTGACCGCCGTCGATTGGCATGGTATAAACCTCCGTCGGGCCTTCATAGCTCGCCGAAAACGCGATCGTTCGCCCATCCGCCGAGATTGCCGCGTTCGATTCCTCCAACGCATGCGTCGTCAACCGCTGCGCGATCCCGCCTCGAATGGGTACGCGCCACAGATCACCCTCGGCGGTGAACACGAGGGTCTCGCCGGAAATCGCGGGAAAGCGAAAATAGCCGAGTGAGGCTTGCCGGGAGTCGGGGGTCGGCTGCGCGGCCAAGCGGCACGGGCCGGCGATCGTTGTACTCAGCGCAATATTTGCGAGAGCGACGGAGACGTGAAGGGCACGCATTTTCTCTTCCTTGGATTAAGCGCGGGCGGGGACGGGACTCCCCGAAGATTTTGCGCGCCGCCTGGGTTGTCAATAATCCAGTGGATCACGTGGAAGGCGGGGGGGTTGGGAGGCGAGAGGTGGTCTTCGCCTCCGCCATCCCTCCCCGCCTCCCCGCCTCCCGCCTCCCGCTTCCCACTTCCCACTTCCCGCTTCCCGCTCCCCGCCTCCCGCTTCCCGCTTCCCGCTACCGCAGCCCATACGCCACAACACGATTCGAAAACGTCGGCAGATACACATGTCCGGTGGCGATCGTCGGCGCGGCAAACTTCGCATAGCTTCCCGCTGCGTCGCCCGAATTCTGGCGATTGTTCCACAGCTCCTTCGTCACATCACTCGCGTCGAACGCTCTCAGTATTCCCGGTGACACATCGTGCTCGGCGTCGCCCGACGCCGCGTATGAGGACCATAGAATTCCGGTTCCGGCTTCTGATCCGTTCGACGAAACCGAGAGGATCGCCCCGCTTTGCCCAGTCGGTCCGGGTGCGCTCGAGACGATCTCGCTCTGCGGGCTGAGCAAGTTGCTCGCACGGTCGAACGGGATTGCGCGCAGTGGATCGTTCTCCGACCACACGTACACGAATTCCCTGGAGTTTCCTTTGTAGTAGGTCGTCTGACAATGCATGTTGACATTGTTGGTACCGATCCGAACGACTTGCTGCACGCGATTGGAGGATGGTTGATAGCCGCCCATGTCATCCTTGTTCAGCACGTAAATGTTCCCGTCCTTGCCGCCGGTCACGTAAAGATTCGTGTTGGGAATCAGGAGTGCTCCCGTGCCTCCGTAATCGAGATCGTTGTCGTTGAGATACTGGAAGTCAGAGGGCGTGAAGTAGCTCGCGACGCGCAACGTCGAACCGGTGGGAGTGAGCTTGAGTGCGCTCTCGCCGCGATTGGTAAGACTGGTCGGATCACCAGCAGCGGAATCCCCGACGGTGCCGTTGCCGGCCACCACGTACAGATTGCCTTCCGCATCCGCGGCCATCCCAGCCCCGCTTTCCCACAAGCCGCCCGCCGATCCATTCGGAGTGTCGTTGTAGACGATCTTTTGCTGCAACGTCGACGCGTCGTATCCCAGAATCCAGCCGTGGTATGGACCCCAATCGCAGTGGGATGAAAACGTCACGTAGACAGTGCCGTTGAGCAGTGTCAATCCCTGACGCTGGTTCTGTCGCTGGGCGTCGAAAGCAAGCATGCCGTTGACGCTTCCATCGCCATTCCCGGGATAGCTGGCGGTGATTTCCATTGGGCTGCCGATGACGTCCGAGCCGTCGGCGATATTCACGGCGTGGAGATGCTGAACGAACAAAGTGCCGGTCGTACTGCGCGCGACGAAATAGATCGTGCCCGTTGCGCCATCGATCACCGGCGTGCCGACGATTCCGATGTTGCCGCTGAAATCCGTGTACGCACCCGAGCACGCGCCGGTCATGTCCAATCGTCGTGGCGGTCGCAGGCCCGGCGCCGTGAAGTTCTTCTGCCAGTAGAGAGTGCCGCTGTCTCCGTCGAAGGCGTAAACCGTGTTGTTGACGGTGGCGACGATGACGACGTTGTGGACCGCGCCGTCGATCATGACATGGCCGACAACCAACGGCTGCGCGTAGACCTGATCGTCCACGGCTACCGTGAACACCATTCCAAAGTGCTGAGCGTTGACGTTGGCGGTGGTCAGCGCCGTCTCGTTGTCGTTGAGGCCCGTCCGGCTGTTGTCGTTGTGCTGAGTGAGTACGGACACCTCCTGCGCGGGCGGCGGCGGCGGATTTGTCCCGTCGCCCGGAGCTTCACTGTTCCTGCAGGTGACGAGGAGGAGGAAGAGCAGGGGGGATGCGGGAAGGGGGAAGCGGGAAGAGCGAAGCCACGTGCGGTGCTTCCCACCCACCGCTTCCCTCTTCCCTCTTCCCTCTTCCCGCTTCCCGCCCACCGCCCACCGCCTCATCCCGCCTCCGGCAAAAACGCCCTCACAGACTCTATGGTGTCCGCCTCCTCTGCGCTCTTGTCCGGCCGATAGCCCTTCACCCGCGCAAATCGCAGCGCCACTCCTCCGGGATATTGCGTGCTCCGCTGCACTTCGTTGAATGCGACTTCCACCACCACTTCCGGCCGCACGTGCACGACGTGGCCCTCACGCCGAACTTCGCGCGCGAGAAATTCTTTGGTCTGCCACTCGAGCATCTCGTCGGTCATTCCCTTGAAGGTCTTGCCGAGCATGACGAATTCGCCCGTCGCCGGATCGCGCGCGGCCATGTGGATGTTGCTCAGCCAACCCTGGCGCCGGCCTGATCCCCACTCGATGGCGAGCACGACGAGATCGAGCGTCCGCGCTTCTTTCACCTTGATCCAGGCCGAGCCGCGTCGACCAGCTGCGTACGGCGCGGTGGTCGACTTGATCATCACTCCTTCGTGACCGCGCACTAACGCATCGGCTTGAAATATTTGCGCGTCTTCGATGTTCGCCGTCACGATGCGCGGGATGCGAAGATTTTCCGGAACGATTGAGTCGAGCAGTTCCAGCCGTTGCGTCAGCGGTTCGTCGATCAACGTCACGCCGTCCGAGTACAGCACGTCGAAGAAAAACGGAGAGAGCGGCAGCTCGTCGCGCAGCTTGAGCACGTTGATGCGCCGGCCGAATCTGCGCATCGTGTCCTGGAACGACAGCGGTCGGCCGCTTCCGCTGAGCGCGATTACTTCGCCGTCCAGGATCAGCTCCCGCGATCCCAGCGGATTTGTTGGAACGCTGAGATTCGGACTCGTCTTCGTCCAGGGCAGTCGGCGCACCGCCTCAACGACTTCGGGAACGGCATCTGTCACGTCGTTCAGGCTTCGCGTATACACTGCAACGCGATCGTCCTGCCGATGCACTTGAATGCGCGCGCCGTCGATCTTCCATTCGATGATGACTGGTTCGCCTCCTGCTATCGCGTCGGCGACGCTGTTTGCGGAATCCGCCAGCATCGGCTGCACCGGACGAAAGAGCTGGAGCTGGTAATCGGCGAGGGCTGTCTCACGATTGTCACCGAGCGCGGCGGTGGCGACGACGCCCAAGTCGCCGGTCAGCATCGCGGCGCGACGAACGCGGTCTGCGGGGACACTCGCTGCTTTCGCGATTGCTTCGACGAGAACTCCTTCGAGCGCGCCCTGCCTGATCTCTCCCACTATGAGTCCAGACAGAAATCGCTGCTCGTCGGCAGTCGCGCGCGTGAAGAGCTGTTCGAGCTGCCGCGCGCGCTCAGCGGTGGAGTTCCGCCCGCGCGTCGACGACAACTTGTCGAACACAGCGTCGATCTCGCGCAGCTCCAGCGTCGCCGTCGTCGCGGGAGCGTGTTCCCTCGCCTTCGACACCGCCGCCCATCCGACGCCGAGCTTACCCTGCCTCGGCCAACCGATGAGAAATCCGACGGCGATGGGGATTTCGTCGGCGCTCAATCGCGTGAAGAGATCGGCAAGCCGGGCGATCTTCTCCAGTCGTCCTGAAGTCGCCGCGACCGCGGCCGAGGTTGAGACCAGGTCGTCGAATTTCATTGGTTAGCGTGCAATTCTAGCTGAGCCATCGCTTGGTGGTGGGCCATTCCATCGCCTCCTCACCGCAGAGTTAGGTGCCTACTCCTTAGGCCATTCTATCCTCTGACCCCATAGTTGCAAGCGCAGAGCTTGTGGCGCGGGACGTGCTCTTCGCAGGCCGGATATCTCACTCCCATGATGGAGAAGTCACGATGCGAAACGCACGCTTTGGACTGATGGTTGGCGTAGCCGGGGCAGCACTAAGCCTGCTAGCCGCGAGCAGCTATGGTCAAACCTACAACCCGCCGACCACGACGGACCCCGGTGTTTCGGCTCAGACACCGAGCACACCGGACGCAAATGCGACGACGAGCCAGCAACAGCCGTCGACGCCGTCGGCGTCCGCCAACTCGCCGGCGACCGCAGCTCCGGCGACAGGAACCGACGTCACGGGTTCGCGCACGACGACCACCACTACCGACGTGACGACACCCGCAACGGGGAGCACAACGTTCGCGTTTGGACCAGTGGCGATCGTCATAATCGCTCTGATTGTGATCCTGCTGCTGTGGGCACTCCTTCGGCCTCGGGATCGCACGGTAGTGCGCGACAACTACTCGTCCGCAACGACCACTCGCAACGCGGGGACGGGGACGACGACCGAGCGCGTCGTGAGTCCGCGCGCGGCGGGGGGGACGGAGACGACTACCCGAACAAACGAAACGGACACTCGTCTTTAGGGCGGAAGACGGGACGCGAGAGGCGGTGGGCGGGCACGTCCCTCTTGCTGTATCCCTCATCCCGCCGCCCTAGAAAAAGCTCTTAGCCACGCTGCTGCAAAGCGTGGCTAAGAGCTTTCGTCGGCGTACGGTGTTAAACTAGGGCCGATGGCAGAGGCTCGACCGTGGTACCGGGAACCGGAAGCGTTCATAGCGCTCGCCGCGCTCGTTGTGAGTCTGTCGGCGGTCACGGTCGGCATATACGAAGCCTGGCTGCAGCGCGCACACGACCGCGCCGAAGTCTGGCCGCACGTCGAAATCTCCACCTTCACCAACCCGCAGGGCGCGGTAGTTTATCTCGAGAACACGGGACTCGGCCCGGCGATCATCAACTCTTTGGTCGTCGCCGTGGACGGAAAGACGCGAAAAGACTGGTCGGATGTCATGCAAGCCATGTTCGGCGGGCCTCCACCACGGTTCAGCAGAACGACTGTCGACGATCATGCCCTACGCGCGGGCGACAAAGTCCAGTTGATTGCCCTCGCCGGCAAAGATCTTCCGCCAGACTTCTGGGACTGGATCAAGCGAATCAGGGTTCAGGTCTGTTACGAATCCGCGTTCCACGAGCATTGGATGCTCAGTGAGGAAATGCTGGAGGGACCCAGCGTGTGGAGGACGGCTGTGTCCGACTGCCCCAAACGGCAGGCAGGCACAGAGTTCTAGAGAAGCGACTCGATAGACGCATTGCCCGCCGACGGGGCTATGGTGCCGTGGCGTCCGTGAGTGGAGGGGCGTCGGTGACCCCCACGCCCGTGCTTGGGGCCGGCGGCGTCGTCACTCTGTCAAGAAATGCCATCAGTCCCAGGCTCTCCGTCGCGATTCTCCACGTGTAGCCACCGCCATTGAACCGGGCACCGGAGTACCAAAGCGTGATCTCGTCGGAGGCCGCGTCGTACAACAGGCTCGCGCGGTAGACGATGTCGGCGAACGCGGGGATTACTCCGCGCGACAGAACTGGGCCCGGCTGAATCTGCCAGTGAATTCCATCCAAACTCGTCGCGAAATGGAGCGCCGAGGTGGTGCACGAGCCCGGAATCTTGACGTTGTAGACGGCCCAGAACTCGTCTCGCGACGCAATCCACGTCACGTCGATGTGCCACGCAAAGCCAACCGGCTCCGTCAAATCTGTCGTGGTCGGCGCGGACCAGGTGATTCCATCGACGGACGTTCGTTGTTCGACAGTCGTTGAAGCGCCCGAGCATCCCGCGGTCCCGCTGTTGACCGACCACATCATCCAGTCGCCATCCCCTCGCCGAACCACCGTCGGCGAAACGACAGTGTGGTTGATCCCGCTGACGACGAGCGTCGGCTCGCTCCACGCAGTCGGCGATCGCCCGCGAATGAGAAAGATCTGGTTCTGGGTCGTGACCGATCGATAGTACAGCCACAACTCGTTGGTCGGCGGATTGAAAACTTCGTCGGGATCGGAGAGGTAGCCATCGGGGGAGGGCCGCGCGATCGGATTCATGACGCCCGGGGGAACGGGCCATTCGAGCGCGGAGCGCTTGGAGTAGAGCGAAGGATTTTCGAACGCTGCATTGCCGTTCGGATAAGGAGTCGCGAAAAGCTCGGTTTCGCTCGAGCCCCAGCCGAAGGGCGTGACAGCGGCGTCCGGATGCACCGCTTGCCCTGAGCCATCGAACGTCGAGAGCGTCAGCAGCTGCACCGAGCTCGGCGGCGGCGGCGGGGGTTTTGGCCCTGCTTCGTCGCTGCATGCAGTAGCGACGAAGAGGAGCAACGCGATCGCGATGGTCCTATCGGAATTCAAGAAACCGTGGCTCGGACTCGAAGCGCCTCTTTCCATCGTCACCGTTATGGAGTTTACGAACCAGAATGCAACGTCATCGAATGTAGGCCGCGAGGCATTGCTTAACCACACGGCCGAGGTAGCGAACGTCGCGCGACGGGCGAAACCCAGTTCTGGAGCGGCGGACGTTGGGAGATTGAGGTGCTGACCACAATTATTTGGCCTCGATCCCAAGTGGACGTGAGCATCAAGGCGGCACAACGTCGTTGAATAAAGTCGATGTAGCTACCTGCATGCGAACTCGAACGGTGTCGATATGGCCCGCGATTCCAACGCGCGTAGCTCGAAATGCTATGAATCCTATTCTCCGGACAAGCAATTCATAGCTGCCTGCCGGCAGCCGTCCGAGAACGAATCCACCCGCGTCGTTTGTCAACGCAAAAGGGGGTCTGTCGATGGCATTGAATCGGACCGAGACGATCGCCCCCTGAATTCCTTTTCCCGAGGCTGAATCACCAAGGGTCCCCACCAATGCGTACCGTCGCTCTCCGGTGACCAGAGTGGTGACGGAATCGGCGTTGAAGCGCGGAATTGCCAAGTCCGCGCGCGCCGTCTGGTTGAGTGCCGACGCGCACCCAATCGATCCGGCGAAGAGAATTGTGGGAACGATTATTCTGCGCATGTAGTCACTGGACGAATGAACCTTGTCGTTGTGCACACTGACTGCGCCATTAATGGCCTAGCCGATGTGCTGCCGAATCCACGCCGCCGCCTCTTCATCGGTCAGCTCATTCGTTGCGACGCGAAGCGTGAGCTGGTACAGCCCCTCGGCCTCAGCTTCAAACGGAACGTCGTTGAGCCCCAAAAAAACGAGCGCGCAAGCTAGCCCCGTGCGCTTGTTTCCGTCATTGAATCCCTGCGCTCCCGCAAAGGCTACCAGATAGACGGCGGCCAGCTCCGCAAAATCAGAAGTGTCGTCGTAGGCCCACCGATTTAGTGGTCGAATCAGGGCGGAGAGGACGGTGTCCGGGTCCCGAACCCCGTGCATTCCGCCGAATCGTTCGATTTGCTGCGCGTGAATGACAAAAAGGATCTGCTCCGTGATCCATTGAGGCGTATCCTCCACCTTCGGAGGACGATTCACTTAGCCAAAGCACGAAATACGGCATCATAATTTTTCATAATGCCCTCGTGGAGCTCCACCGCTTGTTCCGTCTCGGCCGCGAAAGGACTCACGCGAAAGCCGCCGAGTCCGTCCTCCACCCAAGCGAGCGTTGAGCCGACGCCGATTCCTAGCCGTCGAACAATCTCGTTTGGCAGAGTCGTGACGGAGGACGAACCTTGTTGGCGGACCGTTGTGATTAATGGGGGCACGATTTACTCCTGGCGGCTAAAGGAAGGACTATGCAGTGCTATTTAAGTTACATTGAGAGCTGGGTTGCCCGCCACCCGCGGTCGGACTCTAAGGGCTGTAGAAAAGCTCCCGGCCAAGCTGCTGCAAAGCTTGGCCGAGAGCTTTCGCAATGCGGAGGGCCGCGTGACGAGCGCTAAGTCTTGCCGACGGAGTGCGATCCTCTCCATCCTTGACTCATGATCTCCCCCATTCTGAAACTCAGCGTCGCCGCGGCTGCCCTGTTCACAAGCGCATTCGGCGCGGTGCGCGCGCTCGCGCCTCCTCGTGTCACTATCGACACCGGAACTCTCGAAGGCGTGGTCGATTCCGCCAGCGGAGTGAACGTATTTCGCGGCATCCCGTACGCCGCGCCACCTGTCGGCCCGCTTCGTTGGCAGCCTCCTCGACCCGCGGCGCACTGGACGGGAGTTCGACCCGCGAATCAACTCGGTCACAACTGCATGCAGCACCAGCCGTACTCCGACATCGATCCCTTCACCGCCGGAGTTTCGGAAGATTGTCTCTACCTCAACATCTGGACTAATTCTCTCGATGCGGCCGCGCCAAAGCGGCCCGTGATGGTTTGGATTCACGGCGGCGGATTCTGGGCCGGCTTCGGCGGGGAGGAGCGACACAACGGCGCTCGTCTCGCGCAAAAGGGCGCGATCGTCGTCACGCTCAACTATCGCCTTGGCCCGTTTGGATTTCTCGCCCACCCCTCTTTCGCCGCGGAATCTCCGCACAAGGCTGCCGGGAACTACGGGCTCCTCGACCAGATCGCGGCATTGCAATGGGTCAAGCGCAACATCTCTCGCTTCGGAGGAGACGCGTCGCGCGTCACGATCTTCGGAGAATCTGCCGGCGGGATGAGCGTCGGCTCGCTCATCGCGTCGCCGCTCGCCAAAGGACTTTTCGAGGGCGCCATCCTGGAGAGCGGCACGGGCATAGGACTTGGAATCTTGTCGCGCGACACAGCCCAGGCCCTCGCGGTGCGATTCGCCGATTCACTCGGCGTGCACGGCGCTGGCGCGGACGCCGCGACGCAGTTGCGCGCGATCGATGCGAAGAAAGTGCTCGATGCCTCTTTGCACGTCGGCCCCCAGTATCAGCCGGCGTTCTGGCCAGTCGTCGATGGATGGGTGCTGCCACATCCCGTCGATTCGACGCTGTTCGCGGGCGCGGCCAACTTCGTCCCGACGATCGTCGGCACCAACCGCGACGAGGGCGACTCGTTCATGGCTGCACCGTCGCGTGCGTTCGCGCGTCTTGTGTCGGCGCATGGCACGCCAACCTATATGTACATGTTCTCGCGCGTCGGCGACGACAGCGTCAATCGGAAACGCGGCGCGTACCACAGCGCCGAGATCACTTTCGTCTTCGGGCGTCCACATCCATTGGAGCCGAGTGCGGGGACGACGCCATACGATTCCACTGTGGCCGAGGCGATGAGCAATTATTGGGTGGCCTTTGCGACTTCTGGAGATCCGAACGAAGCGCCATCTGCGGGCAAGTGGCCGGTTTGGCCGCGGTACAATGCGTCAACTGATGCGTTGCTCGAGATCGGGCCCGCCATTGCGGCGCGGACTCTTGTGAAACGACCAGTGTACGATTCGCTCGATGCGGTGGCTCGAAGCCGAGGAGCTATTCGTCCTTAGCCGTTGCGCGGCGTTGGGATTGGGGCGCTCCGGACGGTCGGTTCAATACTTAAGCAGGGAGCTGCAAGCTTAGTAGCCGTAGCTTATGGCTTTTCCGGCGGATTCTGGGAAATGCATGCGCGTGAGAAGGCTGCGGGCCGCGTTTGAACGGTGGCGGCGCGATTTCAAAGTCCGCCATCCTACGGTGTGAGTGATTACAAGAACCTCCTCGTGTGGCAAAAGGGCCACGCGCTGCGGAGCCAGATCATCCGCGCGGCGATGTCGATTCCTGCAAACATCGTCGAGGGGAGAAGACAGGAGAGCGAAAAGGATTTTGCACGCTTTCTCAAGTACAGTCTCAATTCATCCTACGAGCTGGATTACCACGTCTTGCTCGCGCGAGACATAGGGGTGATTCACGAATCGGAAGCAAATTCGCTGACCGCCGAGAATCTGGAGGTAACAAAGATGCTTCACGGTCTGCTCAGGAAACTCGGCGTCAACAAAGCCGATGCTTCGCATTCCGGTTCGCCAGTATGAAAGCTTCGAGCTACGGCTGCAAAGCTTGCCGCTCCCTGCTTCAGTTTTGTGGATGCCAGTCGCAGCGCCGCGATCTCAACGCCGCGCCCCAGGATCCGACACCGCGACGCCGACCCGGGAATCAGCCATCCCGTAGTACAGAAACCACCGTCCATCGAAAGGAACGAGACCCTCCACAAACGTGGTCCCATCCTTGTACTGCCCCGTCTTTTCGTACGTCTCGGTCGGCTGGATGAACGGCTCGTCGGAACGCGCGATCAACTTGATCGGATTGCGCGCGTCGAAGAGCGCCTGGCCCGCCGTGTATACTCGCTGCGGCAAACCGGCTTGTCCGAACTTCCCGCTGTTACCGGCGTTGTAGATCAGAACTATTCCGCGCTCGGTCAGAATCGCTGGAGGGCCTGCCTCGACCAGCCACGAATCGAAGTAGCCCGCGCGCGGCGACAAAACCTTGAGCACCTTGCCGTCGCTGTCGGCGAGCGGAGTCCAGTCGATCAGATTGTCCGACGTCGCGATCAGAACATCCGGAACGTTGAAGTACATCCAGAACTTCCCATTGATCTTCGTTGCGACAAGACGGTCGCCGATCCGCCGCGTGAGAATGGACCCCGACTTGGTCTCCGAGCGCAGATACTTTCCGCTGTCCGCGCGCGCGAACGCGGGGCCGTGCTTGTTCCAATGCACCAGATCCTTCGACGTTGCGATCGCGAGACGGGGGACGTCGCGATTCCATTGGGTGTAGGTCATCAAGTAAGTCCCATCCTCCGCCTCCACGATGCGCGGATCTTCCACACCCCCGGTCCACTCATAGCGCGCCTGCAAATCTTTGTCGGGGTAAAGCACCGGCGCCGCGCGTCGCACGAAATGGAGTCCGTCGCTGCTTTCCGCCATCCCGATTCGCGATGTGTGGAATCCGATATCGTTCTTCCCGCTCGCGTCCTCCGCGCGATAGAGCAGGTAGACCTTGCCGGCTCGGACGACTGCCGCGGGATTGAAGGTCGCGAGCTCTTCCCATCGCACGACGCTGTCCGTCATCGGCGAGAGGAAAGTCGAGCTTGCGTTCGGGGTCATGATCGGATTCACGCCGCCCGGCTTGGTAAACGGCCCAAGCATCCAATCCTGCGCAGGCGCCGCTGTCGGAAATGCGAGCAGCACCGAGATGAGTGCCGACGATCTCAACGCCGAGGAAGCCATTCGACCAACGGCGCGTCGAGAATCGCCGCCTCCACCGCGTCCGCGATGTCGCGACGAAGCGGTTCCTCGCGCCTGTTTGCGCGCGTCGGGTCCACGCGATTCGTCAGCAGCACCACGAATATTCCCCGCTCCGGATCGACCCAGATGCTCGTTCCAGTAAATCCGGTATGCCCGAACGACCGCGCCGAGAAGTAGTGCCCCGCGCTCGATCGGTCGCTCGGCGTATCCCATCCCAGCGCTCGACTCGATTTCGGATATTGGGGCGCCGTCCACCGCGCGATCGTCGCTGGCTGAATCAGGCGGACGCCGTTGTACTCTCCGCCGTTGAGAAGCATCTGACAAAACACGGCGACGTCGCGCGCGGACGAGAAGAGACCGGCGTGGCCCGCGACTCCGCCGAGGGCGCACGCATTCTCGTCGTGGACGATGCCGTGGACGTGGATGTGTCTATAAACGGTGTCGATCTCCGTGACCGCAATGCGGGCGAGAAGTGGATTGTCGGCGCGAAAGCCGGCGGTGCACGCGCTGTCGGGCGGAATCGCGCCGGGCGCGAGCGGGTTGAAACCCGTGTCGCGCATGCCGAGCTGTTGCCAAATGCGAGTGGCGACAAACTGATCGAGCGGCATCCCGGTGATTCGCTCGACGATGAGACCCATGAGAACGAAATCCCAATCGCTGTAGACGGTGCTGTCGCCCGGCACGTACGCGAGGGGGCGCGCATTGATCTGAGCGAGATACTGCGCGCGCCCGCGGAAATCCTTCCAGAGCGGAGCGAACGCTTCGAATCCTCCGCTGTGGGTCACGATCATGCGAACAGTGATCTTGGCCTTGGCCGTGTCGGTGATCTCGGGGAGATAGGAGTTGATGGGCGCGTCGAGATTCAGCTTGCCGTCGTCTTCCAGCATCATCGCGGCGGTCGTCGTTGCCACGACTTTGGTAAGCGATGCCATGTCGAACATCGTAGAGTCGGTTACGGGCGGGGAATCGGATGGCACGTCGATGTGCCCGTAGCCGCGGAGGTGGATGAGACGACCGTATCGTCCGACCGCTAACGCGACGCCAGGCGCCGCGCCGTCCGCGATGCCGGCGGCGACGATCGAATCGAGTCGCGCGTTCAAATCGGCCGACATCCCGACGCTTCGCGGACGAGCTCGCACGAGGAAGGTCGTCGGAACCAGGCGGATTTCCGGTCGAAGAGTGGGAGCGGGAGCGCATGCGGAGAGGAACCCGCACCCGGAGAGGATAAGAAGTTGTGGTTTTCCCAGTCTAGTCATGCGAGATTTCATGTTGAAAAAAGCTCTTAGCCAACAGCTCCAGCTTAATTTCGAAGTTTGAATTTGGTCCACAGCAACACGGTCGTGCACGACGTCCCCCCCTTCGCATACTGCGGCGGCACCATCGTCTCCTGGTAAACCTCGACCGCCATCACTTCGCCTGCGGCGACGAAGCTGTTGACGTCGCCGGGCTCGAGCTCCGAGTACGGGATGTCATCGATGAAGTACTTCATGCACGCGCTGCCCACTGTGCGGGCACTGAACACGAAATCGCCGTGGGGCCCGTTCAAAACCCGCATTCCCGGCACGGTTTTCAAAATGTCCGTAACCCATGCTGGTCGCACTTTCTCGAGCTGGTCCGGAGTTACGAAGTAACCGAATCCCATCTTGCGCCGCTGATTGAACCCGATTTTGTTGAGCTCCGCGGTTCTCCGCGCCTCGATGAGAACCGGATCCAACATCACCCGAAATTCGGGAAGCTTGATAATCACCTTGCGCTCCTGGCGCGACGACAGATCGACAGCGAGCATTTCTGCGGCGAAACCCAGGTGCCGAGCGACGAGCACTCTGGTGCCGGACGGTAGTCCCGTCATGCTGAATTCGCCTTTCTCATTCGTCGTCGCGACGACGTCGGTTCCTTCCAGCTCGACGCGAGTTCCTGCTCTCGACTGATTGCCCTCGAGCACCACCGTGCCCGAGACCTTCGCGTTGCCCGTTTTCCCAGCCTCACCCGACGCGGTGAGCATGACCGTTCGCGCGACCAGCTCGACGGGCCGATCTCCGAGCGTGACGGGAATCTCGCCGGTGGCGGCGGCGCCGCGATGAACCTGCATCGACGCCTCCAGGGACGACTGCAATCCGCATAGCTTGAACGCGCCGAGCGAATCGGTGGTGTCGCGTAGAAGTCGCCGAGTCTGCACGACGCCCTGCGTTTTAGACACCTCGACCTCGGCCCACGCGAGGGATACCTCGGCGTGCTGAACCGGCAGCAGGGTTTCCGGATCGATCACTCGTCCGATAATCGCCGATTCCCTGCCGGCTTTTTGCGGCCCGCATGCACGCGCAGCCAGAGTCCGAGCCGACGGAACTGCAAATACTATTGTAGTGGCGCTGTCCGAACCGAGCCGAAACGGGCGCGTTGCGAGCGAAAAGCCGAGCGTGTCGAGAAGAGGATGAAATACTCCGACCTGGTAGATGCCGGGCGGCAAGCTGTCGACGACGAACCCGCCGAGTGAATCAGTGATGACACTGCGGTTGGAGCCCTCGACCATCACCTCGGCGCCGGCAAGGTAGCGGTCGTTCAAGCTGTCGACGACGGTGCCGGCGATCTGGGTCCGCGAGCCGGCTGTAGCCCGCGGTGGATTCGCGGGGGAAGAATTCTGCGCGCAGACTCGCGCGGGGTTGATGCACAGAGCGACGGCGAGCAGCAGGAGCAGGCCTTTCGACATGATTAGAACTGGCGAACGGCCACGAAGTTGTCCAGAGCGGCGAAGTGGATCCGCAGGCTATGACGCGACGGACCGCGCCAACGTGCAAGCGCTCGCAAAACTGCTCGCGAGCTGGGACGCATATTCGCGCGGCGTCGCTACTGCGAGATCTCGTTGACGAGTGACCCCAGAACGCCGCCCAATCCGGGCGCCTGTTGCGTCGCGCGAGCCTGCGCATCCGCCGCCGCCTTCTGCAAGGTTCCCTGAATACTGTTTGGCGAGAGCCCATCCTGGCTCTTCTTCCTGGCAAGCGCGCTCATCACGAGGGGCGTGAGCGCGGCGATGATCTGGCCTGCTTTTGCAGCGTCGATCCCAGCTGCCTTCGCCACAGCGTCCTGAATCATGGAAGCTCGGCTGCCGAGGACCTTGCTTGCCAATCCGCCAGCAAACGACTGGTCGGCGGTTGCCAGCGGGACGGCAGGAGCCGCACCGGCTGGCGCGACATGGTTGTCTGCTTCTGCGTGAATCGTCCGCGCGTTCTGAGGATTCGCCGCGTGTGCTGACATCCCGCCCAGTATCATCGGAAGCGCGGCCGCAACGGCGCGTTGCGCGACTGACTGGTCGACGCCCAGCGATTTTGCAATTTGTTGAACTCCCGCGCTGTCGATTTGCTGTTGTATAAGGTCGAATAGCCCGCTCATATAATCTCCATTGTGGCCTTCGAATAGACGGGTGCAATCGCCGTACCCTTGGCTGGTAGCGCCGAGCTCGCTCGCACCTGAGGACGCGGCATGAGACAGTTGCATATTTATACTATTGACGTGCATGAAATCACTGCTAGCTTCAAGGCGTGACCACGATCCGCTCGAATTACGCCAACCGACTTCCGATTCTCTCGCTTCCACTCGAGATAATGGGAAGTCGTTGCGCGCGGATACAGCCAGTTGGTTAGCTCGACCTAGCAGCAAGCGCGTAACGGACCTCTCCCAAATCGGAAGAGGTCTTTTTTTATGTCACCGCGGCAACCAATGGAGCCCAAGCTCCGGGATTGGCGATGACGGAAAAGCAGGGGCTGTACGATCCAGCTTTCGAGCACGACGCCTGCGGCATTGGCTTCGTCGCCAGCATCCACGGCGTCCGCTCGCGCGACATCGTCGACAAATCGCTTCTGCTCCTCGAGAATCTCTCGCACCGGAGCGCGGTCGCCGCCGACGCCTGCACCGGCGACGGCGCGGGAATCCTTCTCCAGGTACCGCACACCTTTTTGCGGCGAGTCTGCACGCCACTCGGAATCGCGCTACCCGACGCCGGCAGTTACGGAATGGGGATGCTTTTCCTTCCCTCGCGCCGCGCCAGTCGCGTCGCCTGCGAGCGCATGGTCGAGAAGATCGTCACCAAGGAAGGCTGTTCGGTGCTGGGATGGCGCGACGTCCCCGTCGACGACTCCGTTCTCTCCGGCCCCACCCGCCGCGCGCGGCCCGTCATGCGACAGATATTCGTCGCGCGTATGGGCGTAGGACTCGAGGTGGACACGAATTCTTCCCTCGAGATCATGCTGTACGTGATCCGTCGGAGAATAGAGGCGGCGCTCCGTCACTCATTGAACGGAAGCGATTGCTACGTAGCGAGCTTCTCGTCGCGAACGGTGGTCTACAAAGGAATGCTTCGCCCCGACCAGTTGACGGGATTCTACGCCGACCTGCGCGATCCGGAGCTTGCAAGCGCGATAGCCCTCGTGCATTCCCGCTTCTCGACGAACACGTTCCCGTCGTGGCGCCTCGCGCACCCGTACCGCTTTCTCTGCCACAACGGGGAGATCAACACTCTGCGAGGCAACCTGAGCTGGATGCGCGTTCGTGAATCTCTGATGTCTTCCTCGCGCTTCGGCGGTCGTCTCGCCGCACTTCTTCCTATCTGCGGCGAGAACCAGAGCGACTCCGCGTCGCTCGACAACGTGCTCGAGCTTCTGACTCTCGCCGGCCGTCCGCTCGCGCACGCGATGGCGATGCTCGTTCCCGAAGCGTGGGAAGGTCGCACCACGATGTCGGACGACCGACAGGCCTTCTACGAGTACCACGCGTCCCTCATGGAACCCTGGGATGGCCCGGCGGCGCTCGCGTTTACAGATGGCCGGCAGGTCGCGGCGATGCTCGACCGCAACGGGCTCCGCCCAGCGCGCTACGTCGTCACCACCGACGATTTCGTCGTGCTCGCGTCGGAGGCCGGTGCGCTCCCCATCCCGGTCGACCAAATCCGAGCCAAGGGTCGGCTCGAGCCGGGCAAGATGCTCGTCGTGAACACGACGCAGGGTCGAGTGCTCGACGACGAGGCGATCAAGCAAGAGCTCGCGTCGGTGCGTCCATACAAGCGGTGGGTCGCCGAGCAGCGGGTAGATCTCGCTGGGCTCGTCGCTGAAAGTAAGTCGGACCAGCAAGCACTCAATCTGGTATCGGGTGGCGGGCACCGCGTAGCGAGAGGCCGACCGCTCGAGGACGGCGAGTTGGGAACTGCGGACGCCCACCTGAATATTCGCGCCAGTGGACTGAGCGTCGAAGGCACCGTCCCTCCGACGATTCCTCTCATCGCTCGACAGGCTGCGTTCGGGTACACCATCGACGAGCTCAAGATGGTGCTGGGCCCAATGGCCGAGGCCGGGGAAGAGCCCGCCGGATCGATGGGAAATGACACGCCACTGGCCGTGCTCTCGCACCGCCCGCAACTACTCTCGTCGTACTTCCGGCAGATGTTCGCGCAGGTGACGAACCCGGCGATCGATCCGATTCGAGAGCAGCTCGTGATGTCGCTCGCGATGAATCTCGGACCGCAGTGCAATCTCCTCGAGGAGACGGCCGAGCACGCGAAGCAGATCCGAATCGCGCAGCCGATACTCGCTGACAAAGAGATGGCGGCGTTGCGTAGCGTGGCCGATTCTGCGTTACGCGCTGTGACCATTCCGACTCTGTTTGCTGTCGGCCGCGGCTCACAATTCGAAACGAACGTGGGAAGCCACAATTGCTCGTCCTCAAAACTCGAACGTGCGGTCGACGAGCTCTGTCGCCGCGCCTCTCAGGCCGTTGCGGCAGGATGCGGTGTTCTCATTCTGAGCGATCGCGGCATGAACGCTGAGCTCGCACCGATCCCGTCTCCGCTCGCGATCTCGGCTGTCCATCACCATCTCATTCGTGAGGGATTGCGCTGGCGGGTGAGTCTGGTGGCCGAAACCGGCGAAGCGCGCGAAGTATCGCATATGGCATTGTTGATCGCATATGGAGCGAGCGCCGTGCATCCCTACCTCGCGCTCGAGACCGTTGCGTCGATGGCGCGGCCCGAAGCTTCAGACGATAAACCGCGCGCTGCCGCTCAGGAGCGCTACACCAAAGCGCTCGGCAAGGGTTTGCTCAAGATCATGTCGAAGATGGGCATCTCGACCTTGCAGAGTTATTGCGGCGCGCAATTGTGGGAGGCAGTTGGGTTGAGCGCGACGCTCGTCGACAGACATTTCGCGGGCACACCCTCTCGCGTTGGCGGGATCGATATCGATCTGATCGAGTGGGAGACATTGCGCAGGCATCGCCGCGCTTTCGGGGACCAGATACCAGGTACCAGGTACCAGCTACCAGGCACCGATTCCGCTCCTGATTACAGCGTTGAGCGCAATGACGCGGTCGCCGCGAATTCGGTCGTCGGGCGACTAGACGCCGGTGGCGAATACCAGTACCGCGCCCAGGGCGAGCACCACAACTGGAATCCGCTGACCATCGCGACGCTCCAGCACGCGACGCGCGGCAACAATTATTCGACCTTCAAGGAGTTCAGCCAACTCGCGAACGACGAGACGCGCCGGCAATCGACGCTGCGCGGGTTGCTCGATTTCGTCGAGCGTGAACCCGTCGCCATCGGCGAAGTCGAGCCCGCCGCGGAAATCACCAGGCGGTTCATGACCGGCGCGATGTCCTTCGGTTCGCTCAGCGCCGAAGCGCATCAGACGCTGGCCATCGCCATGAACCAGCTCGGAGGCCGCAGCAACAGTGGCGAGGGCGGCGAAGATCCCGCGCGGTTCGGCACCGATCGCAACAGCGCGATCAAGCAGGTTGCATCGGCGCGATTCGGAGTGACAGCCGAGTACCTGGTGAACGCGACGGAGCTGCAGATAAAGATCTCGCAGGGCGCGAAACCCGGCGAAGGTGGTCAGCTGCCTGGACACAAGGTCGATGCCGTGATCGCGCGCACGCGCCATTCGACGCCGGGCGTCACGCTGATCTCGCCGCCGCCGCACCACGACATCTACTCGATCGAAGATCTGGCGCAGCTCATTTACGATCTTAAGGCGATCGCGCCCAGGTCGGCCGTCTCCGTGAAGCTGGTCTCTGAAGCTGGAGTTGGAACCGTCGCTGCCGGCGTCGCCAAGGCGCGCGCCGATGTGATTCTCATCTCCGGCGATTCGGGCGGCACTGGTGCTTCCCCGCTCTCATCCATTATGCGCGCCGGTAGTCCCTGGGAGCTGGGATTGGCGGAGACGCAGCAGACGCTCGTCATCAACGGACTGCGCGGTCGAGTGAGACTCCAGACCGATGGACAGCTCAAGACCGGGCGCGACGTCGTCGTCGCGGCTCTGCTCGGCGCCGACGAATTCGGGTTCGCGACAGCGCCGCTCATCGTCGAAGGTTGCGTGATGATGCGGAAGTGTCATCTGAACACGTGTCCGGTCGGAATCGCGACCCAGGATCCGGAGCTGCGCGCAAGATTCGCCGGGCAACCTGAACATGTTGTGAATTACTTCTTCTTCGTCGCCGAGGAAGTGCGGGAGCTGATGGCGCGTCTCGGGGTTCGCACGATGGACGAGATGATCGGACGGACAGATTTCTTGCACGCGGTGTCATCCGTGGATAACGCGAAGGCGAACACGCTCGACCTGTCGGCGCTTCTGCACCTGGCGATGCCCGCAGTGCGCACGTTGCCGGCGCGGGTCGTTCGACGCTACGTGAGACTCGGCCTGAACCGCGCTGAGGAAGACGGTCGGTTGAATCGCAAGCTCGTCGGTCTCGCGCAGCCCGCGCTCGAGCATCGTGAGCGGGTGAAAGAAATGTTCCCGATAACCAACGCCGATCGCGCGGTTGGCGCGACGCTCTCGGGCGAGATCGCTCGTCGCTACGGGAACGTGGGCCTGCCGGACGATACGGTGACGTTCAAGTTCACGGGCGCGGCGGGCCAGAGCTTCGGCGCGTTCGCGGCGCACGGACTCTCGCTGGAGCTTGAAGGAGAAGCGAACGACTATGTGGGCAAAGGACTGTCCGGCGGTCGCCTGGTGATCCGGCATCCTCGCACCGCGCAGTTCATTCCGGATCAGACGGTTCTAATCGGAAACACGGTTTTGTATGGCGCGACGTCGGGCGAAGCATACTTCGCGGGCGTTGCCGGCGAGCGGTTCGCGGTGCGGAATAGCGGCGCGACCGCAGTGGTGGAAGGCGTCGGCGATCACGGCTGCGAGTACATGACCGGGGGAACCGTCGTCGTGCTCGGCCGCACCGGGCGTAATTTCGCCGCGGGGATGAGCGGCGGCGTGGCATTCGTGCTCGACGAATTCGGAGAGCTCGAGCAGCATTGCAATCACGGAATGATCGAGCTGGGTCGCGTGATGGACTCTGCCGAGCGTGATCTCCTGAAGCGATTGGTGGAACAGCACGCGCGGTACACAGGAAGCGCGCGCGCGAAACGTGAGCTGGGACAGTGGGACCGCGCGCTGAAGCATTTCGTCGCAGTCGTGCCGGTCGAATACCGGAAGGCAAGAGAGAGAGACTCTGCGGCATCAGCGGCATCAGCGGCGGAACCGCCACGTCGGAGTTTTGTCATCGGAGAGGCTCGCCATGGCTGATCCGAAAGCGACGATCGATCCGAAGGCTTTCATCACGCTGCGAAGAGCGACGCCGGAGCGCCAGGCGGTCGATGAGAGAGTGCATCACTGGCGCGAGTTCTATCGTCCCGTGGCTGCCGACGCAGTGCGCACGCAGGCGACGCGATGCATGGATTGTGGAGTCCCGTTTTGTCAGGGCGACACTGGTTGCCCGGTACAGAACGTCATTCCGGAATGGAACGGCCTCGTACAGCGCGGGGAATGGCGAGAAGCGCTCGACTCATTGCACGCGACGAACAATTTCCCCGAGCTCACGGGGCGCCTCTGTCCGGCGCCGTGCGAATCTGCGTGCGTGCTCGGTGTTGTGAATGAGCCCGTAGCGATCAGGCACATCGAGCAGACGATTGCGGATCGCGGATTCTCGGAGGGATGGGTGGTCCCACGCCCACCCCGACGCGCAACAGGATTCAGCGTGGCGGTGATTGGTTCGGGTCCGGCAGGTTTGGCGGCGGCGCAACAGCTTCGTCGCTTCGGACACGCCGTAGTGGTATTCGAGAAGAGCGAGCGCGTCGGCGGTCTGCTTCGTTATGGGATCCCGGAGTTCAAGCTGGAGAAGTCGGTGCTAGACCTGCGTCTGGGCCAGATCGAGGCCGAGGGAGTGCAGTTTCGCACTGGGATCGACGTCGGCGAAGACGTCACGGTCGATGATCTGCGTGCGGAATTCGATGCCATCTGCATCGCGACCGGAGCTGGTGCCGCGCGCGATCTCGATGTTCCGGGGCGTGGCTTGCGTGGAATTGTCCTGGCGATGGATTTTCTGACCGCCCAGAACCGTCGCCTCGAGCGATCGATACGCGCGAAGGGCGATGACCTGAGTGAGGCCATCGAGGCACGAGATCGCCACGTGGTCATAATCGGCGGCGGCGATACGGGATCCGACTGCGCCGGGACATGCGTTCGCCAGGGGGCAAAGACCGTCAGTCAATTCGAGCTCTTGCCGCAGCCTCCGGTTGGTCGCGCGTCGAGCACTCCGT
Source organism: Gemmatimonadaceae bacterium (assembly GCA_050733495.1). GTDB lineage: Bacteria > Gemmatimonadota > Gemmatimonadetes > Gemmatimonadales > Gemmatimonadaceae > UBA4720. Next base: position 1,149 of record JBOHTC010000257.1, on the reverse strand, counting down.
GGCCGTTGTGGCCGATGCAGCTTCGAACGTCACACGCGCACGAAGAGGGCTGCGAACGCGAATGGAGCGTCGCGACGACGGCGTTCTCCGGCGACGACGGCAGAGTGCAGCGGCTCCACGCGGTGCGGCTCGAGAAGCAAACCTTCGCCGACGGTCGCACCGATTACGCGAGAGTTGCCGGATCAGAATTCGAGATCGAAGCGGATCTCGTCTTGCTCGCGATGGGATTCACGGGCCCGCTGAAGAGCAGGCTGATTACCGACCTCGGTGTCGAGCTCGACGCGCGCGGCGTCGTTATGGCGGATGGGCTGCATCGAACGAGTGTGCCCGGAGTTTTCGCGGCGGGCGACGCGCATCGAGGCGCGTCCCTCATAGTGTGGGCGATTCGTGAGGGACGGGACGCCGCTGCGAGCATAGATCGGTGGTTGGTGCGCGCGAGGTAGCTCGGTAACTCGGTAGCGAGACTTTTTCGCCGGGCTCCTGCCTTCTGGCTACCGAGACGAAAGTTTGGCTACGGATTAAACGGATTTGCCCGGATAAATCGGATTGCTCCTATTGGCGTGAAAGCGCATCTCGCCGGGCCGAGGAAGCACACACAAACGAGTCGCCTCAATTACGAACCTTGAACTTCGTCCAGACGACGATTGTCGTGCACGGCGACATCCCGCGCGTGTACTGCGGCGGCGTTTGCGTCGCGTCGTAGACCTCGATGGCGACGACTTCGTTGGCGTTCACGAAGTCGTTGATGTCGTCCTGGGATCCCGAGAACCAGGGCGAGTCGTCCAGGTAATACTGGACGCACCCGGCGGCGCCGCTAAAGCTCGTCGGCCCACGGGAGCTCGTTACAGTCGCCAGTCCACCGGAATAGCTGACGCGCAGACTCGGCACCATTCGGAGCACGTCCGTCAAAACCATAGGGTGCATCCTCTCGATACGGTCGGGCCCGATGAAATAGCCGTTGCCGCCTTTCTTGCGACCGTTGAACCCGACCCGGTCCAGCGCGAAGTTCCGTCTCGCCAGTACGAGCACCGGATCCATCGTCGACACGAACTTGGACAGCTTGAGCGTGACATTCTGCGGCTCTCTCGACGAAAGATCTACCGCGGCTTCCTGGACGCTGTAGCCAAGGTGCCTCGCCAGGAGCGAGCG
>JBOHTC010000256.1:0-2682 GCA_050733495.1 Gemmatimonadaceae bacterium | reverse complement strand
CTATGGATTTCGTTTACCGAGCGCGCTCGACAACCGTCCGCTCATGTTCGACGAGTTTCTGTCGCTCACGCCGCGCGCGCTCAACATCACCGCCACGCCGGGCGACATCGAGCTGCGTCTCTCCGAGGGCGCCGTCGTCGAGCAGATCATTCGTCCGACGGGCCTCGTCGATCCACAGATCGAAGTGCGACCAGTTCGCGGTCAGGTCGACGATCTTCTGAACGAGATCCATCTTCGTGAGCGAAAGGGCGAGCGCGTGCTCGTCACCACCCTGACCAAGCGGATGGCCGAAGACCTCGCCGACTATCTCCAGCAGATGGGAGTTCGTGTGAGGTACATGCACGCCGATATCGATGCCATCGAGCGGATGGAGATCGTTCGCGGCCTGCGCCTCGGCGAGTTCGATGTGCTTATCGGAATCAATCTGCTGCGCGAAGGACTCGATCTCCCCGAGGTCTCGCTCGTCGCAATCCTCGACGCAGACCAGGAGGGTTTTCTCCGCAGCGATCGATCTCTCATTCAAACCGTCGGGCGTGCGGCCAGGCATCTCAACGGGCGCGCGATCTTCTACGCCGACAAAATGACGGGCTCGATGCAACGCTGCATCGATGAGACGAGCCGGCGGCGCGAGATCCAGACAGCATACAACGTGGAGCACGGAATCACGCCGATGAGCGTGAAGAAGAGCGTCGACCAGGTGAGGTTCATCACGCGCGTTGCCGACGCGAGATCGGAGCGCGAAGAGCGCGAGCAGGAAAAGAGCCGAAGGGTGGCGGAAGCGGGCGCGCACTACGCCGCCGACAATCTTCCGGCGCTCATCGCGGACCTCGAGGCGCAGATGCGCGAAGCGGCGACGAATCTCGATTTCGAGACCGCCGCTCAGCTCAGGGACCAGCTCTTCGAGGTAAAGGCAAAGGCGGGCAGGCAGCAGGGCGGGAGAGGATCGCTGGCGGGCCTGCACGGCCGGTAACGATGCCAGCACACCGGCATCTCGTGCCGCCCCTCGCCGAGCGAGGGCATCTCAAGCTCACGGAGCTCGAGCTGCGGAGCTGGGGCGAGGACCTCGGCAAGTCGATTACTGCGCCGCTCCTTATAACACTTGCGGGTGAGCTTGGCGTCGGCAAAACCACGCTGGCCCAATCGATTTGCGCCGGCTACGGCGTTCGCGAAGAAATCACCAGCCCGACCTACGCGCTCGTTCAGGAGTACTCGGCGCCGCGTTCAGCCGTTTTTCACATCGATCTCTACCGCCTCGAGTCTCCCGATCAGCTCACCAACCTCGGCTGGGACGAAATAGTCAGCGCGCGCGCGCTGGTGCTGGTCGAATGGCCTGAGCGGGCGGGGAACCGGTTGCCCGACGATCACCTGCCGATCGACATCGACTACGTTCCCGGCGAAGCGGGGCGCCGGGTACTGCTGGCCGGATGAAGTCGTACACGATAGCGCTCGAAGGATCCACCTACCGCGGCAGCGTCGCGCTACTTCGGCACTCGAGAGTCGTCGCCGAGCGCAGCCTCGGCGGCGAAGATGGGGGAGTGCAAAGATCAGGGAAAGGCGAGAAGCTGATGCCTGCAATCGCTGAGTGCCTGAAGGAAGCGCGGATCGAGAGAGATGAGATCGCTCGAATCGTTTGCGGCGCTGGCCCTGGCAGCTTCACCAGCCTTCGCGTTGCTGGTTCCGTCGCGAAGGGACTCGCGGTTGGCTATGGTGTCGATCTCTTCGCGGTGTCGTCACTTCTTCTCACTGTAACCGGCTCGCCTTCTCCGCTAGCGCCGGGCGAATATCTGTCAGTTCTTGACGCGATGCGCGGCGAGTTTTTCGTTGCGCGGCTGACGGTTGACGCGGATCAGACCGCTGTACAAATGGGCGCAGCGATGCTGATGAGCGCTGAAGGCTTGCGCGATTTGGCGGAGCAAGAGCGGGGAGCGAAAGTCACGGGACCGGCACAGGACATCGATTTGTACCCGCATGCGAGAGGCGTCGCACCAATGCTCGAGACAATCGTCGCGGGCGGCCCGGTAGATCTCGCGTCATGGGAGCCCGACTACGGGAGATTGGCCGAAGCGCAGGTGCGCTGGGAGGCGGAGCACCGACGACCGCTACCCAGGTGACCGCGCTCCTTCGGCCGGCTGCTGACGGCGACATAGACCAGGTCGCGCGGATCGAGCGGGAGTGTTTCGCTGATCCGTGGAGCGAAGAGTCTTTTCGTCGGCTGCTGGACGTCCCCCCTGCTATCTTTCTCGTAGCGCTTTTGCCGCCGGATTCGGCCGTCAAGGGCTATGTCATTGCGTTCGCTGTGAGCGAGGACGCTGAAGTCCTCAACGTGGCGGTGGATCCCCGGTTTCGTGGGAAGGGGTTGGCCGGACAGATGCTCGATGCGGTTCTGATTCAGCTCGGAGGGCGCGGCGTTCGCACCGCGTTTCTGGAGGTCCGCGAATCGAACGCGGCGGCGCGGGCTCTCTACAAGTCGCGCGGGTTCAGCGAGATAGGACGGAGAGAAAGGTATTACCGTCGGCCGGTGGAGGACGCCCTCGTGCTGAGAAGGTTCCTCGAAGGGGCAGAAGGCGGCACCGAGAAGATGCAGGGCAGTTTTGCTGACCGTTGAAATCGTTGGTTTGCCCGGGCCCTGAGCCCTACCTATACTATTCTGGGCGGGAACCGAACTCTCGCCAGGAGGCACAG
>JBOHTC010000255.1:0-2859 GCA_050733495.1 Gemmatimonadaceae bacterium | reverse complement strand
CTCGCCGCATCACCTCGGCGTAGCGTTCGGGATCGCGCACCACGCGCACCCACGGGACGGCGGAGCGAGGCATGGATGGACCAGCCTACTCCCCGGTCGGATCGCGCGCTACGCTCGGTCCAGCGCCATGCCGAAGGTCACCGTGAAGGTCCCGGTTTCGGTCGAACTCACCGACGAGCAGCTCGAGGCGGCGGAAACGGTGAATGACCTCGTCGGTGTGGTCGTGCGAACGAGCCACAACCCCGAAGTGCGAGAGGTCGCCAAGCGCGTCGTGGACGTCGTGAAGCGCCTCCGTGGACGGCGACTGCGAGGCAGGTAATTCTTGGGGAGGGGGGGGTAGGGGGGGGAGGGGGCGAGCCGTTCGCGCTATCTTGGGGCGCGCATGGTCAGCCGCTACGAGACGCTGCTCGCCACACTTCGACTCGATTTGGACGAGCATCTCGATGAACTCGATCGGTGCTGGTGGGCCATGACGCTGGCCGAGCAAGAAGAAGTGGAGCGGCGACTCGGCCCAGGCCATGCACCCCCAAGAATGCTAGAGATGAGCAGCAAGGAAGGACAAGTCCAAGTGCCGGAAGCCGACCGCGTGTACACCGCCTGGGTGATCCTCTCGCCCGCGCAGGATGTGCCCGGAACGTGGGTCGCTCATGCGCTCGACTTCGATGTGGTCACGCAAGGAAGCTCGGCCGAGGACGCGTTGCGGATGGGATTCGAAGCCGTAGCGATCGTCCTCAGCGACGATCTCCGCGATGGTCGCGATCCGTACCGGCGTCGCGCGCCGTCCGAATGCTGGGCGCAGCTTCACGAGCTCCAGGAGCACGGCGAACGCATCGAGATCGGAGCCTTTGCCGAGAAGCTTCGCGAATCACGTTTCGATGCGCTTGCCGTCACCATGTGGTTCAAGCCAGTGCTGCAGGCGATGGCTGGGACCCGCAGCCCGTACGATGCGCCGCTCGCCTTGGCTTCCTACGCTTCGACCTCCGCGCACGTCTGATGCCGGCTCGGCTTCGTGACATCGCCCGGATTTGCGCGACACTAGGCATCCGCATCGAGAAGCCCAACAGCGGTTCGCACTGGAAAGCAAAGCGCGAGGGCGAAGGCACCTACCCGATCCCCGCCGCCAACGGCGAACGGACCGAAATCTCCGACAAATATATCCGCGGCTTGTGCCGGCACTTCAACATCTCCTACGACGAGATGATGCGCTTGCTCAGAGAGTGAAACGAGCGTTCATCCGACGAGGTGCACGGCGATCTCCTTCGCGATCGTCCGCACCACCGCGAAGAGCTTCGCGGGTTCCGGGTCGGGCGGTGCCTTCCAAGGCTTGCGCCAGTTGGGGCGCGTCGGGTCCCCGTGTAGCTCGACGATCACTGTGTCGTCCTGCAGCCAGCATGTGCAGACCGCGGCGCGCTGCGGCGTGTAGATGCAGACCGATCCCCCTGATGGATGGCGATCCACGGACACCGGTCGAGACTTCTCGCGCGACGCCGCTGCGAACTGGACGAGCGCCGTGTGAAGGAGGGCGAACATCAGATGCGCGGCGACGATGCCCTTGTCCGCGTCCGTGAGACCTTCGAGGAAGCTCGCGTACGCAGCTTGGTCGCGCGCCGAAGCGGCGGAAAGGATCTCGTCGAACTCGTCACGGAGCGCAGGCACTTCACGAAGTGTATGGCCGAACGTGAGCTCACGGGCAAACCGAGACTACGCCCTCATAGTTCGACAAGGTGTTCAGCGAATCAGAGGTCTCGCAGGTGTAGCCAAGAAGGCACGTCCCCATCGGGGCTTGCAGGCAACCATATCGCGTCACGCTGCCCGGTCCGATGCACTCAAACGCCCCCTGCGTGGGGTATTTGCTCGAAGGGCAAAGTAGAGAGCCCTGAAGGAGCGAATTCGGGAATCGGTTCGCATCAGCGCTGCAGCAGAGACGCGATCCGGGGATACCAGTGTCGACGTCTCCCGCATCCGATGATTCGGTCGCGGCGTCTTGTTGAGCGGTGGCATCGGTCGAGGACGCGACGGCGTCAACGGGCGAAGGTGCGAGGGCATCGACCAATGGTGGTTCAGCGACATCGGCCGTACTGCTTCCGTCCTCAGCGGCGGAAGTCGCGGCGCCCCCTTCTCCTGCGTCAACTCGTTCGCCGATCGTGAACGCGTCCCCGCTACACGCCAACAGGAATGCAAGGACGGGGACCAAGCCAAGGGTTCGCTTCATGTCCTAAAGGACGCCCGAGGTCTCCGACGAATTCAAGGGTGAGCGGGCGACTTTGGTCATGGATTTGACTCTCGAGACGAAATCCCGGATGGTTCTTGTACGCCAATGGGTCGTCCTAGAACCGCCCGACCGTCGCTGCCGCTATTCCCGAAACCGACGCGGGAGCGCGCCTTCGAGCTCGTTCGACGATTTCCTCTCGGGTCCCATTTCAGCCAGGTCTTCAAGAAGTGCCAAGGGGCGTGCTGCAAAGACGGCGCCTCCCATGGTCCCTATTGGATGGTCGATGTTCCGCGGTCCGCGGGCAAGCCGAGGAAGCGCCACGTCGGGACTGAGGAGAAGAAGCGCGAGATCGAAGCGGCCTGGCAGCTCGTCTCCGCCGAGCTAGCGAACGCGAAGGCCAAGACGGAAGCGTTGCCGCAGATCCGAGAACTTCGCAGGCTCGAAGGCCTCGCCGGTCGACCGAACATCGCGCGCGCATCCAACGACGAGGGCACGGATCTCATTCACGTCTACGACGCCATCGCGAACGGACGTGGACGCCCAAAAAAGTAAGCCCCAGCGTCATGCCGGACGCTGGGGCTGGTCGCCGAAGCGACATCCGTTCCCCTCGAGCAGAAAGGACTCAGATGAACGAAAGGACTCAGATG
>JBOHTC010000254.1:0-44582 GCA_050733495.1 Gemmatimonadaceae bacterium | reverse complement strand
CGGACGGCAGGGTCAGTACGCGCATCACCCCGCGCAGGATACTGATGTACATGAAAACTCCGGGCAGCTGCTCACTCAGCATCTTCGACGCTGCCGAAAAGAATTGGACGGGCAACGCGGATACGCGAATCACTTCGTCGGCGTGTGTCTCGAGCAAACGCAGGCGATCCCAGATTTCCGTCGGCGCCTCTTCGACGCGCATCAGCGTCGATGCAGCTCTGGCCTGGACGTCGACGAGCGCAGCGTTGCCGCCAAACCTCAGGAGACACAGCGGCGCGTCACCGACGCGTAAGGCCTTCGACGCGGTCGCACTCAACAATTCCATTGCATACGGCGCGAGTCCTGAATTGCGGAAAGAAAAAAGAATTGTGCGGAGGTCCTTCTCGTTCCCTGGAAGTCTCGCGACGAAGGTGCGATCTGCCTTTGGTCGAGCGTACAGCCTGAGCGTCACCTCTGTTATGACACCGAGCGTACCCCACGATCCTGTGACGAGTCTGCTGAGATCGAAACCGGCAACGTTCTTGACCACTTTGCCGCCGGCCCGGATCACGTCGCCGCGCCCATTCACGAACTCGATGCCGAGGACAAGATCACGCGGCAGTCCGAAGCTCGATGCGAGAGGTCCGGCGGATGCCGTTGCGATCGTCGCTCCGATGCTCCCCTCGTCAGAGCCATAAGGATCGAGCGGCAGCCATTGATCGTGCTCTTTGGTCGCGCGCTGAATCTCGGCGAGCGACGTTCCCGCGCGCGCCGTCAGCGTGAGATCGCCCGGCACGTAGCTCACCACGCCGCTGTCGTCGCCGAGTGAGAGAGTTTTGTCAGCCTGCACCGGCCGGCCCGCGTCGAGCCAATTCGAGTTGGCGCAGATTCTCAGGGACGTGCGTGTGTCCGCGCACTCACGAACGACTCTGACGACCTCTGCGGTGCTCACCGGGCCGAAGGATGCGAGGGCTCGGCGGACAGCGATCGCTGATCCGGCGCGGAAGGTTGAGCCGGTCCCGTTAGCAAGTCCGACGACTCCACGCGAGTCGATTTGACGCCATACCACTCCTTGCAGGAGTGCGCCGGAACGACTTTGCCCGGATTGGATCGCCGGTTGGGATCGAAGACGCCGCGCAGCTCGCACATCGCGTTGAGGGAAGCGTCAGTGAAAATCGATTCCATGTAGCCCATCTTGTCGAGTCCCACGCCGTGCTCGCCAGTGATGGAGCCGCCGGCGTCGATGCAGGCGTTCATGATCTCGGTCATCGCCTTGTGGACACGGGCACTCTCGTCTGGATCGTCAGCGCTATAGGCAATGTTCGGATGCAGGTTTCCATCGCCGGCGTGGAAGACGTTGCAGACCAGAACGCCGTATTTCTCGCTGATCGCGTGGATCGTCTCGAGAATGTCCGGGAGCCGCGTCCGCGGGATGACCGCATCCTGCACGATGAGGTGAGGCGCCAGGCGACCCATCGCCCCGAACGCTTTTTTCCGGCCTTGCCATAGCTTCATACGCTCGACGTCGTCGCGCGCGACCTTCACGTTGCGCGCGCCCCCCTGGAGACAAATCCCGCGTACAACTTCTAGATCAGCATCGACCCCTGCCTCCAAGCCATCGAGCTCGATCAGGAGAATCGCTTCCGCATCCCTCGGATAACCCGCCGAGTAAATCGAATCCTCGACCACTCGAATCGTCGGACCATCCATGAACTCGAGAGCCGCCGGGACGATCCCCGAAGCGATGATCGCCGACGTCACTTTCGCCGCCGCGTCGACCGACATGAAATCGGCCAGCAGCGTCCGCACCGTCTGCGGGCGCGGAGTGAGCCTGACGGTTATGTCGAGGGCGACTCCAAAACATCCCTCCGACCCCACAAAAGCCCCACGAAGATCATAGCCGTCACGCTCGCCGGTCGTGCTCCCCAACTCGACGACCTCTCCACTCGGTAGGACGACGGTCATGCCGAGCACATGATTGAGCGTCACCCCGTATTTCAGGCAGTGGGGACCGCCCGCGTTCTCGGCGACGTTGCCGCCAATAGTGCAGGCCGCGTCGCTCGATGGGTCGGGTGCGTAGATCAGTCCGTGTGGCGCGACATGTCGATTGAGCCGAAGATTGACGACACCGGGCTCGACTGTGGCACGCCGATTATCCACGTCGAGCGAGAGAATCTTCTTGAGGCGATGCAGTCCGACAACGACGATGTCATCCGCCAGCGCGCCACCGGAGAGACCGGTCCCCGCTCCGCGAGGGACAAACGCCAGTCCTTCCTGCGCAAGCAAACGAACGACCTCGATGGTCTCCTCGCGGTTGCCCGGAAAAACGGCGAGACTCGGCTGGCGTCGGTAGCCTGGAAGGCCATCGGAGTTGTAGACGAGAAGCTCGCTCTGGCGACCGAGCACGTGGCGCTCTCCAACGATCTCCGCCAGACGCTCCGCCACCGCGAGCTGACCCTCGGGATTCTGGGTCGGCGGAGTCGGATGGGTCATGACAGAAATCTAGCTATTGAGAGTCTTCCGGAGGCGCTACGACGAGCCGCACAGCGTCCCGCTCCACTCGGTAATCGAGCGGCGTGGACAATTGCTTCAGCTCGCCATCCAATCCGGTCGTCGTCACGCGTCTCGTCAAATCGATTCGGCAGCTGTCGACGATGAAGTTGTCGAATTCCGGCAGCTCGGCGGTTTCCTTGGTGCCCTTGGCGATTGCGGAGAGAGCAACTGCGAAGAGACGCGCTGGTTTGCGGCCGCGAACTATCATGACGTGAAGCCCGCGCTTCCCATTTTTTACGCGACTGCCCAATGTCGGCATCTTGAGCTCTCGCTCGCCGACGCCGATGAACACCATCGACGCACTATAGGTCTTGCGGCCGCCTTCGGCCTCGAGCGTCACCCGGAACGTCCGCAGCTCGGACAGCAGCCGCGCGAAGGCCACCACGCTCGCCACCTTGTAGCCCCAGGTTTTTTCGAGACTCTCGCGCACTCTGACGAAAGTCACGTACGCGCCGATCGAGCTCGTATTCAGGAAGACACAGTCATTTACATACCCGAGATCCGCACCTACGATTTCTCCGCCGCGGCCGGCCAGGAGTGCTGCCTTGCCGAGGTCCGTAGGTATTCCGTGATCCCTCGCAAAATGATTAAGCGTTCCACCGGGCAGGATTGCGAGCTCTACGTCGGAGTTCGCGACGAGGCCCGCAGCAGTGGCGATTGTACCGTCACCCCCAGCCACCAGGATGCGCTTTGCTCCTTCGTTGATCGCGTGCTCGAGCCTTTCTTTCATTTGGCCGGGTTCAACCGCATCCAACTCGAACCCGGCGGTTGCCAAGGCTTCTCTCGCCGATTCAGCGTTGCCGCATTTTGCGTTGAGGAACGCTCTGGGGCGAGATGTGTCGACGGTTTTGTTGGACGGCATTTCGAATGGACTGGTAAACGACAATGAGAGACGGCTCTATGAGAGCGAAATCCGCCGAAGCTGGCGACTTGGTTGCTGGTGCCTCTCATATACAAAAAAGACGCCGGCTCTCGACCGGCGTCTTTCACTAACCAGAACTCCTAATTCTACGACAACTCAACTCCAGAAGCCAGCGAGTGCCGACCCATCAGGGGATTCCCGCAACTTCTCGAAGGCGCGCTCGCGGATCTGTCTGATGCGCTCGCGGGTGACGCCCATCAACGCACCGATCTTTTCGAGCGTCATCGCGTCCGAGCCCTGTTCGAGGCCGTAGTAGAGATGAAGGATTTTGCGCTCACGAGGTGTGAGGTACTTCCGGAAGACGCGGTCGATGAACTCCCGCATCAGGTGGAAGTCGGTGACGTCCTCGATCTCCCCGCCATCGACCCCTGCGAACCGCTCGCCCAAAGTGCAGGCTTCGCGATCAGAGCGATCGATTGGAGCGTCGAGCGAGATCTCCGTCGCCGACATCTGCTTGGCGGAGCGAACTGCATCTGGGGTTTCTTCGAGGAGCCGACCGATCTCGTTGTCGGTGGGGTCGCGCTTGAGGACCTGGGAGAGAACAGTCTGCGCGCGGGCGAGCTTGATTAGCTGCGAATTCTGATTTAGTGGGATTCTGACGCTTCGTGTCTGCTCGGCAAGTGCCTTTAGTACCGCCTGCCTCACCCACCAAACCGCGTACGATATGAATTTGACGCCCTGATCCGGATCGAACTTCCGTACTGCTTTGAGTAGCCCTTCATTGCCAATCGCGACTAGCTCTCCAAGGTCGAGCCCATGCCCCTGATACTTTTTTACGTAGGAGATTACGAATCGAAGGTTGGCGGTGACCAGCCGCTCAGCTGCCTTTTCGTCCCCTGCCTGCGCTCGACGCGCAAGTCGACGCTCTTCTTCAGCGTCGGTTATAAGGGGAAGCTTCTGAATGTCCTGGAGGTACTGGTCGAAAGCGGTGGAGGGGGATGAACGGAAGAAGCCTTTGGATCTCTCACCCGTTGTCTGCATAAGCCCCTTAGTAGCGACATTATCGAATGACGCACCTGGGTGGCGCGCCCGTAATGTGCTGGACGCGCACGTTAACTACGGGTGTGCTCAGCCGTCAACAGCCATGTTTTATGCCACAGGTGGGGCAGGCGGATCTTTGGTCTTCGTTCGGGTTGTTGCCATCAAAATGGCAATTCCGATGAGTATAATGCACCCAACGATGACCCAGGTCTGCGAAACGCCGAGCAGAATTGCGGCGATGGCGAGTCCGATGATGAGAACGATGAAGCCGATCAGATAGGTGCTGAACGAGGACATGGTCGATCCCGGGTTGGGTTTTCGCGCTCGAATCGAGCAATTGTAGGGCCAGATGGCCTGGCGAAAATTCCGGCCTAGCGGCGCGCCAAACCGTCCCAGCGTGAAGGAGCCATCGAGTCATTCGGAACCTGCTCGACTTCCCGCGCGATCAGTGTCGCGCTTCCCCAGTGCCGGCCGAAGCGAGCTGCCTCTCTGCAGTCAGGGTTCCAGATATCGAGCGTAGCGCCAAGTACGTTGCCACCGGTGTCATCGACGAGGTAGCGACCGAGATAGTCGTTTCCGAGGAAGACATCGACGTATCTCGCAAGCGGGAAGATCCGCGGATCGGAGGCGACGATTCCATGTCTCGTCTGGCGACCACGGCGCGTTTCGCCCTGCACGCAGTACTGCGTGAGGGAAACGGGAATCGAGACCCCGTCTTCGGCACGAGCGAACTTGGATGGAATGAGCGGCAGAATCCCCCTTTTCATCTTGATCGCTTCATGCGCGGTGGCGCGCACCATTGCCGTCGGAATCGATTCAACACCATCTGCGATGGGCTTTGCAATGACGGTTGTAGCCCTCGCCACGGTTGCAGCGGTCGAAGGGAGCGCCTTCGCCATCTCCGTAATGGTTTCTCGGAGGGGCTCGCCGAGCTTCCCGGCATTCTCGTGCATCGATTCGATGGAAGCGAGGTCTTCCGGCTCCAGCTGTGGACCCTTTGCGGGCGGAATCTCGACCGCTGCTTCGACTGGTGAGAGTGAGGGAAGTGCTACGGCACCGGTCCCGATGAGTGCGATGGCGAGGGTGACCGCAACGATCGTCCGGACCGTTTCCGAGCGGCCCAGCTGCGCGCGCTGGTTCACGATCCGAAGTGCCATGATCCGCCGAGAGATGCTGCCGATTTTCACGTTAGTACCTCCCGAAGTTGAGCGTCACTGACTGAAACACTCCATCCAGCATCGCCGGCCGCCATCGCTCCGATCCTGAGCGGGAGGGCGAACATGATCCTGCCCGACCGACTCTTCTTATCCGACCTCATTGCCTCCATCAAGGCATCGCCGTCGCATTCCGCCGGAAGTGTGGTTGGGAGTCCGACCGAGTGCAGCGAGTTTCTAACCGCTGCTGAAGTCCCGGTTCGGGCCAAGCCGACTCTTTCGGCCAAGTCACCCTCTAGCGCCATCCCTATCGCAACCGCCTCACCATGGAGGAGCGAATAGCCGCTTACCAGCTCGATAGCATGACCAATCGTATGGCCAAAATTCAGAACCTTTCTAAGGCCTTCCTCCCGCTCGTCACGAGAAACGACATCGGCCTTTATCTCAATGCTACGGACGATGAGAGAGAGCATGCTGTCACTCGCCGGACCGTCGGTCGACAGCAGCAAAGGAGCCGCACTGACGACCGCATGAAGATAAGGCTCGTCGGCAATTACGCCATGTTTCACTGCCTCTGCAAAACCCGCGCGCAACTCCCTAAGTGGAAGTGAGGCAAGGACTTGAGGGTCAGAAAAAATTGCAGCGGGAGGATGGAAAACCCCCACGAGATTCTTCCCCGCTGGCGTGTCGACGGCCGTCTTCCCACCGATCGACGCATCAATCATTGCCAGTAGCGTCGTCGGTATCTGGACCACTGAAATTCCGCGCATGAACGTGGCTGCCACGAACCCCGCGAGGTCCCCGATTACCCCTCCTCCGAGCGCTATGATCGCTGCGTCCCGCCCATAGCCCTTGGCGAGCAGCTGGTCGGTGAGTCGCGCCCAGGTTTCCCTGGTCTTATTCGATTCACCGGCGGGAACGATCAGTACTTCGGCCTTGGCCGGTCCGAGCTGATCCCCGACACGGGTTGCGTAGAGAGGTCCGACGTTCGAGTCGGTGATTATGGCGTAACGGTGCGCCGGAGCTAGCGCGCGGATCTGCGCCCCGATTTCGGAAAGAAGTCCCGGGGCGACCCGGATGACGGACCTGCCGAGCCTGATCTCGCGCGCGGCGATCCGCGCGTCGCGATCTACCAGGTTACTTCACCAGCTCCGGTGCGGACATTGGCCACGCGCGCGAGCATGAAAAGAAGGTCGGACAACCGATTGAGGTAGATGACTACCAGCCCGGGAATCTCTACTTCGCGCTGAAGGTGAACCACTCGCCGCTCGGCGCGACGACAGACCGTGCGGCCGACGTGAAGGGCGGCGCCTTTGCGACTGCCTCCCGGGATGATGAAGGCTTTGAGCGGCTCGAGCTCCTTGTCGCAGTTGTCGATCTCGTGCTCCAGGTCCTGGATTCGACGCGCGTCGATGTTCGCCTTGGAGAGGTGGCTGTGCATCTTGTCCAGGTCAGGCGTCGCGAGGAGGGCGCCGATGCTGAAGAGATCACGCTGCATCGGCACGAGTACCTCATCGATGCGCGGCATCGGCTCGACCGCGCGGGCGAGACCGAGAATGGCGTTGAGCTCGTCGACGTCGCCGTACGCCTCGACCCTGGGGTCGTCTTTCTGAACACGGCCGCCGCCGAAGAGACCGGTGTCTCCTGCGTCCCCCGTCTTGGTGTAGATCTTCATCCGGTCGAAATGTAATGCCCGCGGTTTGCTTGTACCGCTCTCCACTCTGGCTCGAGGATCGAGTAAACCTCCAGAGTCTCGTAGCGATCCCACTTTATCGCCCAGTCACGCTGCACGCCTTCCTTCTGCATGCCGAGTTTCCGGATCACTCTACCGGATGCCGGATTCCGAAGAAAATGGCGGGCCTCGATACGATGCAGCGACAGGTCGTCAAAACCAAACGCAAGCAGCCGCAGACAAGCTTCGGTGGCGAAGCCTTTGTTCCAGTTTTCTCTCGCGACCCAATAGCCAAGCTCCCCCCGTCTGTGCGTCTTATCGATCGCCATCAGACTGATTGCGCCGAGGAGCTTGCCTGTAGCTGTGTCGACGATGGCGAAGGCAACGCCGGCGCCTTCCTCCCACGCTTTTCGATGCGACTCGATCCAGCGGGCAGCAGCTCCGACCGGGTATGGATGCGGAATGTTGAGCGTGGTGTCAGCGATCTCCTTCACGCCGGCGAGCCGCTCTACGTCCCACGCATCGTCGGTCTTGAATGGGCGGAGCGTGAGTCGATCAGTAGTAAGGGTCGGCTGATGCTGCATCAGCAGAAGCTAAGGAGGTATGAGAGGGGCCGCAGAGCCCATGCGTTATATATTTCGCCGGACACATGACGCACCCCACCACTGACATCACGATCATCGGCGGCGGCCCCACCGGGCTGTTCGCGTCTTTTTACGCGGGCATGCGGGGCGCGACGGCGCAAATAGTCGACGCGCTCCCGGAGCTTGGCGGCCAGCTCACCGCGCTCTATCCCGAGAAATACATCTTCGATGTCGGCGGCTTCTCCAAGATCCTCGCAAAGGATCTCGTCAAGGCGCTGCGCGAACAGGCCGACCAGTTCCACTTCCGCGCGCATCTCAACCAGAATGTCACGGCGCTCGAGGCGAGCGAAGGCCACTTCGTGCTCGTCACGGAGACCGATCGATTTCCCACTCGCTCGATCGTGATCGCCGCAGGCATCGGCGCGTTTTCGCCGCGGCGCCTTCCCCAGGCGTGCGCGGAGCCCTGGTACGGACGTGGAATATTCGATCGCGTGTCGAATCCGGACGAATTCCGGGACCAGCGCATCGTGATCATCGGTGGCGGCGATTCCGCGTTCGACTGGGCGCAGCAGCTACGCGACCGGGCGAGGGCGGTGACCCTGGTGCATCGCAGCGACAAGTATCGGGCGCACGGCGCGACGATCGCCGATGTGCAGGCCGCTGCGACGGCGGGACGAACGACACTGCTTCCCTTTCATGAGCTGCACGACGTTATCTCCGATGGAGAACGGCTAACGGGAGTGACGGTCCGTGATGTGAAAGCGAAGACAACCCGCGACATCGACGCCGATGCAATCCTTCCGATGCTTGGCTTCCACAGCGACATAGGCGCGCTCGCAGAATGGGGACTCACTTGCGAGAAGGATGAGATCGTCGTCAACAGCATGATGGAAGCTGGTCGGCCCGGGATTTACGCAGCGGGCGACATAACGACGTATCAGGGAAAACTGAAGCTGATCGCGACTGGATTCGGCGAAGCGGCGACGGCAGTTAACCAGGCCGTGCACTGGATCTACCCGGAGAAGAAAGTGAATCCCGGCCACAGCTCAAACATGGCCATCTTCGGCCAGAAGGACGACTAGCTCGGCTCGTCGAGCGCGTGGCTCGGCTGCATGGCGCGGCCGCGTTCGTCGCCAGCCGCGCGGACGCAAAGGATCCAGGTAAGCGTTGCCGTGCCGAGAGTGACCCCGACATCGGCGATGTTGAAGGTCCAGAACCGGTGAATTCCCACGCCGATATCGATGAAGTCCACAACTCCGAGCGGCGACCTTATCCTGTCGATGAGATTCCCCACCGCTCCGCCGCAGATGAGGGCGAGTGATGCAAGCTGCAGCCTGTCGTCAGGAGAAGTGTGCTTGTACATGTACGCGAGGACGAAGAGCGTCGCGATCGAAAGGAGGGTGAACCACCAGCGTGAAGATGGTCCGAGCGACAAGCTCATCGCGCCGCCCGAGTTGAAGGCGAGCGTGAAGCGGAGAAACTCGTCTACGATGTTCCGTGGGACGTAGGGGACCAGTGAGCTGACTGCGAAGCGTTTGGTTGCGACGTCCAGCAGCACGATCGAGAGAAAGATCGTCCAGAATCTATTGGCTCTTTGGGGCATAATCTCGTGAGGATGCTGAGCACTACGGCGAAGCGCACTGGAGCGTTTCGTAGTTTGTCATTCCTAAGAGCATTATAGATTCCAGTACCCAAACTCTAATCGAAGGAAAGTACCACCACATGGCAAGAGAGGCCGGACAGGCGCGCAGGACTCCAGTTCATTATCACCTGATCGGCATCGGCGGGACGGCAATGGCCTCGCTCGCCGGACTTCTCAAGGCTGCCGGCCACCGGGTGACAGGGTCGGACCAGAATGTCTACCCGCCGATGTCGACCGGTCTCGAGCAGATGGGGATCTCCTACTGTCAGGGCTACCGCGCCGAGAATCTCGAGCCGCGTCCGGATATCGTCGTTGTGGGTAACGCGATCTCACGCGGCAACCCCGAGCTCGAGGCAGTACTGGTCCGGAAACTCAGGTACACATCCGCGGCAGCGACTATAAAAGAGGAGTTCATCTGGGGGCGGCACTCGCTGGCGGTGGCTGGTACCCATGGAAAGACGACCACGACTTCGCTACTCGCGTGGGCGCTCGAATCGGCGGGCCTCAACCCGAGCTTCCTGATCGGTGGCGTGGCAGAGAACTTCGGGAGCTCGTACCGGTTGACCGACTCGAAGTATTTCGTGATCGAAGCCGACGAATACGACACGGCCTATTTCGACAAGGGTCCGAAGATGTGGCACTACCTTCCGGACACCGCGGTAGTGAACAACATCGAGTTCGACCACGCGGACATCTACCGCGACGAAGAAGCGTACAAATTCGCGTTCGCGCGCTTCATCAACCTCATTCCGAAGAACGGAACACTGGTGGCGGGCTGGGACTCTCCGATCATGAGAGAGCTGGCGCCGAAATCATTCGCACCGGTTGAATCCTTCGCTTACGGGGACACGACGCCGGCGCCCGCGGGACAAGGGCACTGGCAAGCGCGCGATGTCGAATTCAGCGAGAGTGGAACCGTCTTTCGCGCGTTTCGATCCGGCGAAGAATGGGGCAGGGTCGATACTCCGCTTGCGGGCGCGTTCAACGTTCGCAACGTGCTCGCGGTGATCGCAGCGGCGGAGTCTGTCAAAGCCGATCGGGACGGCGTGCTCGAGGGGCTGAGGACCTTCGCCAGCGTGAAGAGGCGCATGGAAGTTCGAGGAGAGGTGCGGGGCGTCGCGGTCATAGACGATTTCGCCCACCATCCCACCGCTGTGCGCGAGACAATCGACGCAATCCG
Source organism: Gemmatimonadaceae bacterium (assembly GCA_050733495.1). GTDB lineage: Bacteria > Gemmatimonadota > Gemmatimonadetes > Gemmatimonadales > Gemmatimonadaceae > UBA4720. The sequence goes on along the minus strand of JBOHTC010000254.1, from coordinate 33,915 downwards.
ACAGAAATACGCGGGCCGGAGGATCGTCGCGGTGTTCGAGCCGAGGAGCTACACCGCGCAGAGGAGAGAATTTCAGGACGACTACGTACGAGCTTTCAGCGCGGCCGATGAGGTAGTGCTCTCAGGGCTGTTTCATCCCGAGCGGTACACGCGCGAAACAGCGATCGATCTCTCCGAGATGGTTAGGGAGCTCGTTTCGTCGGGAAAACGCGCAAAGCATCTCAAGGACGCGGACGCGATCGTGAAAGATCTCGCCCCGCGGCTCAAAGAGAAGGACGTGGTGCTGATAATGTCCAATGGCGGCTTTGGCGGCATACACCAGAAACTTCTCGACGCCCTGGACGGCAAGACAGCGTAGCTCAGATCTTTTTTCTGGGCCCCATCGGTGTCAGTTTCGTCGATCCCGATTTGGCAAGGATCGCGAGCTTGAGCACAGTGTTCCAGTTGCGTCCGGTGCACCGGCCAACCTTTCGCTCGATCACCGCGTTACTCAGCCTCGAGCGCCCGACGCCGACCGGGTAAAAGGCGTATAGCTGGCGGCCCTTCGCCCGTACGATCTCCGGACCAGTGATCTCTGCCTGGAGAGCTGCTACGTACTCGGCGTCCGGCGCACTCTTCAGCAGCAGCATCAGAAGATGTCCCGGATCAAGCTCTGCTTCCTTCCTGAACGGATTCTGGCGAATGATGCTCTTCCATTCCTCGGGCGTGCGCACGAAGAACTCGATCTCCATTCCGAATCGCTGCGTGCCTTCGGCTTCCAGGAACCGCTCGAGCTCCGCGCCTGTTCGCGCCTTGCTATCGAACACGAGGTTCCCGCTCTGGAGAAGCGAGCGGGCATCACCGAAGCCGAGCCCGGTGAGAAATTGCCGGAGATCGGTCATGCCGACGCTTCGATGCCCGCCGACGTTTATGCCGCGGATGAGAGCGATGTGAGTTGTCAGTCTGGCCTGGTGCCCGTGAGCGTCACGCGAAAAAATTAAACTACGCGGTGTGGTGATGCGAGCACTTTCAGGTGTGTGCGGAGCGGTCCCTCTCGTGACGTCCGAGGTGGGCGCCGTCAGATCGCCGCGTGGCTCTGTATGGACGCTCCCATTCCCGCAGGTGATCCAGCAGATAATCGAGGGAGAAGATGTGGCGCGAGTTGTCCGTTTTTTTTCTGAACACCACCCGCGACCAACCCCTCATGCCGGTCGGTGTGTACCACTCGCCATCCATGTGCAGCTTGTCGCCCGAGATTGCGCGAATGAGCACACGCTCGTATTGCGAGCGCGGCAGGACGCGCTCGGGGAAGAGATTGTCCCACGTGCATAGTCTGCCCACGTCCTCGTACCCCGGCGGACGATCATCGAGGTCCAGGAGCGACGGAGCTCGTCCCTTCATCACCGACCCGATCAGTCTGAGAGTGAACGGATCGGACAGCCGGCGGATGTAGGGCCAGAAGTGTTTCGTGACGAGCCCAGCGATCTCCCTCAGCGATAGCGATCTGCCGTCGGTAGTCGCCCATCTCTCACGATCGATGTCGGCAAGGAATGGATTCTCCGGATAGCAATCGAATCTGGCGAGCCACCCCTTTCGAGTGGTGTGCGGCATTGGACGGAAGCCTTTGATCACCGGAATATCGACCGTGTCCAGCACTCCGATCTCGTAGCTCGGCCAGGTCATTACCTCACGCACGATGCCGACGATCAGCGTCGCGGTGGCGATCATGAGGGGAGCGTCCGGTGTGAAATCAGCGGTGACTTCGATGCGATCGCCGCGCGGCCGAACGCCGATTCCTGTCGAGCGCCGATTGGCGGCCAGCAGCATCACCGGAACTGGAAGGATGTAGGTGAGAAGATAGGCGAGCTGCTCGACAGTCCTGGTCGTACCCTGTTCCAGGCGGGGAACCTCGAAGGAGATGTTGTAGTGGGTGCTGAATCCCGAGAGCTGCACGTCCGTGTCGTGCGCCTGCTCCCAGGCATCGAGCTCCTGACGAACGAAGAGAATTGCCTCCCAGAGTGAGCGACCGGCTCGCGCCGCGCATCCACGCTCGATCTCGATCACCGGCGTTGCGACCTCCACTACTCCGGTGTCGAAGTAAACCGCACCACCGGTCGGCAGGTGATAGGACCGTCCCTTCCGGTGCATCATCTTCTCGCGGATGATTTTTCGGGGGCTACCGAAAGTCTCTTCCGGTGTCACCTGCACGCCATCCAGGATCACGGCGAATTCGGCTTCCATGCCTATCGCCGCGAGCTGAATCCGCTCGCGAGTGGATGATTTATTTTCTGGTCCCTTCTTCTTCTTGAGCTGCGGCATTCTCTTCTTCTTTGCTCCAGGTCCTTAACTGCTCGAATCGCTGCACAAACAAAACCGTCAACTTTTCACATCGCGCGGTACTGAGAGAACGTATCCAAGGTCCAGGTGAAGATGGTCTTCCGCGTAGCCGCTCGGCGAGCCGTACGGACGGGTCCATACGCCGGGCAGCGTTTCCCTCGCGATCAGGCTGAAGCGCTCGATCGCGCCGCGGTTGTCCAGGTAGGTATCGCCAATTCTGTAAATGTTGGCGGCCGACGCCCAGGCGTGCGGAGTAGCGTTCTTGGAAAAACGGTGGGACGGGGAGCGGTAACCCCCGTTTGCTGATATATGGACCATCGTCCCTACGGCTTCCCGGAACCTTTCCAGGCACACTGCCAGAAGCGTTATTGCGCACGGAACGTACCGGGGGAATGTCCGCAGCGGCGCGGCCTCCCGGACGTCGACCTGGATGAACTCCCAAAGCAGAAAATGGGTGGCCAACTCTACCTTCATGGCCGAGTCCCAGGACGGCACCTCGTAGAAGTAGCGTGGCAGATGACGGGGGTGCCCAGCGCCATCTTTCCAGTCCTCGCCCGGTCTCAGCGCTTTCCGATACTCGGGCGGCAACGTAAGCCCGTCGACCACCCGCAGTGGGAAGTTGGGCGACTCGATTCCGCCGGTTCCAGCGAATGCGGTCGTCGTCATTCGTCGGGTGGCCCCTGGGTCAGGAACTCATATATGGTATGTGAGATCGAGGCGATGGTCCGCGAGCGCCCGGATCTTGCCGGGTCCCACTCGGTGAGGATCACCAGGACATAGGGCTTTCGCTTCGGCAGATAGACGACACCTGCATCGTGCGCGACGGTCGAGATCTCTCCGGTCTTGTGTGCCACTCGCGCGCCTTTGGGAAGCCTCGCGGGAATACCCTGATTGAATTCCTGTCCGTGAAGTATGTCCATCATGCGGCGAGAGAGCGCCGGCGAAAACGCCTTTCCCTGCGACAGGAGAACCAGAATGTGGAGCAGCCCGTCGGCCGTTACCATGTTGTTGATTCCCTTATCGAAGGCGAGCTCGTCCTCAACGCCGCGGCGGAGCTCGATTCCCTCATCGACGTGCAGCTCTGCGAGAGTCTTGTTGACCGACTCCGCGCCAGTTACGCCCAGGAGCAAGTTGCTGGCGAGGTTGCTCGAGGTCGTGATCATGTGATAGGCGAGCTCGTCGACGCGCATCATCTTTCCGATCGCGTTATGGACCGCCGAGTTGGCATCGCGACCGGACTCAACGCGAAAGGGAACGTTCTCCACGGCGCTCAAAAACCGATTTCGCACGTGGACGCGCGAATGGGGGAGCAGGTCTCCGCGATTGATGGCGGCGAAAACGCCGAGGAGGATCGGAACCTTGATAGTGCTCGCGGCGTGGAACCACCGGTCGGACTTGTAGTGCAGCTCGGAACCGGTCTCGAAGTCGTGGAGCGCAACGGCGATGGCTTTCGCACCGGATTCCTTCTCGATCTTCGCTATCTGCTCTCTGAGCGCGCGCTCGCGCGCCGCTGCCGGGATCTCCGTCTTCGTCATCGCGACGCTCAGGAGTATGCTACGCGGGGATCCGCTTTGGCGTAGGCGAGATCGGTCAGCAGGTTTACGAGCACGAAGATCACGCTAAGAAAAAGAACGGACCCCTGAATCGCGGGCAGGTCGCGTCGCGTGATTGCGTTGACGACGTACCGTCCGAGTCCTGGCCAGCTAAAGATCGTTTCGGTGAGAATGCTGCCCGTGAGGTAGTAGCCGAAATCGAGACCGAGCACCGTGATGATCGGTATGAGCGCGTTCCTGAGCGCGTGCCGCACTAATACGACGCGTTCCTTCAATCCTTTCGCGCGTGCCGTGCGCACGTAGTCGCCGCCCAGCACGTCGAGCATCGACGATCTCGTCACTCGGGCGAGGAATGCAATGGAGCGCGTTCCCAGAGCGAATGCGGGAAGAATGAGGTACTTGATTCCTCCATAGCCTGATGGGGGGAGCCATTTAAGCAGCACGGCGAAGAAAAGAATGAGAATCAAACCGACCCAGTAGACCGGAAAGGAAATGCCGAGGTAGGCAACGCCCAGGCTAAGGCGATCGAACCAACCGCCTGGACCGCGCGAGCTAAGAACCCCGATCGTGATACCCAGCACCGAAGCGAGGAGCATCGCCGACCCGGCGAGGAGAAGCGTCTTAGGAAATCTTTCGCGGATGTCCTGGATGATTGGCCGCTGAGTGATGTAGGAGTTGCCGAAATTCCCGCGGAGTACGCCGCTCGTGTAAAGCGTAAACTGTTTGAGCAGCGGCTCGTCGAGGTGCAATTCCTTCCGCAGGCGCGCAATCGTTTCCGGATCAGCACGCTCGCCGACCATTTCCTGGACCGGATCTCCGGGTGCGACGTAGAGCAGGAGGAAGACGACGACGAGGACTCCGAACAGCGTCGGAATCGAGAGTGCGAGTCGTCGAATGATGAAAGCGAGCACGTTTTATTTGCTGATCGTTACATCGGTCCAGCGTTGAGCACTGAAGACGGCGGGAACCTTGAAGCCGTGTATCCACGGCTGCACGGCGTACATGTCCTTGTAGAAGAACAGATAGACCATCGGTGCGTCATCGTACTGGAGCTGGTCGGCCTGCTTGTAGAGATCGTTGCGCTTCGCCTCATCCTGCTCGCGGTGCGCCTGATCTATGAGCGCATCGAACTTCGGATTCGAGTAAAACGAGACGTTGCCGCCGGCTCCTTTGTTCTTGCTATAAAGGAGTGGATACAAAAAATTCTCGGCGTCCGGATAGTCCGCCCACCACTCCTTGACGTAAAGATCCGCCGCTCCCTTGCGAGCCGCCTCGCGCACCGAGGATGCGTCTCGCTGAACGATCTTGGCTCTGATGCCGGCCTCGGCAAGATTTGCCTGAATGGCCTGTGAGAGACGAGGTGATTGGTCCGTGGTCGCTGCCCAGAGCTCGACGTCGATGCCACCGGGATGCCCAGCGGCGGCGAGGAGCTGTTTCGCTTTCGCTACATCGTGAACGTACGGCTTACGGGACGGATCGTATCCGCCGAGGGTCGGTGGAACGACACCGTTGGCCACTGATCCTCGTCCGGCCATCACAGCGCTCAGAATGGTGTTGACGTCGATCGCATAGTTGAGCGCCTGGCGCACACGCACGTCGGCGAGCGGGCCACGTGTGACGTTGATGGCGACGTACCAGAATCGGAGCGCGGGCGCGGAAGTGAGGAGCTTGCTCTTCTCCGCATCAGCCTGCCACGACTTACCGACTTCGTCGGGAACGGTGAGCACGTCGACGTTGCCCGCCTCGAACTCGGCCGTGGCTGTACTCGCCTCGGGGATGATGCGGGCCATCAGCGAATCCGTTTTCGGCGGCCCATCGAAGTAGTCGGGATTCTTCGCGAAGCGAAGAAAATCATCGTGCTTCCATTCGACGAATTTCCACGGACCGGTGCCGATCGGCTTCTGCCCGAAATCAGCGGACGGATTGTCGGGTACGATCGAGTTGACGGGCATCGCCAGCTCTTTCGGAAAAATCGAGAGTGGCTCGGTCAGGGTGATCACGACGGTAGAGTCATCTGGCGAAGCCAACCCTGCGATCGTGGTCGACTTCCCGGCAGCGTAATCCTGGGCACCCTTGATCGGGTAGAGCGGCCAGCCGCGTCCGCCCTTGGTCGCGGGATCGAGAACGCGCTGGAAAGTCGCAATAACGTTCTTCGCCGAGAACGGACGTCCGTCGTGGAACTTGACCCCGCTGCGCAGGTGAAACGTGTAGGTGATTCCGTCGGGACTCACTTCCCACGACTTGGCGAGACCCGGAACCACTTTCGCGTCGGGAGTGAAACGGGTGAGGCCATCGAACACATATGCAACCGCGCGACCGGTTGGAACGTCAGTAGATAGCGCGGGATCGAGCGATCTGGGATCGTAGGTGTCGCGAGAGTCGATGATCGTCTTGCGAGCGGGGGCCGATTCACCGCCGCCGCCACAGGCGAGAATCGCGGGTAAAATCAGTAGGAAAAGTCGCCGCATTGCAGTTGCTCTGACGGTTGACATGAAGGGGCAAAATACGAGAACTTTCGCGCACCCCGAAATAGGCCTCACCGTGAGCGCAGAATACTATTACCGCCGACAACTTGGCGCCAAGGATATACTCCCCGCCGTGGGAGTGGGCGTCGCCATCGGTTTGGCCGGATTTTACGTTGTGCAACTCTTAATCCAGCGGACGCCGCTCGTTTCGCAGGGTGAGCTCGCTCGGGCGCCGACGTCGCCGCCGAAGCGAATATTGGGAGACCGGACGGAGCCCGAGACGGAGACGCACTACGCTCGCGAGCTGCCGCCTGGGGAGCCGCCGGGCGCCCGTGTGCTGAAAGGGTGAAGCGCGGACTCAGAACACGGCCAGGGAGCTTCACCGCAGCACTCGCGATACTCGCAGCGTTTCTTTGGGGCAACAGCGTCCGCGCGCAGGACATAGAATGCCAGCGCGGGGACCTGGAAGTCATGCGTCTGGTGTTTGAGGGAAATCACGCCTTCTCCGACGCCGCGCTCGCGAGAACGATCGTCACGACGCCGTCGGCGTGGGCGAGACGTTACCTGCACCTGCCTTTCACGGTCAAACATTGTCTGGACCGGGCGGAGCTCCCGAACGATCGTGCGCGGCTGATAATCTTTTACCGCCGTCGGGGGTATCCCAGGGTGGCCGTCGATACGGCCGTAAAGCTGCTCGCGCCGGGTGCCGTAGAGGTGAAGTTCACGATAAACGAAGGACCCCCGATGACGCTTACGTCCTTCGCGATAACCGGACTCGATTCCGTGCCGGAAAAGGCTCAGGTAACCCGCGGCCTTCCGGTGAGGCAGGGTGGCCGGTTCGATCGATTCGGCGTCGATGCGGCGATGGACACCATCCGCGAGCGTCTCCACAACACGGGGTATCCCCGGGCCGATGATGTCAACCGGTTCGAAGTGAACGACAGCGCGCTCAGCGCGTGGGACACCCTGACGGTTACGCCGGGACCGAGAACAAAGATTGGAGCAATAACCATCCACGTGACGCCGCTCGATACGGCGAAAAAGCAGCAGATACCGGATAGGATCGTCCGCCTCATCATGGGTCTCGACTCGGGGCGACTTTTCCGCGAGAACGAGATCGTCGACGCGCAGCGGGCATTGTACCAAACCGAAGCGTATCAGCACGTCTCGATTACTGCTGATTCCAATTCGGATTCGTTAGTGACTCTCCACGCGGATCTCGCCGAGGCGGCGATGCATGCCGCGCGGGTAGGGGCGGGCTATGGAACGCTGGACTGCTTTCGACTTACCGGCGAATACACCGATTACAACTTCCTGAATGGCGCGCGGCGGCTCGACCTGACGACGCGCGTCTCGAAGATCGGAATCGGTCGCCCGCTCAACGGCGCGCCTGGGTTCTGCCCCGCCGCGAAGAACGACGTCTTCAGCGATCTGCTCAGTTACTACATGGGCGCGACTTTTCGCCAGCCGGTTTTCTTCGGCTTGAGGACGGTGCCGACCGTCACGATCTACAGCCAGCGCGTCTCCGAGTACAACGCGTATCGCAGAACGACGGCGATCGGAGGCGTCGCATCGGTGGTCTGGCGACAGCTCACGAGAACTCCGATCAACCTCGCCTACTCGATGGACCTCGGTCGCACCGAAGCACAGCCGGCGCTTTTTTGCGCCGTATTCAATCTGTGCGACGAAGAAGAGCGAAAGCGCGTCGAGAAAACGCAGCGACTTGCGATCCTCAGTCTCTCGACGACGCGTGACAACTCGAACAGTCTGCTGTCCCCGACGCGCGGATCGATAATCCGTGTCGAGTACCGGCATTCGTCGCCCGCGATTCTGTCGGATACCGCTCTTCAGTTCAACAAGTTCGTGGGCGATGCGTCGCGATACATCAACGCGGGCGGCGGCAACGTTCTCGCGATCCGAATCCGGGGCGGCGTCGTCTACGGTCGTACACTCGGGTCTGTTACCGGCTTCATCCCGCCGTCGGAGCGACTGTATGCCGGAGGTCCGACGACGGTTCGCGGGTTCGCGCAGAACGAGCTTGGGTCAGCCATTTACATCGCGTCGGGATTCCAGACATTTCCCCCGCCGGCGACTGGTTTGGCGGACACGGTGGTGCGCGACACGACGGGAGCGAAGCCGAGGGTAGTGCCGGTCGGCGGTAACAGCCTGCTGGTTGGCAACATCGAGCTGCGGCTGCGCAGCCCTGTGCTTCCGGAGGTGCTGCAGATCACGCTTTTCACGGATGCTGGAGAGGTGTGGAATCGTGGGAGCGCAACGGCGTTGCAGGGAGTGAAGCTCAAGGTGACGCCTGGAATTCAGGTGACAGCATTCTCACCCGTTGGTCCCGTGCGCGCGGCGATTGGATACAATCCGTACCGTCGTCCGGCCGGTCCGCTGTACTACGAGGCGACGCGGAACGGCGGTCAGCTGCTTTGCGTGAGCCCGGGCAACGACCTGCCGACGCATTTCACGCAGGTCACGCCGACGACTCAGACCATAACCCAGGATCCGTCGCCATCGGGCGGAGGATGCCCCGCCACGTTTCAGCCCGCCAAGGACAACCGGTTCATCAACCGCCTCACATTCAGCTTCGCGATCGGCCAGGCTTTCTAGCTTCCCATGACCCGTCGCCTTCGAATCGTAATCGGGAGTGCCATCGTGCTGGTGGGACTCCTGCTAATAGTCGCCATTAGCTTCGTCGGCGTCACGCGCACTCCTTTCGGTCAGGAGCGCGTGCGTCGGATGGTCGCGACGATGCTCGAGGGGCGCGTGAAGGGCAGAGTGTACATCGGCCGGATGAGCGGTGGATTCTTCAACGGCGTGACGATCGACTCGCTCGAGATCCGCGACGATGAAGACTCCGTGTTCTTCGCGTCGGGTCCGGTTCGACTCAGCTACGACGCTCGCGACCTGTTCGACCGGAGAATTCTGCTAAGCAGCCTCGACGCACAGCATCCGTTCGTTCATTTGCGACAGCATGAGAACGGCGACTGGAACTGGCGTCGCATCTTTCCAGCGAGCGTGCAGAAGGAGCAGCGAAACCAGCGCGGGTTCGGCGAGTACATTGTCATCGATACATCCGAGATCCACAACGCGAGCGTTCTTCTGACGCTTCCGTGGCATCCGTCGGACACTCTGCGCGGAGCCAAACTCGACAGCGCCGTGAGGTACGAGCTCACCCGGCCAGATCACGAGATCCGGCGCACGCGCGAAGGATTCGCCCGGACGTGGCGATGGACCAGCGCGAACGCGACCCTAGGACCATCGCGAATCGCAGATCCCGACACTCTGGGACGTCTCTTCAGATTGCGGAAGGCGAATTTCGTCGAGAACGATCCACCGTTCAGGTTCCGGAATCTGGGCGGCACGATTCTCAACCTCGGCGATTCGGTCTTCATCGATGCGCAACACTGGGACCTGCCCGCATCCACCGGGACGGCGCACGGGAGCATCGTCTGGGGAAGTGGTCTGCCGGTGCGGTACTATCTGCACGTAGTCGGGGATTCGGTATCACTCGCCGACGTCGCGTGGGTTTATCCGACGATGCCGACGACGGGCGGGGGCAAGATGCACCTCGACATCATGAGCGAACGCAATCCGCAGTTGCTGGACTACGTGCTCACCAACATGGACGTGCGAACGACAGCCTCGCACCTCCTCGGCGACATGACTTTTTCGACAGGCGGGCCGGTCCTTGCCGTAAAGAATCTCGACATGCAGGCGGCGCCGGTGGACTTCGATCTGTTGCGCACGTTCAATGGCAAGAAGTTCCCATACGACTGGCAGGGAAAAATCACCGGTCATGTAAAGGCGCCGGGCGGGCCGCTGAACCACTTCGTCGTCGATCGGTCGACGCTCATCTTCGAGGATGCGCACGTACCCGGAGCTGTCACGGAGGCGACGGGACAGGGCGAGCTCGATATCCTGTTTCCGGCTTTCACGGCGTTCCACGACTTTCACGTCGACGTTGCGACGCTCGATCTGAGGACGCTGCAGTATCTCAATCCGCTCTTCCCGCGGATAAAAGGCACTATTTCAGGCACTGCGGATCTCGACTCGTCGTGGCTCGACTTGCGGTTCAGAAACGCCGATCTCTTTCACCACGACGGTACGCAGCCGGTGTCACACGTCACCGGGATTGGGCGGGTGACGTGGGGCGAGAAGTATCTCACGTACGATCTTGCGCTCCAGGCGCAGCCGCTTTCGTTCACCGCCCTGTCGCACTCGTATCCTTTGCTTCCCCTGCGCGGAAGCTATGCGGGGCCGATGCAGGTCAAAGGGACCTCGCCCAGTTTGCTCGTGAACACTACGCTTACTGGTCCAGCGGGCACCTTCGCGTTCAACGGTCTTGTCGATGCTGATCCGGTTGAGTACGGCGCGCGTGGTCGCGCAACTACGACCGCTCTGGACGTCCGGACCCTTTTGGAGAAGAACTCCGTTCCGCGCACGCAGCTCACCGGTCAATACGACCTCGATCTGCGCGGCGAATCGTTGCAGACGCTCAAAGGGAGCGCCGTCGCGTCGATCGAGAAGTCGACCGTCGCGGGATTCCGCGTCGATCCGTCGGTCGCGCGCCTCCACTTCGCAGACGGACTTGCGACTGTCGATACCCTGGCGCTCAACGCAACCGGACTGAGAGCGCTCGCGTCGGGCACCTTCGGACTCACCGGGGCGCACACCGGCACGCTCAAGTTCACCGCAGTGATGGACTCGCTGTCCCGTCTTCGCGCGCTGGTGCCGAGTCTCGCGAGCTCGGCGATCGTCGATTCACTGCGCGGCAGCGCGGAACTGTCGGGTGAGCTGTCGGGCAGCGTCGACAAGCTCGGCCTCAACGGCATCCTTCGCGCAACCGAGGTCAGCCTCGGCGCCAGAAGTGTGCGGAGCGTGAGAGGCTCGATTCTTCTCGCCGATCTGACGAAGGAGATGCACGGCTCGCTAATACTCGGAGCGGACACGGTGGCACTGGGAGCGGTGGGATTCAACAACATCAGAGCGTCGATCGCGCTCGCTTCGCCCACTTCCGGACAATTCAGCGCGTCGATGTTGAGCGAGCGCGGCGTACAGACCGACCTCTCCGGCAATATCACTCGCGCGAGGGACACGACCATCGTGCGGCTCGACTCGGCGACGGTGCTCGTCGATTCAGCTAATACGTATCGGCTGCAGTTTCCGACGCGCGTCAAATTCTCGCACGGATTTCTCGCGCTCGATTCGCTTCTGCTACAGCACAGCAGCAAAGCGAAGCTCGTCGTCGAGAACGTCCTCGTGAGCAGCGATTCGATCAAGGGGCATCTGCGAACTGACAGCGTCGACATGCGACTCTTTCGCGCCTTCGTCCCGGGGCTGGTCGACGCGCGTGGGGCCATTGTCGCGGATGTCGATGTTCGTGGAAACATCAAGCAGCCGCTTCTGTTCGGTCAGATCGCGCTAGCCGACGGCAGCGCTCGTATGTCGAACCTCGGCACCAGTTACAACCATATTCGTGCCGAGATCGCGCTGTCGGGTGATTCGGTGCACATCAATAGATTGTCGGCGGAAACGGTCAAGGAGCGCCGCGGAAGTTTGTCGGTAACGGGGTCGCTAAGCTTCGAGCACTACGACAATCCCTCGTTCTCGCTCACGGCGAACGCCTCGAATTTCAACGCGATCGACAAGCCGGGTCTGGCATCGCTGGACATCTCGACCGGACCTCCGGTGACGCTCACCGGATCCACCCAGAATGCGGTGATGCGCGGTACGATGCGTGTCGAGCGCGGAAGCATCTACATCCCCGATGTCGTGAAGAAGTCGATCATCGATCTCAACGATCCGGAATTCCAGAGCACCGTCGACACGCTACTGGCGACGAACCGCCAAGTGATGCCCCGCGCTCCGAAAGCGGTGGCGCGTAATCTCAGACTCGAGAACGTCGCCATAGACATTGGTCCGGACGTCTGGCTGCGCTCGTCCGAGGCGAACATCAAGCTCGGCGGATCACTCAGCGTTACGCTGGCGCCGCCCAATCCCAATGAAGCGCCGCGTCTCGCCCTCGAGGGGCAGCTGAGCGCCGACCGGGGGACGTACAGACTCAATCTCGTGGATCCGTTCATCCAGCCGACGTTCGACGTGCAGAGCGGAACGCTGGTATTCGATGGGACTCCGGATTTGAATCCGACGCTCGACATCAGCGCCATTCACACCGTGCGTCAGCCGAGGCAGAGCACGCTCGGCCGCGACGTCAGAGTGGAAGTGGACATCACCGGAACTTTGGCGCAGCCGATACTCGCACTCAGCAATCCTGACAATCTGCCGTTGTCAGAGAGCGACTTGCTCAGCTACCTCGTTACGGGGGAGCCGGCAATCGGTCTCGACAATACCACAGGTCAGGTCGCCACGGGAATCGGCTTGCGCACGTTCGCGAACATCTTCACGAACGCAATTCCGAAGAATGTGTTCGATATCCTCGAGTTCCAAACCGCGACTTTCGGCGCCGATGCGGGAACGCAGGGCACCACCAACCCGTCCTACTACAGTCTGCTCAACACGCGGGCGATCCTCGGCAAGCAGCTTGGCAGCAGATGGTTCCTCGGACTGAGCACCGGGTTGTGTTTCGTGAATCCGAGCGCGTTCAAGGAAAATCTGGGACTTCAGCTCGAGTATAGAATCAATTCACTTTACAGTGCGCAGGCGGCGATCGAGCCGGGCTCCAGCAACACCCGCTGCGACAAGGGCACGACCCCGACGTTCACTCCGACCCAGACGCCTTCCCAGCTTGGCTTCGACCTCTTTCGGAACTGGCGTTTCTAAACCGTTGCTGGCTCGTCAATTACGAAATCTGCGACGGACGTAAATCGCAAACCGCTACGATTCCTTGACAGTCGCTCGGCCTCAACCCGCACACCAGATGGCGAAGAATCTGCGAGAAAGAGACTTGATGATGTGCCGCTCCTGCGGGAATGAAGAGCGTGCATCCGAAGGTTATCCGTGCGCGGATTGTGGTACATTCGTGTGCATCATCTGCAACTTCCGCGGAATAACGCTTTGCAGAGATTGCGTGGCAAAAAGACCTGAGCCTCCGATGGCGCCCACCAAACCAACAAAGATCGACTGGCCAGAGCATTGAGCGAGAGTGTCACGGCGATCGCCGCGATTGCGCCGATGCTGTGTGAGCCGGATGTTAGAACTACGCAGGTATCGCAGCTCCTTCACGGCCATATCGCGCAGGTGATCGAGCGGAAAGGCCTGTGGCTGCACATCAAGTGCGCCGACGCGTATGCCGGCTGGGTTCATCAAGGGTACGTCGTCACGATTCCCGAGCCGGTGGCGCCGCTCGCCGAGACGGGATGGAACGATCCGAGGCCACTATCGCTGGGCTGCTCTGTGCGCGACGAGCACGGCGCCACTCGCAAGCTCCCACTCGGCGCTCTGATCACGGAAGGTCAGGAGCGCTTCGGTGGATTGGCGATGACTCTCGATGAGCGTCGCGCGAGCTTTCCCGCGGCGGCGGATTCTATCACGGCATCGGCGATGACTTTCTTCGAGGGCACGTCGTACGAGTGGGGAGGGGTGACGCCGTGGGGATGCGATTGCTCGGGCCTCGTGTCGAGCTCGTTCCAGCTTCACGGAGTGCGAGTGCCGCGCGACGCGTGGATGCAGGCGACGACCGGCGAGCCGGTGGAGTCCAGGCGCGACCTACGCGCGGCCGACCTGCTTTTTTTCTCCGATGAACCCGACGGGCGCATCACCCACGTGGCGATATCGCTCGGAGGGACTCGTGTCGTTCATCTGGCGCTTGGACGGGGAGGATACGCAGTCGACGATCTCGCGTCCCCGGACGAGTACACCGAGCTGCTCGTTCGACGGTATCGATTTGGGCGACGAATTCTTGGAACTGCACTTGGGACTGCGGACTAACTGATACTCCGAACTGCTGACTGACTCCGGATTGGGGTACTCACTCCGGAGTCCGAACTAGGGGCTGCGAACTGCGGACTGCGGACCCACTGCTACTCCGAACTGCGGACTAGCTGCGGATAACGGACTAACTGTGGGTTACGGACTAACTGCGGCTAACTCACCATTCCGTTTCCCGTTCCCGGAACCAACGGCTGTTGCGCTGGACCGTTTACGATGAGGCGGGCCGAAGCAGTAGGCTCGCCGTCGAGGGCGACCTGCATCGTGTACTGACCCGTCACGTTTAGCGGCAGATCTACCACCGCGATTATTGGCAGGTCGAGCTCGAACACCGGGTTTGGCGCTGCTGCCACGTTCATTTCACCCGATGAAGACCAGAGCTCTTCGTCGAGAGGCGACACCCATCTGAACGTGAGCTTGTGGGTCCCGGCGTCGTCGCCGTCGGCCTTGAGACGCACGACGAAGTGTGTGCGAGGGTGCATCGTCGGAAGTCCCGCAACCTGAACCGCGTCGAAAACCCCCAGGATGTTGAGCTTCCCCTCCTGGGACAGGTTGGCGGCGTCGGCGAAGATCGCGAAAGAGATGTGCATGCCGCAAAGTAGCCGCGCCGCGCCTGCTCCGGCTAGCTTTCGGGGATGGCAGAAACCGTCACACAACAACAAAGCGTCGCTACCGACGCATTCGCACCTCCGGCGTTCGGTGTAACCGACGTTCTGCTATTCCTGATGGCGGTGATCTGGGGAGTCAACTTCGTCGTGGTCAAGTATGCGACTGAAGTCTTCAGCCCCGTCGCGTTCACTGGCCTCAGGGTCGGCACCGTCGCCATTTTCCTCCTCGCCGTTGCGCTCACCACCCGCCGCAGGTCACTGGCGCGCCGAGATGTGATCGGGCTGCTTCTGATGGGTGTGTTGGGAAACGGGATTTACCAACTCTTCTTCGTCAATGGCGTCGCACGCACCCGCGCCGGAAACGCCGCGCTCATCGTTGCCGCGGCGCCCGCATTCATTGCGCTTGTCGCCCGCATGCGCGGAATGGAGCGATTGAAGGCGATCAGCCTCGTGGGCATCGCGCTCTCGGTCTTCGGTGTCGCGCTCGTGATTATCGGCAGCGCGAACTCTTCAGCAGGCGAGACCACGCTGCTCGGGTCGGTGCTCGTTTTTCTGGCCGTCATCTGTTGGACGTTCTACACGATCGGCCTTCAGCCATATACCGAGCGCATCGATGTCATCCAGCTCTCGGCCGCGACAATGGTCGGCGGAGCCATCCCGCTGATCATCGCGTCGACGCCGGCACTCATCGCGACAAACTGGTCGGCGATCGGCGTCGGCGGATGGCTCGCGCTTCTCTACTCTAGCGTGATCTCGATGGGCGTCGCGTACTTCTTCTGGTATCGCGGGTTGCGCGTGCTCGGTCCGACGCGCACCGCTGTGTACTCCAACCTTCAACCACTCGTCGCACTCCTCGTGGCTTGGGCGTTTCTCAGTGAGACGCCTACGATCTTCCAGGGCGTCGGCGCGGCGACAATCGTCGCCGGAGTATTTCTGACAAGAGCATGAGACTCGTTCTGTTCGACATCGACGGCACCCTCCTGACCTCGGAAGGTCTGGGCCGAGCTGCAATGCAACGCGCGCTGGAGACCGTATTCGGGTCGAAGGGCGATCCAGCCTATCGATACGATGGCAAGACCGACAGACAGATAGTACGCGACGTGATGCGCCTGGAGGGACACTCGGACGCGCACATCGACGAAAAGATGGAGAAGCTGATCGATCTCTACGTCGTCGGTTTGCAGGAAGGCGTGAAAGGCGGGAAGTTCAACGTGCATCCGCTGCCGGGAGTCCTCGACGTACTCGACGCTCTCGAGGAC
This sequence comes from Gemmatimonadaceae bacterium, assembly GCA_050733495.1. Taxonomy (GTDB): domain Bacteria; phylum Gemmatimonadota; class Gemmatimonadetes; order Gemmatimonadales; family Gemmatimonadaceae; genus UBA4720. The sequence continues at coordinate 17,821 of JBOHTC010000254.1, read as the reverse complement.
CGCGACGACGTAGTTCTGGGTCTGCTCACTGGAAACATTGCGCCCGGCGCGCGAATAAAGCTGCGCGCCGCGGGGATTGATCCCAATCGATTTCGCGTCAACGCATTCGGGTCGGATCACGAGCACCGCCCGGAGCTGCCGGCGATTGCGCAGCGGCGCGCGAGGGAAACTCTGGGGATCAAGATCGCCGGCGAAAAGCTCGTCGTCATCGGTGACACACCGGCCGACATCGACTGCGGCCGCTCGCTGGGTGCACGCGCCATCGGCGTCGCGAGCGGACACTACTCGGTGAAGCAGCTCCTCTCCCACAAACCTTACGCCGCGCTGCCATCGCTCACCGATACCTCGAAGGTATTGGAGACGATCCTGAATGCGTGAGGTCGAGCTCAAAGCGGTCGTCGACGATATCGCGGAGCGCCGCAAGAAAATCGAAGACGCCGGCGCCAGGCTTGACTACGAGGGGAAGCTGCTCGATCGCCGCTACGACATCGAATCGCGCGAGCTGGCGAGCCGAGACGAAGTTCTGCGTGTAAGACGCTACGAAGACGGCGGGTCGGTTCGGACCTACCTCGATTGGAAAGGCGCAACCGAAATCCAGGACGTCTACAAGACCAGAGAAGAGATCTCGACGCGCGTCGACGACTTCGCGGCGCTCGAGCAGATCCTCGAGAGGCTAGGCTTCATCCCGACGCTGGAAATCGATCGCGAGATCGCACAGTACGCGCTCGCCGGCGCAATGATCCGGTTCGAGCAGTACCCACGGATGGATGTGCTCGTCGAAGTCGAAGGCGAGCCCGACGCCATCGAACACGCGATCGACGCCCTGGGGATGGCGAGGGGCGAATTCACCAGTGAGAGACTGCCGATTTTCGTCGAGAGGTTCGAGCATCGCACCGGCGTGAGAGCCGCGATCTGCGACGGCGAGCTGAGAGGCGAGTATCGATTTCGGGAATAGCGGGAGGCGGGAGGCGGGAGGCGGGAAGCGGGCCTCCGGCTACCAATTGCTTCTCGCCGCTATCCAGATAAATTCACTCGGCAATGAATTGTCGATCTATGCGGCGGATGTGCGTCTCGATCCTGTCGCTCGTGGCGGCCACCACCCTGTCCGCCCAGGAAAATCCAGCAAAACGTCTAGCAAGCATTGTCGGGGTCGCCGTCGAGGAGTACGCGAAGGCGATTGACGACCACGGCAAGCTCATATCGAAGGATGAGTTCGACGAGACGTCGGGGTTTCTCGTCGATGCGCGAGATGTCGCAACCAGACTCAAGGGTTACGAAGCGCCAGCGACGAGAGCGATTCTCGATAGCCTCATCACCGCCGTGTCTACTCGGCAACCTCCGGCAACAGTAAGACAGATCCACAGGCTGTTCGCGGCATCGCTCGGCACCGCCGGCGCGATGGATCTGCCCAAGGGCCCGCTCGATACCGCCGGAGGGCACACACTGTTCGTCAAGAACTGCTCGGCGTGTCACGGAGTGTTGGGCGCCGGCGACGGACCGTCCGCGCACACGCTGAGCACAGCGCCGCCGGCTATCGGCGTGAGAAAACTCACGCCCGAGCTGTCACCGACCCTTGCCTACAACGTGATCTCGGTCGGAGTACGCGGCACCGCTATGCCGTCGTTCGCCTCAACGCTCACGCCCCAGCAGCGGTGGAACGTCATCGCCTACATCTACTCGCTCCGCGGAGAAAAATTGGCGCTCCCGGTGCAGCGAGCCGACGCGACCGCGATTCCGGGCGACACCGCATCCCCCGTGATTCTCGCCCTGCTCGACAGCGCGCTCGAGTTTGCCGGAAAGGGACAAACCGCCGAAGCCGGCGACCGCGCATTCGATGCGTACATTGCGTTCGAGCCGCTCGAGACTCCGGCGCGGGCCAAGAAGCCAGGACTCGTCGCGACAATGGAGAGGCACTTCGCGGACTTCAAGGGCGCGGTGAAGCGCCACGACGTCGCCGCCGCAAAAGGTTATCGCGATGCGATCGCCGACGCGCTTCCCTCGATAATCGATCTGACGCAACAACCCTCTACGAGATGGGAGGCGTTCTTCCAATCATTCCTCATCATCCTGCGCGAAGGATTTGAGGCGATTCTGGTGATTGGCGCCGTCGTAGCGTTCCTGATCAAGATGGGACACAGGGAAACGCTGAGATCGATCTGGCTTGGCATCGCTCTCGGACTCGTCGCGAGCCTCGTGTCTGCCGTCGTACTCAAGACTGTCCTCGCGGCGGTCCCGGCGAGCAGAGACTTTGTCGAAGGCGTGACGATGCTGGTTGCCGTCGTCGTTCTCTTCTCGGTGAGCTACTGGCTCATCTCGAAGGTGGAGGCCGCCAAGTGGCAGAAGTTTATCCGCGACAAGGTGACCTCAGCTCTCGAGCACGGGGGTGGCAAGGCACTAGCGCTCGTCGCGTTTCTCGCGGTCTACAGAGAGGGCGCAGAAACAGCGCTCTTCTATCAGGCGCTGTTCAGCGAAGGCCCGAATGTGGGATTGCCGCTGACACTGGGCATCATCGTCGGCTTCGCCGCACTGGCAGTGATCTTCACACTGTTCTATAGATATGGAGTGCGCATTCCGATGCGCCCGTTCTTCGCAGTCACGAGCATCCTCCTCTATTACATGGCGTTCGTTTTCATGGGCAAGGGAATTCGCGAGCTGCAGGAGGGCAACATCATGCGCATCACGGTAATCCCGGGCGGACCACACCTTGAGGCGATGGGCATCTATCCCAGCGTCGAAACTCTGACGGCGCAGGGGATTCTCATCCTGCTCCTGGTATTTGCAACCATCAAAACTTTCTGGCCCGGTCATGCTGACGAGGGTGCGAACGCGGGGCGTAACATGCAATGACGACAGCGCAGAAGACGTCCGAAACCGAACAGACTACCGGGATTCGTCCAACGGGATATAGACTTCCCGAGTCGACGCACCTTGGCAGTGTGCGACTTCAGGTCGCCGATCTCGCGCGATCGCTTTCATTCTACGAAGACGTCCTCGGAATGCGCGTCGTCGAGCGCAGCGTCGATTCGGCGAGTCTTGGCCCGCACGACGACAATCGCAAGATCGTCCACCTGCATCAGCTGCGAACCGCGCGAGCGGTTCCGCAGCGTGGATTGCTCGGACTTTATCACTTCGCGATTCTGCTTCCCGATCGTGCGTCACTCGGAAGGTTCGTCGCGCACCTTGCCGAGATCGGAGCTTACGCCGGAATGTCGGATCACTTCGTCAGCGAAGCGGTATACCTGACCGACCCTGATGGCCTTGGCATCGAAGTGTACGCCGACCGTCCGCGCGATGCCTGGCGCTACGACGAGCGCCAGCTATTCATGACGACCAAGCACCTCGACGTCGACGATCTGGTTCGATCCGCGCGCAGCGAGAGATGGACCGGCATGCCTCCCGGCACCGTCCTCGGCCACGTTCACCTGTACGTCGGCGACATCGCGAAAGCCGAAGGGTTCTATCACAACGCGCTCGGCTTCGATAAAGTGGTGTGGAGTTATCCCGGCGCGCTCTTCATGTCGGCCGGAGGCTACCACCACCATCTCGGTACGAACACGTGGGCACGGGGTGCTCCAGCGGCGACGGATGAGGACGCAAGACTCCTCGAGTGGGAGATTGTGGTGCCGACGGGTAAAGACGCGGACGAAGCAGCATACAGTGTTTCAGCTGCCGGATATAAAACGAAGCAGGTAAACGGAGAGTGGCTTTTGACAGATCCCTGGGGAACGAGCCTTCGACTGATACCGGAGCGAAATTGAAACCTGCGACTCGGTGGATAGTGTTGTCGATCGCGTTGGTCGCATTCGGTTGCGCGAGTGCCATTGGATCTCGCTCGTCGACCTCTCCGATGCCCGCTCCCGACGCCGCCGCGATTCGAGCAGTGTTCGATACCACGGCAGCCGGCTGGAATCGAGGCGATCTCTCGGCTTATCTATATGCTTATGCGCCGTCTGCGACTGCGATGGGTCGCAACGGATTGGTGCACGGGCCGAGCGGGATCGGCGATCAGATGAGGGAAGGGTTTTGGAAGACAGGCCGGCCGCTGCAGAGTCTGAGCTACGATAATCTGGAGATCAGACCGTTGGGAGCGGACCACGCTCTTGCTACCGGGCGATACATTTTGACGGGCGGTGGTGCTCCCGAGCGGACAGGATGGTTTTCCACGATCTGGGAGCGCACACCGGTTGGTTGGCGAATGATCCACGATCACTCTTAGATTCATCGACGTCAAAAACGTTAACCGCCAGGACATCTGGAAGTCCTTATGATGAAAATGCCATTTCGCCTTATGAAAAACCCTTCTGTCGCCACCGCAGCGTACGCGGCCGTGATTCTTTCTCTCGCCGCGTGCGGCAGCGACTCGACGGGACCTGGCAATCTCGATGCGCACTCCGCTGTCCAGAGCCTTTCGATTGGCTTGGCCGGTCTCTCGGGAATCCAATCACCCGACGCAGCCACGTTCGCCGGGTCGCTCGGCAACATGGAGCCGCTTCTCGACCAGGTAAGCGTAGACATTGGCGGCACGACCAGATCGATGTTCGCGCTCGGAATGCGTCAAAGCTTCCCGACTGGAACCTGCGTCGAGGATGTCTTCGTCGATCCATCCGTTCCACCCGATCCGGCGGTCTGCACTCCGCTGTCGCTGGGCGTCGTTCTCGTGTTTTGGCAATCGCACGCCGCAAGCGCGCCGCCCGATCGACTGCTCGTCGTGCTTGCCGACCAGGGCACGAGTGATTTCTCGTTTCTCAGCGACGTCGCCGGCGAGGTGCCCGGCCTGGCGATTTATCTGGAAGGAAACAACATCGACAACGCCTGGTTCTCCGATGCTGGGACTCTGACGACCAACGTCGCATCAACGGGCGCGGGCTGCACGATCCCATTGCCGCCCTACGCGAAGAGCGCGACGTGCAGCATAGCGACGTTCCAGGAGTCTGGTGGCCTCACATTCGAGAATCTGAACGACGCAACGACGACCAGCGCTTCGCTTGCCGTCACGATCCCGACCTCGACTCTTCACGGGATCTGGGAGGCGATAACCGAGACGCAGCCAGTGATCATCACCGCTGGCGCTGTCAGCGCCCTCCGCACGCACGCGCTCGCTTACGGTCTGGTGAAAGGCTTAGGTCGTCTAGGCCGGTAGCGGCGACGGGTAGATTCCGGGCGCGTCCGGGCCCGGATTTCTCCGCATGTACATCCAGATCGCTCCGCCAATTGCAAACAGCAGGGCGATCAACTGCGCGGTCGTGAAGACGTCGAAGATGAATCGGTCGTCCTTGGCGCGAAGGATCTCCATGAAAAACCTCTCGACCCCCGCGAGCAGACAGTAGACGCCGAATAACCATCCTTCCGCGTGCTTGTGTTTGCGAAGACGCCAGAGGATCAGGAACATCACGAAGCCGAGTGCCACTTCGTAGAGCTGAGTGGGATAGACCGACAGGACCTGATTGGGCGGAGCAGTCGCCGGCGCCGGAATGTGAAAGAGCTGGGTCATGTTGGCGACCGTCGACGGAGGAGCACCGTTCGGAAAACTCACCGCGCCGAAACCGTTGAAGGGGCGCCCATAATCGTCGCCCACCGCCCAGCAACCGGTGCGGCCAATCGAGTAAGCGGCAGCAATCGCGATCCCCGCGACGTCGCTGATGCGGGTGAAGCTCAGGTGCTTGTATCGAACTACCAGGTAGCAGGCGAATATTCCGCCGATCAGTCCGCCCCAGAAAACGAATCCCGCGCGACTGAACAGCGCGTTGACGTCGTGCATCAGAATGGCGTAGTAGATCTTGCCGCCGAGGAGTCCGCCGATGACAGCGGCAAAGACGAGATCACCGATGGGCTCTGGGTCATGGCCTCTGCGGGCGAGCTCGCGCTGGGTGATTATCTGCGCGATGACGAACGCCATGAGGACGGCGAGCCCAAATCCGGTTAGCTGCAGTGGCCCGACGTCGTACGACAGCGGGTGATGAACTATCGAGGCAAAAATCATTTTCATTTGCGATTCAATCTAGGCGGCGGCGAGGCCGGGGATAGGGGAACTTGCGTAAGCGTTAAGATCCAGACCGGAGCGCTCGCCGCGCTCGAATCTGAAAAATGCGGCGCGAGCGATCATCGCGGCGTTGTCGGTGGCGAGACGCGGGGTAGGCGTGAAGACCGTGATTCCATCTTTGCCGAGCGTTGCGCGCATTGCATCTGCGAGTGTCCGGTTGCAGGCGACGCCGCCGCCAAGCACCACGCGCTCGCGCGAGAATGCGGTCGCGCCGCGACGGGTTTTCTCAACCAGAGTCTCGATGAGCGAGTCCTGGAATCCGCGCGCGATGTCGGCCTTGTCGGCCTCTATATCGGTTGATCCCCGTACTGCATTCAGGACCGCTGTCTTGAGTCCGCTGAAGGAGAAATCGTAATAGTCGTCATCATCTTCCACTGCATTCTTGCGAAGCATTGGCCTGCCGAACTTGAACCGACCTGACTTGCCTTCGCGAGCCAAAGCTTCGACGTAGCGTCCGCCGGGATAAGGAAGGCCGAGCAGCTTGGCGACTTTGTCGAAGGCCTCGCCGGCGGCGTCGTCGCGCGTTGCGCCCAGAAGTCGATACGTGCCCCACCCCTCCACGTCGAGAAGCAGCGTGTGTCCTCCCGAGACGAGGAGCGCGGTGAAAGGCGGAGACGCGTCGCGGTGCTCGAGCGTGGCCGCGAAGAGATGTCCTTCCATGTGATGGACGCCGAGGAGCGGGATGTCGCGCGAGAAAGCGAGCGCCTTCCCGTAGCTCACGCCGACGAGCAGCGCGCCGACGAGCCCGGGCGTATTCGTGACCGCGATTGCATCGAGCTCACTCAGCGTAGTACCCGCCTCGACGAGAGCGCGCTCGACCACGGGCACGATACTCGTCAGGTGCGCGCGCGACGCGATCTCGGGAACGACGCCACCGAAGACGCGATGGACGTCCTGCGACAGAATCACGAGAGACTTCTGGACGACGTCGTCACCTTCACCGCTAAGCACGGCGGCTGACGTCTCATCGCACGATGTCTCGATACCCAGGATGCGCATCATTCTCGCTCTCTCGACGACTCTAACAGGGAGGCGTTCACTTAGTTCGTTCGCTCGGTAAGCAACCTGTCCACGAGCGCGCGCGCGTCGGGTGAATCCCAGTTGGTCGCCGACATCAACTTTCTTCTGATCACGCCGTCCTTTCCTACGATGAAAGTCTCAGGGTACCCGGTGACATCGTACAACTGGGTAATCTTTCCCTGCGGATCGTGCAGGATCTCGAAGGTAAGTCCGTACTGTTTGACGAACGCGCGGATGGTCGAATCGGTTCCGGGATCGTCGATGCTGACCGCGAGAATCTTGAGGCCTTTCGCGGCGTAATCCTTGTTCAGCGCCTCGATGCTCGGCATTTCCACTCTGCATGGGAGGCACCACGTCGCCCAGACGTTGATCATCAACACTCTGCCGCGATAGTCGGAGAGGTGCTTCTCGCGCGGAACGGAATCGAGAGTGAAAGCCTGGAAATCGGGCGCCTTCGTGCCGAGCTCCACGGGGAATAGCTCCTTGCGCAAATATCGCGTCGCGCCGTAGGCGATTGCGCCAGCGATTCCGATCACGACGCAGGCAACCGCGAGCTGCTGGCGACCCGTCATACCTGCTGCGTGCAGCGCGCGCGGAGCACGCCGATCTCGCCCTTCGGATCCTTCGACGCGAAAATCGCGTGACCTGCCACGAATGTGTCTGCACCCGCTTCCCAGACTGATTTGATGGTGCGGCGGTCGATGCCGCCATCGACCTCGATGAAAGCCTTGCTTCCATTTTCGGCGAGTAGCTCACGCGCGCGCCGAACTTTGTCGACCGACCCCTTGATGAATTCCTGACCGCCGAAGCCGGGGTTCACCGTCATCACCAGCAGAAGATCGAGATCCGGGATCACTTCGCTTACCGCGCTGAGCGGTGTAGCTGGATTCACGACCGCTCCAGCGCGGCAGCCTAGCTCACGGATGCGATTGAGCTGGCGTTGGAGGTGAGGGGAGACCTCGGTGTGGATCGACATCCCGTTCGCCCCGGCCGCCGCAAAGCTCTCGAAATAATTTTCCGGCTCGACGACCATGAGATGAACGTCGAGCGAAAGCTTCGTCAGCTTTCGCACCGACTCGATGACCTTCGCGCCGAAAGTAAGATTCGGAACGAAGCGCCCATCCATGACGTCGATGTGAATCCAGTCAGCTCCGCCCGCTTCGACCATCGCAATCTCGTCGGCGAGCCTCGTCAGATCCGCGCTTAAGATCGACGGTGCAATTCGAACGCTCATCTTTTCTGATACCCGGGGCAGTTGGTCCGCAGCTTCAGTAACGTAAGCTGTCGGGCGCCGGCGGAGGGACTGAGATGGAGGTGTCGATCCTGATTCCGGGCGGAGGAGGGAAGTGCGAGACGGTGAGACTCACCGGACCTCCCGCTGAGACCGCCTGGCCGGCAGCGGGGAATTGCCTGATCACGGTATTCTCGGGCTGGATGGAGCTCGTGTCGCGCGAGATTCCGGCGACGCGCAACCCGAGTTGCTCGATCATCGACCGCGCTTCGCCGACGCTGCGCCCGTAGAGATCCGGCAGCTGCACCGTCGCCGGGCCTTTGCTGAGGACCACGTCGACAGTCCCCGGAAGTTGCATCGTAGTTCCCGCCGGCGGCGACGATGCGATCACCAAACCGCGGGGTTGATCGGCGATCTGCTCCGCGACGGTGCCCATGATCAGCCCGGTGTTCTCGATCGCAATGCGCGCCTGCTGCTGCGACATGTTCGTTGTCACCGGCACCTCGGCGCTCTTCTGCCCCGCGCTCAGCGCGAGCACCACGGCAGTTCCGCGCTTCTGCCTGCTACCCGCGGGCGGGTCCTGCTGCAGTACGACGTTGGGCGGACTGTTCTTCGTGTATCTCGATTCGCCCTGCTGCGACGGGAATCCAGCCTTCTGGAGCCTCGCGGACGCGTCCTCGAAAGTCGCCCCGACCACATTCGGAAGAATCCCGTCGTCCGGAATAACTTCCGCTGGGAAAAAGAAGAAGAAGACGACGAGGTAGGCGAGCAGAAATCCGCCGACCGCAGCAATCAGGTATGGGAATGTCCGGCGCGGAAGCGTGCGCCAGGCCACCTAGCTTACCCTGCGCAATCGCGCGGCGAATGCCCCGTCCGTTCCGTGGCGCTGCGGCAACACTCGCAACCGGCCGCGGTCGAGCAGATCAGGCGACACTGACCCTGCCGGCGGAGGCTCGAGGATCCAGCCGAGGTTGTCGGCGAGGAACGCGTCGACCTGGGAATCGTTCTCTTCGGGCTCGAGCGAGCACGTGCTGTAGACGAGAAGTCCGCCCGGCCTGACCGCCGCGGCGGCAGCGCGGATAATCGTCTTCTGCAAAGCGGACATCACCGCGAGGTCGGAGATCCTGAGCCGCCACCTCGCGTCGGGATGTCTGCGGAAGGTTCCGGTTCCGGTGCATGGAACGTCGATGAGCACGGCGTCCACAGGACCAACGGCTGGATGACGCGCGTCGCCGACGAACGGGTAGATGTTGGTAGTTTCGAGACGCCGCTCGTTGGCGAGCAATCGCTGGAGACGCGCGATGGACTTGTCGCCCGTCACTACTGCGCCCGCGGTGCGAGATAGCTCCAGCGCCTTTCCGCCGGGTGCCGCGCAGAGATCGGCGACCGTCGCGTCGCTCGGGATCGCCGCGTACTGCGTGACGAGGGTCGCCGCTGGATCCTGCACAAAAAACAATCCCTTCTTGAACGCGCCAAGCTCGGTGAGCGTGATTCCGCCCGAGATCGCGATGCTGTCGCTCACGTAAGGCGCGTCACCGACGTGAACACCCGCCTCCTCCAGCATCGCCTCCAGCTGCTCTCTCACTATTCCGTAAGGGCGCAGAACAATCGGCGCCTCGTCGTTGTTCAGCGTCAGCAGACGTTCGGTCTCCTTCTCTCCCCAACGGTCGATCCACCGCGCGACGAGCCAGCGCGGATGCGAATACCTGAGCGCAAGCGCTTCCACAGGATCGGTCGCGGCGGACGGAACGAGATCGTCCCGTTCGCGATCGGTGCGCCGCAGAACCGCGTTCACGAGCTTGCTGGCGCCGAGTCCGTGCCTGCGCTTAGCGAGCTCGACGGTCTGGGCGATGGCGGCGTATGCGGGAACGCTCCCCATGTTCGTGAGCTGGTACACGCCGAGCCGGAGAAGATCGATCACGTCGGGATCGAGACGCGCGAGCCCGCCGCGAACGCGATCGGAGAGAATCGCATCGATCCAGCCGCGGTGACGCAGCATCCCGTAGACGAGCTCGCGAGTCCAGCGCCGGTCACGCGCGTCGAGGGGCGCTATTCGGCGATCGAAGGACTGATCGAGGAATTCGCCGCGCCGCAAATCGACACAGACCTCGGCCGCGACAGCGCGGGCGGCGGTGACAGCGCCGGACGATACGGCAGTCGCGCTCATGATCCGAGCATCCCCGTCGTGGGAGATGATGGCACCGCGACTTCGCGCCGCGGCATCCGTCCGGCGAGATAGGCGTGTCTTCCGGCCTCGACTGCGCACTTCATCGCGGCCGCCATTCGTACAGGATCACTGGCGGCAGCGATTCCGGTGTTCATCAGAATTCCGTCGACGCCCTGCTCCATCACAATGCACGCGTCCGATGCAGTGCCAACGCCGGCGTCGACGATCACAGGCACAGACAAGCGTTGCTTGATTGTGCGGATGGCGTAAGGATTGAGCATCCCGAGTCCCGAGCCGATTGGAGAGGCGAGGGGCATCACCGCGACGGCTCCGGCTTCCTCGAGCCTGAGCGCTGTGATCAGATCGTCGTTCGTGTACGCGAGAACCTTGAATCCTTCGTCGGCTAGCGTCTTCGTCGCCTGAAGAAGTCCAGTCGTGTCGGGAAGAAGAGTTTGCTGATCGCCGATCACCTCGAGCTTGACCCACTCGTTGAATCCCGCAGCCCGCGCGAGGCGAGCGTAGCGGATGGCATCGGACGCGTTGTAGCAGCCGGCGGTGTTTGCGACGAGAAAATAGTGATCAGGATCGAGGTGATGCAGTATTGCTTCGTCCTTCGATCGGTCGAGATCGACGCGGCGTACGGCAACGGTGACGACTTCAGCGCCTGACGCTTCGATCGCGTCGATCATTTGCGCGTTCGATGCATACTTGCCGGTTCCGACCATCAGGCGCGAGCGAAACTCGCGTCCGGCAACGACGAACGGCTGCGGATCTCCGATGCCCGCGGGATAGGGCAGAACGGCGAGGTCGCTAGCCATCTCAGCCTCCTCCAACGAAGTGGACGATCTCGAGCAGGTCGTCAGCGGCGAGAGGGATAGACGCAAACGACGCACGGTCGCGCAGGATCGCGCCGTTGCGCTCTACGACCACGACGCGTGCGTCGAGACTCAAGGACGCGAGGAGATCCGCCAGCGTCCAACCCGTTGGGACCCGGCGCTCCGCTCCGTTCACAGTGAGAGCGATTTCCGCTTCAACTACTTCGGTTCCCATCATACCTGTGAAAGATAGCGGCTGGCGGCGAGTTCGGAATTCTCGTCGTTCCAGATTCCCCGAATTGCGGCGACTCCGTGCGCCCCGCGATGGACCAGCGAGCGGACGTGCTCCGGCCTGATGCCCCCGATCGCGATAACCGGAAAACGCACCGCCGCCACGACTTCGCTGATGAAACCGGTCTCCTGTCGCGGAAGGCCTGCATGGGATGGCGTCTCGAACACGTGTCCCGCCACGCACCAGTCCGCGCCAGCCTGCTCGGCATCCACGGCTTCGGTGGGCGAGTGGACGCTCGCGCCAACTCTTAGCGCCGGAGCGATTCGCTGCACGTCGGGAACCGAGATCGATTTGTGGGTCAACTGGACTCCTTGAACTCCGCAGGCTAGCGCGATGTCGACGCGGTCGTTGACTATGCACCAGCAACTCGTCTGCTCGTAGAGCTCGAGCAATGCGAGCGTTATCGAATACACAGTAGGTGAGTCGAGGAGCTGCGACCTCACGTGAATCGCGCCCTTATCTCCCAAAACGCGCATCACTCCCATTGCCTTTCGCAGAAATCCAGGCCGGAGCATGATCTCGTCGCTGGTGACGGCGTGGATCCATGGCAGCGCGGTCATCGGAGCTTTCGTCGCGGGAGCGGTCATACCCCGTATTTTTCGCCGACCGCCGTAGCGCGTCCGCGCGCCCATTCATGGGCCGTCATCCGCTGGTTGCCCGAGGCCTGTACTTCGGCGATTCGCAGCGCGTCGGTGCCGCACGCGACGATCAGCTCTCCGGTGGCCTTGAGGACTTCGCCTGGCTTCCCATTGATGCCGTCCATCACCTTGGGTCCGAACATCTTCACATCACCTTTCGCATTCGTCGTAAACGCGCCAGGACTCGGATCAGATGCTCGAATGAGCCGCGATATCTCGAGCGCGCTCCTGGTCCAGTCGATTCGCGACGACTCGCGATTCACCTTCGGAGCAAACGTCGCCCGCGAATCGTCCTGCGGAATCTCGCGCGCCTTGCCAATCGAGATCAGCGAAAGCGATTCGATCAGGGCGAGGGCGCCGAGCTCGGCGAGACGCTCGCGCAGCTCGCCGTAGGTTTCGTCCTCAAGGATCGGCGACCGGGTCTGAAAGAGTATCGGACCGGCGTCGAGAGCCTGGACGACGCGCATGATAGTCACGCCCGTCTCGGTGAGGCCTTGTCGAACGGCGGCCTGGATCGGTGCCGCGCCTCTCAATAATGGGAGGAGCGACGCGTGGATGTTCAGCGTTCCTTTCAGAGGAAGATCGATGATCGCCTGCGGCAGGATGTGTCCATAAGCGACGACTATAGAGATGTCCGGTTTCACCTCCCTGAGCTTCTCGACGAGATCGAGCTCTCGCGCATTTTTCGGCTGGAAGAGGGCAAGCTCTTCCTCCAGCGCGATTGTTTTCACCGGCGAAGGAATTATCTCGCGCGAGCGGCCCTGAGGCTTGTCGGGCTGAGTGACGACGCCGACAACCTCGAACCCCTCGCCCACGAGTGCTCGCAGCGATGGCGCGGCGAACTCGGGGGTGCCCCAGAACAAAACCCGCACTACATCTCCGATTCGTTTTCGTGATGGTGCTCGCCCTTTTCCTCGGCGCGCACCTTTCGGATGTAGCCGGGGTACTCGTCCTTCGACTTTTCCCACTTCGCCAGCGCTGATTTGCGCTTGAGTGGGCTCAGATAATCGATGAAGAGCCGGCCGTCGAGATGGTCGACCTCGTGCTGGATGCAGCGACCGAGCAGCTCAGTGGCGGACAGCTCGTACTCGTTGCCGTTCTCGTCGAGGGCGCGCACAGTCACCTCCGCAGGGCGCTCTATGTCGCCGTAGATCTCCGGGATCGAGAGGCATCCCTCCTCGGCTTTCTCGAGGTCGCCCTTGTTATCGACGATCTGCGGGTTCACTAGTGCGTACTTCTTTCCCTCGACGTCGACGACGGTGATTCGCTCGGATCGTCCGACCTGCGGCGCGGCGAGTCCGATTCCCTCGGCCGCGTACATCGTCTCGAACATGTCAGCGATCAGCTTTCTGAGCTCGTCGGTGACCTCGGCGACCGGCTTGGTCGGCTTGCGAAGAACCGGGTCGCCCAGCACCCGGATGTCGAGGATGCTCACCCAGCGCTGGCGTTGGAGACGGCAACGGGTCTGTTGATGCGCGCGATTCGTCCGCGCTCGATTACCAGGCGTGTGTCGCCCGATTTGATTGTCACGCGATCTTCCAGTCCGCCGGCCTTGTCGTCGCCGCCTCTCTCTTTAATGAAGATCACTTCTCCAACCAGTCCGCCGGTAGTCACGATCTCGTCTCCCTTCTTGAGGCTCCGCACCATCTCGTCGTGCTTCTTCCTCTGTTGGGACTGGGGGCGAATCAGAATGAAGTAGAAGATCGCGAAGATGGCTCCGTACATGAAAATGGAGCCGACTATTGCATTGCTTGGCATAGGTGTGGGCGGGAAGCGGGAAGCGGGAAGCGGGAAGCGGGAAGCGGGATGCGGATTGGAAGAGTTGGCGAAATAGTTTCAGACTGCTAACGGCGACGCAGACCGGTGGCGCGCGAGCCAGTCGCGGGACCACGAGTCGAGATCACCGCGGCCGATCGCCTGGCGCGCCTGCCGGACGAGCGACAGCAGGAAATGTACATTGTGCAGGGAGAGGAGGCGCAGTCCCAGAATCTCGTCCGAGACGAACAGGTGCCGGATGTAGGCTCGGCTGAAGCGGGTGCAGGCGGAGCAATCGCAATCAGGATCCAGCGGCCGAGGATCGGTGCGGAACTCGGCGCGCTTGATGTTGAGGCGGCCATCATGGGTGAAAGCCGCTCCGTTTCGTCCCATGCGAGTCGGCGCGACGCAGTCGAAGAGATCGACGCCGCGCCGGATTGCTTCGATTAGATCCTCCGGGAAACCGACGCCCATGAGATAGCGGGGATGGGTTTTGGGCAATGCGTCGTCGACTATGTCGAGGATGTCGTACATCGCGTCCTTTGCTTCGCCGACCGATAAACCGCCAATTCCAAATCCGCGCCAGTCGTGCATGTCGGTGATTGCCAGCGCTGCTTCACGCCGGAGATTGGCGTGGATTCCGCCCTGTACAATTGGAAAGAGGGCCTGCTCGTTGCGCGGGTTGTCGAGCGGGAATTCTTCGCGCGGCGTATCCTCGTCGAGCGGCTGGCCGGTTCCCAGTCGCTCGATTTCGGCGAGGCATCGTGCGAGCCAGCGGATGCTCCGCTCGCTGGCGTCGCGCGCGGAGGCTTCGTCCGATTGGCCGGGGATCACGTGATCGAACTGCATGACGACATCCGCGCCCAGGTTGCGCTCAATGCGCATGACGAGCTCGGGTGTGAAGAATCGGCGCGATCCATCGAGATGGGATTGGAACTCGACGCCTTCCTCGTTGATTGTGCGGAGCTGAGCCAGCGAGAAAACCTGAAATCCGCCCGAGTCAGTAACAATTGGCCGGTCCCAGCGCATGAATCTGTGGAGCCCGCCCATCTCGCGGACAATCTCGTCGCCTGGTCTCAGGTGGAGATGGTAAGCATTGGCGAGGATCATCGATGCGCCCATCTGGACGAGATCTTCCGGATCGAGCGCCTTGACGCTTGCGAGTGTGCCGACGGGCATGAACGCCGGCGTCTCGACTTCACCGTGCGGCGTGACGAAAACGCCGGCTCGTGCTGCGCCGGCGTTCTGGTCTATCCGAAAACTGAAGCTCATCCCGGAATGTTAAACGGGTTCCGGGCTGCCTACATCATCCGCGTGTCAAACGGGGTCGCTAGGCGGGTGGCGGAAGACGGCATGCTCCGAAGACACTCCCGGTGGGTCACTCGACAGCGTTCCGTCCAGGGTGTTCACGAGGGTGAGCGTGCCGTCGAAATGCTCGACACCAGGTGGGCCGGTTTGCGGAGCCTGCTGGGTGAGGGTGAGATCGAGGTGGACGGCGTTTCCATTCACGCTTCCAGTAACTGCGACGTTCCCACAGCCAATGGCTTCACCGCACCAGTTTCCGGCGCCCGAGATGGTCGAGCCGTTGGAAACCAGGTTCATGGCCAGAGAGCTGCCTGCCTCGGAGAAGTCCTGGGTCCATACGCCGTCGACCTGTTTCGGACCTAGCACGTCCGAGCTGCATCCTCCCGCAACCGCCACCAGCAACAACACAGACATTACAGAACGCATGTTCACCTCCGGTGAAGTCCTGTATACAAATTCAATCTCCATTAATGACGAGCAGAAGTCCACAGCGGATACCGCGGACGCGCCGACGCCGCGTGCTCAGTCGACTAACGCCATCGCATCGCCGTAGGAATACATCCGGTATCCCTCGGCGATCGCCGCAGCGTAGGCGCGCATGGTGAGATCGTAGCCGGCGAACGCCGCGACCAGCATAATGAGCGTCGAGCGCGGAAGATGGAAATTCGTGACGACACGATCGACCGCGCGGAAGTCGTACGGTGGGCGGATGAATATCCGCGTGTCCCCAGATCGTTCCCGGAACTTACCGTCGTCCTCGATAGCGCTCTCGAGAGTACGGACGCTCGTAGTGCCCACCGCCCAGATCTTTCCGCCGCGCTGTCTCGTCGCGTTCAGCATATCGGCTGTGCGCGCGGACAAGCTGTACCACTCTTCGTGCATAACGTGATCGGCGGGATGTTCGACATCAACTGGCTTGAACGTTCCAGCGCCCACGTGAAGCAGCACGTCGGCGCGCCGCACGCCTTTCGCGGCTAGACGGTCGAGCAGCTCCTGTGTGAAATGCAGTCCTGCCGTCGGCGCGGCAACCGAGCCACTCTCTCTGGCATAGACTGTCTGATACCGCTCTGCGTCGTCCGCCTCGTCGGATCGAGTGATGTACGGCGGCAACGGCACGTGCCCATATTTCTTGATCGCGTCTTGGACGGGCATCGATGAAGCGAGGCTAACCACTCGCGTCCGGCGCTCGGTCGTTGCAATTATGCTCACGTCGAAATCATCCGCGATGCGAACGACTTTCCCCGGCTTGAGCTTTCCGCCGGGATGCACCATCGCTTCCCACTCGGCGCCTTCGATATGTCGGAGCAAGAGAATCTCTGCTGGCGTGCCGTTGTCACGAGTGCCAAGCAGGCGCGCGCGAAAAACCCGTGTGGTGTTGAGCACGAGAGCGTCGCCCGAAGGAATCATCTGCTCGAGATCACTGAAGCGTTTGTGGCCGATCTCACCCGTCGCCCGATTTACTACCATCAAGCGACTCTCCCCGCGCCGCTCGCTCGGCTGCTGCGCGATGCGGTCCGCGGGTAGATCGAAATCGTAATGAGAGGTGCGGGAGCCGTCCTTCGTCACTGTGAGGAAAAAAGAAGAGGTCTCGAAACTGCAACGATCGAACGAGATGAACCGAATCGGATGAATAGTATCTATCCGCGTGGTCTTCGATCACCCGCGCGCCTCATCGCTCTCGCGGTCTCAATTGGGTGCAGTGGCCCCACGAGCGCTGAGCGTTCGCTGCTCAAGGCCGACGCCGATGTGTTCGAGACTGTCGTGCAATCACAGATCACGCCGGCAGCGGACGATTCCGCGATAGCATTGCGGTCGCTGCGCGTCGATTCGCGTCCTGTAGCTGACACAGGCCCGCTCGGCACGGGAACGTCGTCGCCGCCGACTCTGACTGTCGATGAATCCGCTGACTCACTCTCCGTGAAGGCCTTGGACAAGGTGGCGGAGCAAAGGAAGGCGATTCTCTCCGATCTGCACGTCGAGGAAGGCGGACCGTTTCTTTACCCCGACTGCGGTGGGACGCGAGTGCACAGGCTTCGCGATTCGACCCTGACCTCCGTCGGGTCGGGGTGTCCGCCCGACTGGCGTCGGTACCTCACGGTCGGCCTACCGGTAAGAGGTGCGGCCCAGGTGCTGAGCAAGCTTCGAGATCGGGAAGAGGCGCCGCCCGACTCCAGCGCCGAGCTCTGGACCGTGCTCGTGACGGAGAACACGATCGGATCCAGCGGACAGACGTGGAGGCAGTATGCGTGTCTGCTTCGACGCGATCCGGAAACCGGCAGCCTGGCTCTGGTGCAGAGATTCCTGGTGTCGTGCGCCGAGTGAAGGCGGTGGGCGGGAAGCGGGATGCGGGAAGCGGGAAGCGGGAGGCGGGAAGCGGGAGGCGGGAGGCGGGAGGCGGGAAGCGGGAAGCGATCAGCTGGCAGCGGGTAGTGTTCCGTTTGCAGTTCTACTCCGTCCCCGTCGTACGTCCACTACACTCACGATGAATATGATCGTGACGATGCAAGCTGACGTCACACACCAGATGCAGATCGCGTGGATCACGCCGAGCTCGAGGT
>JBOHTC010000253.1:0-18148 GCA_050733495.1 Gemmatimonadaceae bacterium | reverse complement strand
TGGCGGTGCCGTTTGGATTGCTCGCGATGTGGGAGCACATCCCGCGACGAGCACTGCCAGTAGAACGTGTTTTCTCATCAAGGAAAGTTAAGTTGGAGCGGGAACGGTTTGGGTTCAACCGGCACTCCCGGGCTTCGCTGCGCGGACATTCCTCTCGACTGTCGGTTGGAGCATATTGGCGCATGGCAACCGCCGACGCACTGAGCTCGTCGTCCATCGCCCGCCCTGCCCCGCGCGGCCACCGCGCAGCAGTCTTTGCCAGTTTCCTCGGCTGGACGCTCGACGCATTCGACTTTTTTCTCGTCGTCTTCACCCTCACGGCGATCGCCAAGGAGTTCCACAAGAGCGACGCCGAGATGGCGCTCACGATTACGGCGACGCTCGCGTTTCGTCCGGTTGGAGCATTCATCTTCGGTCTAATGGCAGATCGCTACGGGCGAAAATTGCCGCTAATGATCGATCTCGTGTTCTTTTCGATCGTGGAGGTACTCTCGGGCTTCGCCCCCAACTACGCGACATTTTTTCTTCTCCGCGCGCTCTTTGGAATCGGAATGGGCGGCGAATGGGGAGTCGGCGCGTCACTCGCGATGGAGAAGGCCCCGTCGGGAAGCCGCGGCATTCTTTCGGGGCTACTGCAGGAGGGTTACGCCACCGGGTATCTCCTCGCCGCCGTCTGCTACTTTTTCATTTTTCCCCATTGGGGCTGGAGACCGCTGTTCTTCATCGGCGGAGTACCCGCGCTGCTCGCGCTCTTCGTCCGGTACCGCGTCCACGAGTCGGAGGTGTGGGAGCGCACGCGACACAAGGACTGGAGCAGTCTGGGTCGTGGGATCCTCTCGCACTGGAAGCTGTTTCTTTACCTGACGCTCTTGATGGCGGGAATGAACTTCGTCTCGCACGGAACACAGGACATGTATCCGACTTTTCTCCAGCGCGATTGGGGCTTTTCTCCCAGAGGCCGCGCGGCGCTGACGGCGTTCTCCATGGTCGGCGCAATTATCGGCGGAATCAGCTTTGGATTCCTCTCCGACAGAGTTGGCCGTCGCCGGTCGATCGTGCTCGCGCTGGTCCTCGCAATCGTGATGATCCCGCTGTGGGCATTTTCACAATCCGTCGTCGGGCTCGTGATCGGCGCATTCGCGATGCAGTTCATGGTTCAGGGCGCCTGGGGAGTGATTCCGGCTCACATTAGCGAGCTTTCACCGGACTCAGTGCGCGGATTTTTGCCGGGCTTTGCCTACCAGTGCGGAGTCCTGCTCGCCAGCTCGGTAGGATATCTCGAAGCGTTGCTCGCCGCGCGCACGAGCTACGCCCACTCGATGGCGATCGTCGCGCTCACAGTGTTCGCGTTGGCCGCGATAATCGCGTGGGCCGGCCGGGAACGTCACGCCGTGGAATTCGGCGCGTAGGCGCCTCCGCCTCCCGCTTCCCGCTTCCCGCCTCCCGCTTCCCGCTTCCCGCTTCCCGCCTCCCGGTCATCCGGCGACAATTTCTTTCGCTTTCGCGCTCAGTCCCTCGAGGAGAGCCTCGACGTGCGCGGCGCCCGTTCGCGGATTCATCATCGTGACTCTGAGCACCGGCCGGCTATCGAGCGTTGTTGCGGTGATCCAGCCGGTACCCTCGCGATTGTATCGCGCTCGCAGCTCCCGATTCAGAGCATCGATCCGCTCCCGATCGCCATCTCCGGCCTCTCCACGCGATGAAGGATTTGGGCCGACGTATCTGAAGCACAGTATGTTCGATTCCGGATCGTGAAGATTCTGGAAATCCTCTCTCTCTTCGATCGCGTCGTGTAGCATTCGCGCCGTAGCGCAAAGATGATCGTAGAGCCGGCCGAGTCCGCTCGACCCGAAGCGCTGAATCACGAACCACAGCTTCAGCACGTCTGCTCTACGCGAACACTGAAAGCTGCGCACTCCTTGATCGATCACCGCCGTGGATTTCCCGGCGTGGAAGAGATAGGGCGCTGCCTGCGCAAAAGCGCGATCGAGATCACCTTCGTCGCGCGTGAGCACCATGCCCGCCGCGAGAGGAAGCAGCATCATCTTGTGCGGATCCCACGCCAGCGACCTGGAGTGGCGCAAGCCCTGGAGCGCACGGGGTGGACGACTGGAGAGAAGCGCACTGGCGCCGTGAGCTCCATCGACGTGCAGCCAAAGCCCTCGCTCCGCGCAGATCTCGCCGATGGCTTCCAGATCGTCGAACGAGCCAGTCGCTGTCGTTCCGGCGGTTGCCACCACCGCCATGACCTTCTTTCCCTCGGCCCGAAGACGATCGAGAATACTCAGAAGTTGATCCACGTCGAGCCGGTAGTTGCGCGACGGTACGGGAATCCCCTTCCGACGGCCCAGTCCCAGTTGCCCGATGGCGCGGGTGACAGCGTAGTGTGCGTGCTCGCCGTAGACGACGAACGGCGGATCGACGCCGACTCCATCCTCCCAGGCGCCGGGGATCGCGGCGTTTCTCGCCGCGAGCATCGCGGTGAAATTCGCTTCCGTTCCGCCGGAGGTCAGAGTACCTCCCGCACCAACGCCGTAACCGGCAAGTGCCGCCAGACATTTTACGATCTGCCGCTCGATCACCGTTGCAGTCGGCGACATCTCCCAGACGGCTAGCGACTGATTCAGCGCTCCGATCACGCTCTCCATCCACACACCGACGGGCAGCGGAGCCGACGTCTGATGCCCCATGTACATCGGATGGTAGTACTTGTTGGCATCGGCGATGACGTCGCGCTCGAGGCGGGCAATGATCTCGGTCACCGGCCGGCCGTCCGATGGAAACACATCGCTGAACCGAAGCGCCAGCTCCTCCGCCGAAAGCGGGCTTGACACCCGTCCGTCGCCGCGGCGCGTCGACTCGAAGTACCGGGCCGTCACCGCCGCGAATTGTTTCCCGACGTCGAGCGACGTATCCCCCTCCAGCTCTGCCAGAATGTCTTCGATCATGCAGCAAATCTACCTGGCGAAGCGCGTGCCCCGGAGCGAAGGCGGGACTCGGCAAGCGGCCGGCGCCGGGAGTCGGAGCGATTCAATTCTCGAGCAATCCTCTCTGCCTGACGTAATCGGCGAGCTCGCCCCTCGAACCCACATTCAGCTTGCCGAAGATGTTCGACAGGTGCGTGCTGACTGTGCGCGCAGATATCTGCAACGCTCCGCCGATTTCCTTGTTCGATTTGCGCGCCGCCACCATTCGTGCAATCTCCAATTCTCTCCCCGTCAGGCCACCCACGCCCTCTGTCACCGATTTCGGCGGAGGCCTTAGGCCCAGCTCGCGCATCTCTTCACGAGTGCCATCCAGCTCCACCGTCGCTCCGAGCCGAGTGAAGATGTCATGTGACTTACGCAGCTGTCGCATCGCTTCGTCACGGTCGCCGACCTCGAGGAATGCTCCCGCCAGACGGCGGCGAATACGCGCGGCCTGCGGCGGAAATGGAATCGCCTCCAGCTGATCGACCGCCGACTGGAGCAGCGTTATCGCGCGGGCGGGGTCCGCATCGCGAAATCTCGCGAGCAGTCCGTCGCACGCGTCCGCGTACGCGAGGCCTAGCCGATGATTGAGACGTCCGGCATCGCGTCTCATTCTTTTCAGGTGGATTTCGGCGGTTTTGAATCGGCGGCCAGTGAGGGCGGCCTCGCCTATCGTCGGCAGCAACCACTGAAGCGCCCAGACCATGTATCCGGTGCGATCGGCGATCGCGAGGCCGGCCTCGCCGACGCGGACGGCCTCCGCGGGGTTTCCTTTCGCTAAATGGTACGACGCCATTCCGAGATGGGCCGGCACGATCGACGGCACATCGAGGGCGCGCTCGCCCGCGCCCTCGAGCGAGCCGGCCTTTTCGGCCCCGGCGAGCTTCCACGCCTCGTCGAAGTATTGCTTTGCCTTGTCGTCGGCTCCGCGCCAGAGATAGATCAGGCCGGACCACACGTAGAGCCGCGGCAGCAGCGTTCGCTGATTGTGACTCTTTGCCAACGGAATGGCGCGCTCGGCGATTTCGATCGCGGCGTCCCAGTCGCCGGTTCCCGAGTGATACTGTACTCGCAGCTCCGACGACCAAAGAGGCAGAATGGGCGAGTGCATCTGCTCGGCCAGCGAGTCGCTCGCGTCAAGATGCTGGAGAAACGCGGGCGCATCGCCCGAAACTCCCTCGAGAAGGGCCATGCCCCAATGCGCCGTCCATTCCAGCATTCGTTCGTCGGCAGCCTCGGCGTGGGCGATGGCTTTTTTGCCATGTTCTCGAGCAAGCTCGAGCGGACCCGTCCAGGTGTAGAGTAGCAGCAACGCGCGATGCGCCCTCGACAGCAGCGAATCGTTCTGCATTGCGCCAAGGGCCGCGGAGTGGAGCGCGGCTTCGACCTCCGTCTGGGCTTCGGCCAGTCGACCCAGATCCTGGAGTGCAATCCCTTTAGCAAGCCGCAGTCGCACGAGAGTGGCACGATCGGAACCGGCGGAAGCTCTGGAGAGGCCTGCCTCGTAATGTCCGAGCGCATCGGCGTATCGTCCGCTCCAGTAGCACGCCAGTCCCATGCGGTGCTCGATGTCCGCCACGACATCGGTATGTCCGGAGTCTCGCGCGCTTTCCCGGGCACGGGCCCAGAGCTGCATCGCGCTGTCGTATTCTCCGAGGCGCTGACGGGTACGTGCCAGTGTAGACACAATCTCTTCGCGCGACACATCCCGAATCTCAGGATCGCGGTCAAGGTGCTCTAGCGCCGCCGTCAGGTAGTTAGCCGCTTCGCGGTTTGCGTACTTATGGATGGCCGCCTGTCCTGCCGCGTACAAATATTTTACTGCCTTCCGGCCCAATGTCGGCGAGTGCGCGCGCGCAAAGTGGACGGCGAGCTCGTCAGCGTGCGAAAGAGCCGCTTTGCCGTAAAATCTCTCGAGCGCCTCCGCAACGGTAGCGTGCAGGTTTCTCGCTCGAGCCTGCCCCAGCTCCGAGTAGATCACCTGCTGCAGCAGGGGATGGGTGAAGTCATACCAGATGTCGTCGACGCTTCCCGTTTCGTTGAGCACACGCTGCGCGAGCAGCTCTTCCAGATCCGAAATAAGCTCGATTTCCGGCAAGCCTGCGACGGCGGCAAGTGTCTCGTGCGACGCTCGCGTTCCGATGACAGCGGCAAAGTTTGCAAGCATCCGCGCACCCGAAGAAAGCCGTTCGACGCGAGCCTTTATCGCATCCCGGATAGTGAACGGCAGCTCGAGACTCTCCATGTCCCAGCCGACCCAGCGCCCGCCGCCTTGACTCAATGCTCCGGACTCGGTCAGCGACTTGAGGGTTTCCTCGACGAAAAACGGGTTTCCGCGAGTCCAGTCGTATAGCAGCGCCGAAAAATGCCGGCTCGTTTCGCGATCGATCCCGAACATTTGCTGTACAACGTCTTCGACGTCGCGCTGTCGGAGCGCTCCGAGTCTTTCAACGGTGAGCAATCCAAGCTTGAGAAGTGACTGCTCGGTGGTGCGCAGGATGGGATTCAGATCCCTCTCCGTCTCGTTGTACGTACCGAGCACGACGACTTTCTGACCCGCGCTCTGTCTGGAGACGAAGTGCAGCAGCTCGAGCGAGGATGCGTCGGCCCACTGCAGATTCTCGAGAACGACGAGCAGCGGTTGCCTGGAAGCAAGCCGGCCCAGGAACTGCGAAAAATTCCATAGCAGACGCGCCTTGAGCTCGGACGGCGCGGCGCCAGCCGAAGACCGATCACGGTCGCCCGGTCCCGCCAGATTGGGAAAGATGTATCCCAGCTCCGCGCTGCCGCCGCGGGTCAGTACGGTCAGCGCCGATTGCTCGAGGCTCCGGACGACCGGCATCAGAGCATCCGCAAAGAGTGCGTACGGTACACCGGACTCGACCGGGTAAGATCTGCCTATGGCGACGTTCCAGCCTTTCTCGGCTGCGTGGTGCGCCGCAGCTGATACCAGCCGCGTCTTCCCGATCCCGCCTTCACCAGTGACGAATATCGTGCGGCCTGCACCGCTGGCCGCTTCGTCGATGGTTCGCTTTAGTAGCGCAAGCTCGGCGTCTCTTCCGACAAGCGGAGCCTCCTCAGTCTTGGGCATGCCGCGCTAATGTACGGACCCAGGATTTTGTGAGCCAGCCTGGCTCTAGCGGGTTGCTTCCTGGTCTACGGGTCCGAAGGCAATCGCGCGCCACCCGCGAGTCCACGTCTTGAACCGGGACTCCGGCACCTGTCGTCCGAGACCGACGACAAACCTCACTTTCATCGGAGTCTCGAGCGTGCGATTGAAGACGACGCGCCCCTTCCCGGAAAATGTCGTTCCCGGAACCTCGAAGCTCACCAGCCGGTCGGGTGGAACTGGAACTTCCATGAGCAGCCGCGCCCCGCTCGCGCTGACATCCTCGAGGAGAGCGAGGCCTTCAGCGGGAATCTCGTCATCCCTCGTTTCAACGGTCACGCGCGCGGGCAGCTGAACGGAGAACCGTTTTTCGCCTCGGCTGTTCGCAACCATCTCGGTGGCCTTGTTGAAAAGATTGAGCGATTGGCGGTACTTCATGCGCCACATCGGCACCGAGTGATGCGTGCAGTGAAGCTCGATCGCGTCACGGGTCTCGAGAGGAAGCTCGTCGAACTGGACGCCGTGAGTGTAGATCGCGTTGTTGCCGGTGTAGCTCTTCTCGATGTGCATAACACGACCCGTCACGTCGACGGGCCCGCTCGCCAGCGGAAGCGCCAGTTTGATTCTCGTCTTCTCGGGAAGCGCGAAAGATGCGCGGAACGCCATTCCTACCGGATTCAGATCCTGCGTCAGCGCAAGCAGATCGTCATAAAGCCTGCCTTGCTCGTCGGTCGCGCTCAGCGTGATGGGGAATGAAT
The DNA here is from genome assembly GCA_050733495.1 of Gemmatimonadaceae bacterium. GTDB lineage: Bacteria > Gemmatimonadota > Gemmatimonadetes > Gemmatimonadales > Gemmatimonadaceae > UBA4720. Next base: position 11,312 of record JBOHTC010000253.1, on the reverse strand, counting down.
CTATGAACCGATGATCCGCGCGCTGCTGCCGCGACGATCTGCTCTGCAACACCACGTAACCCGCGAAGTAGACATTCCAACAAATCCAGAAACCGTTCAGCCAGAACGCGACGGAAGACCAGCCGGCCGCGTGGTAGTTGATCCAACCGAAGTGGTACGCGAACGTCGCCCACACCACGGCTGCCAACGAGATGAGAAGCAGATAGAGCTGCGGGGCGTATGTCTCGAAAGGAACCTCGCCAGTTCCCTTCGGCGTCACGTTGAACTTCAGGAGCTTTCTGGTGAACAGCGCGGGATACGTTTTTATGTACGTCCAGAACTTCGCCATCATGTAGCGCTCCGAGATGAGTATCCACCCGGAGCCCCGCGACAGGAGCTCGAACGAAATGATGCTGAGCAGCACGTACGGTATGAGCCGCGTCAGCAGTTGCGCGTTGGTGATACGCACGGGAAGCCAGCCCGTGAACAAGAACACGGCTGGCGCGAGATAGAAAATCAGCTTCTGAATTCCGTCGAAGTACGTCGAAGTGGCGCTCAAATACGCCAGTCGCTGAGGAACGCTCAGCCCCGGGTATGTGAAGGGGCTGAACTTGCGCAATATCTGCATCGCTCCCTGCCCCCACCTCAGGCGCTGGACGTGATACGCAAACGCTGACGCGGGAGCCAGGCCGTATGCCAGCGTCTCCCCGTGATAAATGGATTTCCAGCCACGCCCATGCAGGACGATGGATGTCTCCATGTCCTCGATGACGGTCTTGGTCGAGAATCCGCCTATTTCGTCGAACGCTTTTCTCCGCAGCACTCCGCAGCTCCCGCAGAAGAACGCGGCATTCCAGGTGTCCTTGCCCGGTTGCAGCAGCGAGAAGAAAATGCGGTTTTCTTCCCACAGGCTTCGGTGCTCCTCGTTAACGACATGCGTGAACGAGTCGGTGTTGTAAAAATCCTGCGGCGACTGCACGAACGCGACCTTTTCGTCCTGGAAGTAGCCGAGCAGCCGGTCAAGGATATTCGGAAGAGGGACGTGATCGGCATCGAGCTGCAGAATGAACTCGCCTGTCGTGACCTTGAACGCGTTGTTGAGATTCCCAGCCTTGGCTTGCGCGTTGCCTTCGCGGCGGATGTACCCGATGCCCAGGGTTTCCGCCATCGCCTTCACTTCCTCGCGCTTTCCGTCGTCGAGCATGAAGGTGCGATGAGGATAGCGAATCGCCCTCGCGCCGATCGCCGTTCGCCGCAGAACCTCCAGCGGCTCATCGAAGTTGGTAATGAAAACATCGATAGAGAGCCCTTTTGGTGAGGGCGGCGGCTCGCGATCGCTCAGCTTCCAAACCGTCGCGATCATCAGCAGGGAGCTGATCAAGCCGTAGGTCTCGGCCACAACGAGTATGACCGAGAATACGATGGCGTTATGGTTCAGAGACGAGGTCCATCGCCACGTGATCCAGTAGAGCCCATAGACCCATGCGACGACCGCGAAGGCCCGCGTGAAATACTCTTCACCGCGCTGTAGGCGGGGAATGGTGTCACGGAAAGCGGTGTCTGGAACTTCGAGGTCGCTATCGACAGGCACCGGCTGGCCACGGTTGGCTTGGACGGACTGCATACTGGAGCTGATTGGCATTCGCCAACCTCTACAAGCCAGTTTTGTGCCCAGCGGCGAGATCGTCCTATCGGGGCTTACTGGTTCGCTGATTGCGACCAATCGTCAGCATGGATACCGCGGACCTGCGCCGTGCGGCGCATCCACTTGAGGGAAGCAAGGGCGATTACCGTCCGCTCCTCGATCTCGTCGGCAATGCCTGCTTCGTCCTCCTCGGCGAGGGTTCGCACGGCACGCATGACTTCTACGAGCAGCGCGCGGAAATCACCAAGCGCCTTATAACGGAAAAAGGATTCAGCGCGGTGGCAGTCGAGGCCGATTGGCCGGATGCGTATCGGGTGAACAGATATGTTCGCGGCGGGTCAGAGGACCGCAACGCCGACACTGCTCTGAGTGGTTTTGAGCGCTTTCCGACGTGGATGTGGCGAAACACCGTCGTGCTGGACTTCGTGCAGTGGCTCCGCGATTACAACGCAACGCGTCCTGAGACCGCCAGGACCGGATTCTTTGGTTTGGACCTTTACAGTCTCTTCAATTCGATTGGAGCTGTTCTCGACTACCTGGACAAAGTGGATCCCGAGGCCGCCATGCGCGCGAGGTACCGCTACAGGTGCTTCGAGCATTTCGGTGAAGACAGCCAGGCGTACGGCTACTTCGCGAGCTTCGACCTTTCAAAGTCCTGCGAAGACGAGGCGGTCAATCAACTCGTCGAGTTGCAGAAGAATGCTCTGAGCCTTCGCAACCGCGAAGATGGCGAGGGGTTCTTCGACGCAGAACAGAACGCACGACTGGTGAGGAACGCGGAGGAGTACTATCGGTCGATGTTTCGGGGTCGCCAGTCCTCATGGAATCTCCGCGATACTCACATGGCGGAGACTGTCGACGCTCTCGTCGCCTACCTGAAGAGAACGGGCCGGGAGCCAAAGATCGTCCTCTGGGCGCACAATTCCCATCTTGGCGACGCGCGGGCAACCGAGATGGGTTCGCGAGGCGAGCTCAACGTAGGTCAGCTGATACGACAGAAGTATGCTTCGGAAGCGGTTCTCGTGGGCTTTACCACGTACACAGGCACCGTTACGGCGGCGACGGACTGGGACGATCCGGGTGAGCGCAAACGCGTCCGTCCCGCTCTACCCGACAGTTACGAGCTTGGATTCCACGAGACCGGACTGTCCCGATTCTTCATGAATCTGCGGAACGGCGCGGGACACACCTCGCTTCTTTCTCGACCACATCTCGAGCGGGCTATCGGAGTCGTCTACAGACCAGAGACCGAGCGAATCAGCCACTATTTTCGAGCCAACATGCGGGACCAGTTCGACGCCGTCTTCCACATCGACGAGACCCGGGCGCTCGAGCCTCTCGAGAAGGGGGAGCGCTGGCACGAGGTCGAGCCGCCGGAGACTTTCCCGTCCGGAATTTGACGCGCGGCGGGAGGAGTCGAGCCGCCCGGCTCTACGCCCCCGCTACCTGGCTGGTGCAGTGCGGACACCGCGACGCGGCGGGATCGATTGTCATTCTACAGAACGGACAATTCCTCTTCGCCGCTTCCACAGCGGGCTTGATGAAGATCTTGGAAATCCGCCACGCGACGAACCCGATGATGATGAAGTTGATTACCGCCGAGGCAAAATCGCCGACGCCGAACTTCACCGAACCGACCGTCCAGGTAGCCTTCTGCCATTCTCCGCCCGGACCGATCGCAACGATGACAGGCATGATGAAATCGTCGACGATCGACTTGACCAGAGTGTTGAGAGCAGTGCCGACGACGACGGCGATCGCAAGTGCGACGACGTTCTGCTTGAGCAGAAACTCCTTGAACTCTGCGTACATTTTCACGATCTGTCTCCGGTTCGGCTCACCCTGCGCCGGACAAATTGACGGCGCCGATCGCCGGTGAACGCGAAGCTACGAATTTTCTGATCGCGGCGATACCCGCGGCGGGCCCGAGCGCCAGCAGAGCGAATGCCCAACGCCAGCCCGTGTGTTGCGCGACGATCGGCACCAGCTGCATCGGAAGCATCGTCAGAAGAAATCCGAGCGAGGTCTGAATGGTGAGCGCCGTTCCGACGGCGTGCTCTGGCACCGCCTCCGTAACGAGCGCGCTGAATTGTGCGCTATCCGAGATGACGAAGAATCCCCACGTCATCGCAAGGGCACCGAGCGCCCACAACGGCCGTCCGAAGATGAATCCGCTCAGGAGACAACAGGCGCCGCTCATATACAGGGAGATCGTGACGAGGCGTTCCCTGCCCCGTTTGTCGGCGAACAATCCTCCCCAGACGGAACCTGCGCCCCCGATCGCGATCGTCGTGAATGCGAGCAGCGATACCACCCGCGCGGCTCGGAAGGAACGGCCCGCGCTGACGGCGAGGCTTGCCGCTATGAAAGCCGGAACCCACGTCCAGAAGGCGTAAAGCTCGAACATGTGACCTAGATAACTCGTGGTCGCAAGACGCCATTCTCGGACGTGGACGACATCGCTCACGTGCTTCCAGGAGAAGGGACGTGACGCGAAAGGGAACGGACCGTCGCGATAGCCAATTGCGACGATCAGCCCACCGAACAGAGCTGCCACGCTCGCCGTCAACACGACGGGCCGGAGCCCAACGTGGGGAATGGCGCGCACGAGATACGGCGTGGCTTTGCCCACCGTCAGTGCGCCGACGATCACTCCGATGGCGAGTCCGCGCTCCGCGCGAAACCAGGTTGCGACCATTTTCATCGCCGGAGGATAGACTCCCGCGAGAAAAAATCCGGTCAGGAATCTGAGCACGAGAACAGCGCGGTAGCCGGGCACAGCGAGAATCGCTGCGTTGGCCGCGGCGCCGAGGAACGCGCAAACACTGAAAAGACGTCCAGCCGGAATCACGTCCGCGAGGTTGAGAACGGCGATGATAGCAGTTCCGCAAACGAACCCCAGTTGCACGATTGTCGTCAGCCAGCCGGTTTCGGCCGGACTCAGTCCCCAGATCGCGCGGAGTTGCGGTGAAACGGCACTCGCTGAAAACCAAAGCGACATGCCGAAAAGCTCCGCGATTCCCAGTAACGCGAGTACCCTCCAGCGCGTCGAGTATGTGTCGCTAGACATCGTGAAAACTTAGCCTACGCAGAGGGCAACTTCGACGAGGCGGCTAGTGACGATGCGTCTAGCATCCAAGTCATTTGGAAACAATCAGTTAACCGCTTCCCACGTTGAGGCACCGCGTCCCGCCTCGAACATGACGAACCCGCTCCAGACATCACCGCCGTCTGCCCCACCCTCGTCTGGGACGCCCCGACCCGGCGTCACGACGCTGTCGCGCGAGCTCGCGGATTTTCTGTTGGAGTTCTCGATAACCCTCAACAAGCACGCGATCTATCCGAGCAAGCACCCACTGCTCGACGTCGCGATCGATGGCGTTGCCAACCGCCTCGGGCTCCTGTTCAACGAAGAGCGGGATTCGCTCTCGATCGGTGTTGCACGGAGACAGCTCATTATCGAGGGCGTTGCGACAGATCCACTGAATCCGGTGCTGAAAGAGCTCGCCCAGCGGCTGCATAAGCATCACGTCGGTGCCATAAAGTTCGTGCGGGGCATGACCCGCGACGAGCTCGCGGACGCACTCTCCGCTCTGGCCATGGACCCTGTCAGAACCGAAAAGCCAATTGGTCACGATCTCGCGCGCGTGGGCGAGCTCTGGGAACACGTGCGCTTTTTCCCTCTGACGTACGATCGCTTGCAGCTCATCGATGATGACGCGACTGGTAATGCTCCAAACATGGATCAGATGGCAGCCGGCCGCGCCACCCAGCTCTGGATAGGTCTCGCGCGTGCGGCGCTCGTCTCGGACACGTCTGCCGGCGCGCACGTCACGGAGAGCGACGAGAGCACGGCTCTTGAGCCCGCCACCGTCGCGAGGGCCATCGACGAGCATGAGCGCGAGGAAGCGTACGACCAGGTAATCGTCGGCTACCTCCTGCAGATAGGCGAGGAGCTGCGGTCTGCAGACGGGCCCGAGGCTGCGGGCCTGCAGCGCAGGGTATCGCGTTTGGTAGGCTCGCTCAAGAAATCCACGCTCGAAAAACTTCTCGAGATGGGCGGTGACCGCGGTCAGCGAAGAAAATTCCTGCTCGACGCGTCGCAGGGAATAACGGTGGAAGCGGTGATCGATCTCGTCAAAGCGGCTTCGGCGGCCGAGGGACAGACCGTTTCGCACTCGATGCTTCGAATGCTGTCGAAGCTTGCTCACCACCCATCGTCGGGCGCCGCGCGGGGAAAAACCGACCCGACCGTGCGCGACGTAATGCGGAGGCTCGTCGATGACTGGAGTCTCGACGATCCCAACCCCGAAGGATACCGGCGAGTTCTCGAGACAATGTCGAGCTCGCGAAGCGAAGGGGAGGAGTCCCTGGCGCTACCCACCGAGTGTGAGCCCGAGCGGATGATTCAGATAGCGATCGAGGTCGGTGCCATGGGCCCACAGGTGAACGGTGCGATGCGGGCGCTTTTCGCCGCCGGCCGGATCGACTTGTTGATGACACTCCTCGAGCGCGCCCCCAGCGACGAAGCTGGATCGCCCCTGTGGGATTTTCTTCGCGAGGAGCAGGCCTTCGAGACGCTGCTTGCGCAGGAGCGAGTGGACATCCCCCTCGTCGGTCGCTTCGCGCGACGCCTGGGAAAAACTGCGGTCCACGGTCTGATCGACGCCGCGATGGTGTCGAACGACGCCAAGATCCGGTCGCAGTACTACGATCTGATTCAGTCTCTCGGAGACGTCGCGGGTGCCGTGGTAGCACCTCGCATACCGGTTGCGCCACCCGCCATCCAGCGCGAGCTGCTCGCTTTTTTGGGGCGCCTCGACGCACTCCCTTCGAATTTTTCCCCGAGTGATTTTCTGCTCAACCCCGAGCCGTTGATTCGCCGCGAAGCGGTGAAGCTGCTGCTCCGAAATCCCGAGGCGCGCGACAGTGTAGCGATGACAGCGCTAGGCGACGAGGACGACCGCGTCGTATTCGTCGGGCTCACAGCGGCGCAAGAGAAGTGTCCGGACGGCGCAATAGAGCTGATACGCCAGCGCGTCGACGACGGAGACCTCGACTCACAGCTGCGCACTATGTGCATCCGCATCATCGGTCAGCGTCATACGCCGGAGATTCTGGGCTGGCTGCTTGGGTTCGTCATCACTGAGGCGCATTGGCCGAGACGCCCCAAACTGCGCCACTCTACGCCGGAGATGCTGGCAGCACTTGGCTTGATCGCTTCGGGGTGGCGCGAGGATCCTGCGTCTGCGCAGGCGCTCCGCCTCGCTGAGGAAAGCAAAGAGAGCGAGGTACGGGCGAAGCTCTCGCGCTCCCGTGCCACCGACACGAAGACCAGGAGAGAATCATGAGTGACCCGATTCGCTACCTGGTTTCGTTCGGCCAGGCCGTGTCGACCATGGCTCTCTATAACGAGGGACACCCCGCTCGGGAGCGTGCGGTTGATCGTTCCTATCGGTGCCTTCGAGATCTCCAGGAACACGACCCAACGCCGCGGTTCTCGTTCCTCGGAGAGGAAACCATCTACGGCGACACTCCGCTGCGCGAGCTCGGCGACTGGGAATGGGGCTCGCGTCTCGCCCACGCGGGAGTCCAGCGGATGGAGCTGGCGAGCAACGTCACACGAGACGAGTACGAAGAGTTTCTCGAAGAGATGATGGCGCGAATCACTCTGTCGGTGATCGACACGGCCGAATCACGACCAACGCGGGGCGCCGGGATCAAAGTTGGCGCGCTGGGTATTCGCGGCGACTCGAAAGAGCTGCAGGAAACCCTGGAGGCCGAAGCGCCGATCGCGACCATCTCCTATGCGCTGGGAGAGGAAGCGGCTTCGATCGTGTCGATGCACAAGGAAGTTCAGGAGCGCGGGAAGCTGCCGTTGGCGGAGGCGGAGGCCGTGGTGCGGTCATTGTCCATGGCCATGCACGGAGACCAGGAGATGATCCTACCGCTACTGCAGCTCAAGGAGTTCGACGAATACACCACGACGCATTCGCTAAACGTCTCGGTGCTGACGATGGCTCTCGCGGAATCGCTTGGTCTGGCCGCGCAGGACGTCAGGACCTTCGGCATCGCTGGCCTGCTGCATGACCTCGGCAAGGTCAAGGTTCCTCAGGACATCCTCAACAAGCCAGGGAAGCTCACTGACGACGAGCGGAAAGTGATGCAGCAGCACCCCGTCGCCGGCGCAAAGTTGATCATCGAGAGCGGACGGAGACTCGATCTGGCTGCTGCCGTCGCGCACGAGCACCACATCATGATCAACGGTCAGGGTTACCCGACGCACCATTACCGCCGTGACTGTCATAAAGCAAGCAAGCTCGTACACGTCTGCGATGTCTACGATGCGCTGCGAACTCGGCGGCCATATCGTGACGCGTGGGAATCGGATCGCGTGCTCAAGTACCTCGAGGAGAGGTCGGGAACGGAGTTCGAGCCGGAGGCTGCGAACGCATTTGTGGCAATGATGCGTAAAGCCGAAGGCGCAATCCAGCTCTCACCGGTGCCCGCGCCGGAAAACGGGGCATGACGAGATCAATCGCTCGTCATGATGAACAGCGGGGCACCATCGAACTCGTAGATCGGTCGCAGCCGGTCCGTGTTGTAGTACTTCGCAACGTCCACGATTTTCTTGTCGGATGTCACGCTGCTTAGAGGTACGCTGTCGTAGAAGCCCTTGTGGATGCTGACCAGTCGACCGTACTGCTTCTTTACGACGAGATCGAGCGCGAGGTTGCCGAACGCCATCGGGACGATCGAATCGAGGGCGTCGGGGTCGCCTGAGCGCACGAGATAGCCGAGCTTCTGATTAACGACATCGACGCGCCTGCCCTGGTTGTATTTGGGCGACAATTCCTTCAACGCCGAGCCGATCCGCTCGCCAATGCCTCCAAGCTTGCGGTGTCCAAACATGTCGGTCTCTTCCCCCTCGAAGCTCATACCCTCTTGAGAGCTGAGCGTCGACCCCTCTGACACTAGCACCACGGAGTACCGGCTCGGATTCCGTTTCCGGTCTTCGATGAGGAGCTCCGTCAGCCGCTCGACGTCGACCGGGTGCTCTGGAATCACGCACCGATCTGCGGCCCCAGCCATAGTCGGAAGTAACGCGGTGAAGCCGGCATAGCGTCCAAAGACTTCGATGACGAGAAACCGCTCGTGCGACCCCGCTGATGTACGCAGTCGGTGCGTGAGCTCTATCGTTCGAGTGACGCACGTACTGAAGCCGATGCAGTAGTCGGTGCCGTACACGTCGTTGTCCATCGTCTTTGGAATCGCGACGACGTGCACACCCTCATCATGGAGCCGTTTGCCGTAGCTGAGCGTGTCATCGCCGCCGATCGGGATGAGGACATCGATGCCGATGTGCTCGAGATTCTTGAGAACGTTTTTGGTGGTGTCGTTGATCGGCTCGCTGTAGCCGGTCACGTGTGCGGGGACGCGTCCGCGCGGCAAATGACTTGGCCGCACCCGCGACGTGTGGAGGAAAGTGCCGCCGGTGCGACCGGCGCGATTCACGATCGCCTCCGTGAGCACCTGCACGTTTTCGCTGTTGTCGGCTTTTTCGTCGCGAACGTAATCGACGAGGCCGCCCCAGCCGCGTCGTATTCCAACAACCCGGTGACCATCGCGCAGCGCACGGATCGTGATAGCCCGGATAGCCGGATTGAGCCCCGGGACGTCACCACCGCCGGTCAGAATCCCTATCGTACCTTTCGCCAGCTTGCCTCTCCTTTTTGGGAATGACCCGGGTGGGTTTCGAACCCACGACCTACGGATTAAAAGTCCGTTGCTCTACCAACTGAGCTACCGGGTCGCAAAACAACTTCAAGATACACGCGATGTGTACTCGAACCAGTGCGGAGCGGCAGCTCGCAGCGGAATATCACAAATCTGCGTTGTCTGCCTCCTGGGCGCGCCACCGAGCTCCGCAGGTACAACGGCGTCTCCCCAGGGTAGAAAAAATCGTCTCTAAAGTGACCCGGATCACGGGTGCCCAAATGCCATTTGCCTTCTCCAAGGTCAACGCAGTATTTCGCGCTGTGCGCCTCTCGCATCATCGCGAGCTCGCGGCTGCACGCATGGCGGCGCTCGAAGAGACGAACCACGTGCTCCAGACACAGGCCCGCGAGCTGGAGCACCAGAAGAACGAAGCGCGAGAGCTCGCCCAGGAGCTCGCCCTGACGAACGAAGAGCTGCGTAGCGTCATCAGCGAAGCGAGAAAAGCCTGGCAGGTTGCTGACGCCGCGAATCGTTCCAAGGCGGAGTTTCTGGCCGTGATGAGTCACGAGCTCCGGACGCCGCTCAACTCCATAGGCGGGTACGTGGAGCTTCTCGAGATGGAGATGCGCGGACCTCTCACCGAGGCCCAGAAGGGAGATCTCGCTCGCATCAAACGGAGCCAGGAGCACCTCCTCGGAATCATAAACGACATCCTCAACTTCACGCGCCTAGAAGCGACCGAAGTGAAGTTCGACCTGATCGACGTTCCGCTGCGCGCGATCCTGTCGGACCTCGACGCCGTAGTCAGCTCTCTCACGCGCGCCAAAGCTCTCGAATACAGGTGCGACATGCCGACGACCAACGTCTTCACCCGCACCGATCCCGACAAACTCAGGCAGATAATGATCAACCTCGTCTCGAACGCAGTGAAGTTCACACAGCCTGGCGGTCGGATAACCGTGTCCTGCGCGGTGCGCGAGCGCACAGTTTCCATAAATGTTGAGGACACGGGCCCTGGGATTCCGTACGACAAGCTCGACGCCGTGTTCGAGCCATTCGTTCAGCTGGATCGTGGCCTCACCAGAACTACTGACGGTACCGGACTCGGTCTCGCCATCAGTCGTGGTCTCGCCCGCGGGATGGGTGGCGACATCACATTGAAGAGCGTTCTTGGTACGGGCTCGGTTTTTACCCTCGTACTCCCTCTGGCCAGGACCCGCGCAACTCCCGTCGGCGGCGTAAGAACAGTGCCCGTCTGATCGTACCGGCAATCTTCGATTGGTCTGATGCTCACACGGCGCGACCAGCATCGCGCTCTCATTCGCGCGCGCGATTACAGCGAGGTTGCACGCGTGGCAGTAACGATCGAATCGCGTACGAACCTGCTCTTCTCATTCGAGAAAATGGCGCTTAGGGATGCGGTGAAATCGACCACTGGTGCACAGCTATTCGCCGAAGGTCTCTACGACTTTCTTTACGGTCGAGGCAGCGACCAGACCAGATTCGAACGATGGTGTCAGTCGGTCACCGACCTCCCGAGACGTCAGACACGCGTCCTGACGTGGCCATTGGTGACGGTGTTCGGATTTCTCGCCCTTCCGCAGCGGCACTTCATTCTCAAGCCAGTGGTGACTCAGGCCGCCGCCGGGGAATACGACTTCGACTTCGACTACAGGTCACGTCCCAACTGGCAGACCTACTCGAGCCTGCTCGAGTTTGCCCGCTTGGTATCTGAGGATCTCCACGACCTGCGTCCGCGGGACATGATCGACATCCAGTCGTTCCTCTGGGTACAAGGGTCGGACGAATACGAGGAATAGCGCTGACTAATTAGCCGGGCCGGCCGCCTGCAATGTGGTCGGCTGACTTCGTGGCCCGACGGGAGGCATGTTCGTCCATAAAGTACGCTCTTAACCCTCTGTATCCCGTCATTTGCCAAACCCGAACGCATTAGACAGCCCGTGTAGAC
>JBOHTC010000252.1:0-48597 GCA_050733495.1 Gemmatimonadaceae bacterium | reverse complement strand
CGAGGTGCACCGTCTGCGTTGGGAAGGCAAACGAGCTCCCCGCTTTCTCAACTACGTCCATGAATTGCAGGAGGATTTCCTGCCGGATCGCCTGGAATTCTCCCCAGTCTGTGGTTTGAAACCACGCCATGATTTCGATATCGAGCGATGACGCGGCGAATTCGCTAAACCGGACGACGATGGCGTCGGGCGAGATTTTGGGATGCGCGCGTAGCGCTGCCTCGAATCCGGCGAGCGTTGTGCGGAGCTGCGCTGCGGTCGTCTCATACACGAGTCCGATGACGGCTGCAAGTCGGAGGCGGTCGCGCTCGCTGAACGACTCCAGCCTCATCTCGGCTAGTTTGCCATTGGGGATGCTGATGATGGTGCGATCGAGGGTGCGGAATCGCGTCGACCGCAGACCGATCGCTTCGACGGTTCCGACGAAGTCTTCGATCTTGACGAAATCGCCTTCGCGAAACGGCTGATCGACGCCGATCGAGAACGCGCCGAACAGATTCTCGACCGTCTTTTGCGCGGCGAGCGCCAGCGCCAAGCCACCGATGCCGAGCCCCGCCACCAGGCTCGCCACCGGATAGCCGAACACGGATAGCGCGGCGATGATGGCGATGGCGAGCAGAACGATTTTTACCGCGCGGGCGCCCAGCGGAACGAGCGCTCGCGACGCCGGAACCTTCACTGCCCAGGGCGAGCGCAGTGCGAGCAGCCGGGTGATGTCGACGATCCGCCAGACGGCCCAGAAGAAATCGGTAAGCAGAACCACTCGCGCGACACGGCGAATGTCCGTCGCCAGCCCGGCGTCGAGCCGAAGGAAGGGCAGCAGTATCAGGGCGGCCGCGACGGTGAGCGCGACGGTGAGCGGATCGAGCAGCCGATTCACTACCTCGTCGTCCCAGCGCGTGGTGCTGCGCCTCGCCCCGGCGAGGAGTCCCGTCCGCAGCAGGCGGCTCGCTGCCCAGCCGGCAAGCGCTGCGACAACGAGCGCGACCGGCGGCACCAGCCATCGCCACAAGATGTCGTTGTAAAAGGCGGCGTCCACTATTATCATAATACGTGGGAGCCCACGCATTGCAAGCCGCCGATGTCCTTCGCGGAGTCAGACGTTTGGAGCGTGGGTTACGCCTCGCCGCGCGCGCCGCCGAGCGCGCGACGGGGTTGACGGCGGCGCAATTGTTCATGCTGGAGGAGCTGGCCACGGCCGAGTCGTCGTCGCTCGCCGATCTGGCGTCGCGTACCCACACCGATCGTAGCTCGGTGTCGGTCGTCATCGACAGGCTTGCTGTGGCAGGTTTGGTGAAGCGCTCGACTTCGTCGGACGATCGGCGCCGGACCGAATCGCAAATCACTCGGCGCGGGCGCGCGGTTCTCGCCCGGGCGCCGCTTTCGCCGACGAAGGGTCTGGTGCGGGCGGTCGCCAGGCTTCCAGCTACCAAAGTGCGCCAACTCGCCACCGCGTTGGCCGCGCTCAACGACGAGCTCGGCTACACCGAAGAGGCCATGCTATTCGAGGAGGAACGAAAATGACGAGTCGCCGATCCGGCCAACCAGCTCTCATCACCGTCAAGGCTCACCTGGCGAGCACATCGTCATCCGCGCGCTCCAACCACCGCGCGTCCTACGTTCTCCCCGCGCGCGAGCTCATTCGCTTTCGGCTGGGAGAAGAGCGAGTCGACATCAGGCGGTGGCCGGTGTATGCCGCCGATGGCCGTTTGGTCGGCGCAGTCGACAAGCTCATGGTCGAGGCGGCATCGCGAAAGGTACGCTACGTCACGGTGTCGCTCATCAAGACCGCGGTGCACGATGACAAGCCGATTCCTGCGGGCAGCGTGTTGGTGCCGATCGGGGTGGTAAAGCGACTGGACCATCGCCATGCGATCACACTCGCTCGACTCAATAGCAACGTCCTCGGCGACGCCCCGCGTCTACCTGCCCGGGCCATCACTCGCGGCGACGAGGACGCGACGCTCGCCGGATATGGGATGTCGACCTCGCGCGAAGTCGGAGCGACGGACTTCTACGATCGGTCCGAGTTTGATGACGCCCCGCTCCTGAGCTGAGATCGGATATCCATAGCTACGGAGAGAACACGCGGGTCATCACTAACGGTCTATATTTGATCGCGGCATGATTGGCTAAGGCGAACCAAGCTGCTGCCAAAGGTACACGTAAGTCAGCGCCTGCTCCTTCGCGACCTGCGCGTTCGTAACGCCGGCGCCATGCCCGCCCTCGGTGTTCTCGAAATAGTAAAAAGGAATTCCCATCGACTCCATCTTCGCCGCCATCTTCCGCGCGTGGGCCGGATGCACTCGATCGTCGCGAGTCGTGGTCGTGAACATCACCGTCGGATATTTCGTCCCCGCCTTGAGGTTCTGGTACGGCGAGTACTTCGCGATGTACGCCCACTGGTCCGGCTTGTCCGGATCGCCGTACTCCGCCATCCAGCTCGCTCCGGCCAGCAGATGACTGTAGCGCTTCATGTCCAACAACGGATTGTTGATCAGAATCGCGTTGTACAGCTCCGGGTGCTGCGTCAGTGCGACTCCCATCAGAAGTCCGCCATTGCTGCCGCCCCTTATTCCCAAATGTTGCGGGTTTGTAATTCCTTCTTTGATCAGCTCCTGTGATACGGCCGCGAAGTCGTCGTAGATGCGTTGCCGGTTCTCCTTGAGACCAGCGCGATGCCATTGCGGGCCGAACTCGCCGCCGCCTCGAATGTTGGCGAGCACGTACACGCCGCCGCGCTCGAGCCAGGCCGCACCAGTCGCGGCGCTGTAGGACGGAGTATTCGACACTTCGAACCCGCCATAGGCGCCGAGCAGAGTTGGATTGCTGCCGTCTCGCTTCATGTCCTGACGGTGGACGACAAAGAACGGAATCTTCGTTCCGTCTTTCGAGGTAGCCTCGAGCTGCTCCACCACTAATCCTTTGGCGTCGAACATCGCGGGCAGGTACTTCACTTCCGAGACTTTTCCGTCTTCGCTCGTGACGTAGAGCGTCGTTGGCTGAATGAAGTTCGTGAAAGTGAAGAAGTAGCGATTCGACCTCGGCGATGTCGCGACAACTCCGACGGTGCCGAGGTCCGGCGCCGGAACCTTGTCGAAAGTCCAGGCGTTGCCCTGGTGTCGGTAGCGCCGCAGCTCGCCGCGCACGTTGTTGAGAACGTTGATCAGTAGGTAGTCGCGCGTCGAGGAGATGCCGTCGATCGTCTCGCGCGGGCCCGGCTGCATTACGAGCTGGAGGTCGCGCTTGCCCGCCATGAAATCATCGAGCGATGTCGCGACCAGCGATCCAGTCGGCCACGTCTTTCCACCCACCGTCCACGGATCCCTCACGTAGACGACCATCTGGTCGCGCACCAGATAGAGATCCGCATCCTTCGGAACGTCGATCTTCACGACTTTCCCTTTGTCGTAGAGATATTGCGCGCTCTCATAGAAGGTCGTGCCGTCGCGCAACGCGATGTAGCGACGATCGCCGGCATCGACGGAGAATGCCGCCGCTGAAACGTGATCGGGCGGGACCTCGAAGACGGTTGTCGCCGACGACAGCGGAGTGCCGCGTTTCCACAGCTTGATGATGCGGGAGTAGCCAGAGGTGGTCATGGTCCCCGGTCCAAAGTCGGTACCGACAAGAAGTGTGTTGTCGTCGATCCAGGTAGTGCCCGTCTTCGCCTCAGGAATCCTGAAGCCGTCCGGTACGAATTGTTTCGTCGTAAGGTCGAACTCGCGAACCTGGGTTGCGTCGGACCCGCCCCGCGAGAGATAGATCATGCAGCGCTTGTACTCGGGCTCGAAGCAATCGGCACCGTGGAACGACCAGGTCACGTTTTCCGCTTTGCTCAGCGCATCGAGATCGAGCACCGTCTCCCAGGTGGGACTGGCGCTGGCGAAGCTGCTCCAGCTGGTTCGCCTCCAAATTCCGCGCACGTGATCCGCGTCCCGCCAGAAGTTGTAGAGCGAATTTCCGATGATTTCCGGATACGCGATCTTGTCTTTCGAGTCGAGGATCTGCTTGATCCGATCGTAGAACGTCTGATAGAGCGGATTTCGTGTCAGCTCGGTCACCGTCGCGGCGTTTTTGGCGTTGACCCAATCCATCGAGCGTTTGCCTTCGACGTCTTCGAGCCAGATGAAAGGATCGTCGGCCGAAGCCTGCGCAGTCGTCGACTGCTGCGTTTGCGATTGTTGCGGATAAACGGCGAAAGGCGCGAGAGTCGAACTGCCGAGCAGGGACAGGCTGACTGTCGCGAGCGAGAGGCGAGTGCGCATGCTAAGCTCCTGGTGTGAGCGATCCGCTGAGCTGCTAAGGTGTGCGGCGGAGCGGAAGGAGCGCAAGCCGCGGCGTGGGACCGTGAGCCGGATGCAGGCGATGTATAGGCCGGCCTTCTACAGGGAGCTCACGGCAAGCCCGCTATCTCAATGGTCCTCCCGTGTAATGCGACACGGGCGTGTGCCGCCTGCACGTTGGCGCGCGGTGCATCGAGCTGAACATTGGCGGCATCTTGGATGACTTGGCCATCGGTGAGAGTGACTGGCGTTCCGCCGATTGTCAACTTTACGTCCTTGATCGGGCCGATCACAGCTCGCACCGTTCCCGCATCGTCGTCGTGTACAGATGGAACGTTGAATTCGCTCGTGAATGACGACCCGGCGCATGGCTTCCACCACCGCGTCTGCAGCTGCACCGTCGGCGAGACCTGCAGATGATTCTGCGGATCGAAGGCGCAGGCGTTGAAATCCTTACCCGGCAGGGCTGCGGCGGAAATTTCGAGCAGAATGCCGGGAGCCGAAAGGACGCTGTCCACCTGCCGCGACCTTAGCGCAATAAGACTTGCTACGCGACTGGCTGCTTCTCGTCCCGCTTCCGCCGTATCGAGTCGGCCAGCCGCTGCGCGAAACGCCGCCCGCTGCGGATCGTCGAGCCCAGTCGCACGCGCGAGCGCGTCCTGGAGCGTCTGATTCTGCTCAGCGAGTTGTCGCTTCCAGTCAGTCGGTCCGATCGCGTCGAGTAGCAACGCCTCGGCGGGACCGGTCTGGTAGAACCGCAGCCGAAATGATTGGCGGACGTTGCTGGTGAGGCGAGTCAAATCGGCGACGCGATCGGCTAGCATCTTCCGCGCGGCGATCCGCGTTTCGGATAGCACCTCTTTGTCGGTCGCGAGAATTTGTAGAGCGCGAACGAGTGCGTACTCTGCGAGTCCCTCGTTCAGCTCACTCGCTCGCTCGAACTCGGCGAAGCTCGGCTCGAGTTGCTCCTGCCGAGTGCGTCTTACCGCCACGAATTGGCGCGCCAGCTCTCTCTTGCGAGCGATGGTTTTCTCCCCAAGCGCCTCGGCAAGCAATCTTCCCTCGAGCGACCACAGCGTTTCGTTCTTTGTGTCGAAGATCGGATAGCTCGCCACGTAGAACGAGTTCTCACCGCGGCCGAAACGAAGGCCCGGCCGCTGCGACGCTCGCTCGAAGACGTGGAATGCCTCGTGGAATGCGAGTGGAACCACAACCTCTGTGGCGAGGGAAGACACGACCACCTGAGCAGCCCCCCGGTCGGCGATCGTTGTGCCGGTGCTGGCCGCGCCGAGATTAGGCTTACTTGCCCAGGCAGCGTTGGGAATCCCGGGCACGCTCTCGTAACCAGAGGGCAACGGTCCTCGCCAGTTGAAGAGAACCGTCCCTCGTTGGGGGAGGACGTAAGCGATTGGAATCGTGTCAGGTCGATAGCCCGGCCAGACAGATTCTCCAAACCGCTGGCCGAGACTGATAAAGTCGTGGTTGATCGACGCCAGCGATCGGATGCTGTCGATGGGAGCTTGCGCGATCAGGGCCTTTGCCATCAACATCAGCGTCACAACTACGAATGTAGTTCTTCGGGACACGTCAAATCCTCCGTCGGGTTTGTTTCGAATTGTCAGGTGTGTGGAACGACCGGCTTACGCGCCTTCCACTCGATGCCGCCGTCGGGTGTCATGCGCAGCGAGAGCACTGTCGCGCGGTCCACGAGCTGGAGGCTCGCGCCATCCTGTCTGACTTGCCGCGCGTCGAGCTGGTGTAAGCCGATCGTCGCCCCCACGACCCGGCCCCGCTCCAGCGTCACCGTAAATGGGCCCGCCGGATCATAGGCGTCGATCTTGTAGCGCACAAAGGCCAGGTTAGGCACTCCAGTGCGCCGGCCAGAGAAATTGCGGAGTCCGTCGCCGCGACTGCTTCATCGTCGCAGATGCACTCAGACAGCTCGCGCAATCTGCTCTCGGCAATCCAGTTGAGGGGCTGGAAGACGAAGCTGCGTAGCACGGCTGATGCTGCGCACCTCCAAAAGGCGTCGCATCGACGTACATGAGCGACTTCGTGGGCGACGACGGCGCGCAGCTCCGCAACTGTCAGCCGATCGAGAATCCATGTTGGCAAAACAATCTCGCTCCGTAGCGCGAACGGAATCGGCAGATCGCCTACGAGACCGATTGGAATGGTCTCGATTCCCTCGATGCCAGCCAGGAGATCCAAATACCTCTTGGGCAATGGTGCGCGGACTTCGGCCTGCCGGCGCAGCATCCGATGGCCGCGGTATAGTTGCGCGAGTCCGAGCGTCGCGGCGAGCATCCAGACTGTGGTAACGCCCAGCCAGAGCGCGGCTGGAATCTGGCTCGTCGCTAACGGCGACGGCGTGTAGTCGATCGCGCCGCGCATAACGCTGCCGCCGGCCAGGCTGGAAGAGAGAATTTGTTGAGTGAGGGACGTGGCGATCGGAAGAACCAGCGCCGCGCGCCACGCCAGCTCCGCGAGCCGATCGAAACGCGACGACGATCTACCTGTCGCAATCCAGACCGCGGCGAGCATCAGCGTGCTGTGGATGAAGTAGGTGGCGAGCCAGGTGCAGGCCAGGGCCGCAAAATGTTCAACAGCCATCTGGCTGCCTTCCTTGCGACTTCTTTCGCTCGGCAACGCGCGCGTCCTGGATCAGCTTTCTCATCCGCTCGAGATCCTGTTCCCCAACGTCTCGCTCGGATAGAATCTGGCCGACAACCTCGCTCGGATTTCCGCGAAAGAGATTGCGAATCATGCCGGCGATCGCTTTGCGCCGCATGTCGAGCTCGCTCACCCGGGCGCTGTAGACGAAGGTTCGCCCAACTGTCCGGTGCGCGACGATCCCCTTTTTTTCGAGCCGGCCGAGAAGGGTGCTGACGGTGGTGATCGCCAGCGGACGCGAGCGCCTCATCGCCACCTGCACTTCTGCTGCTGACGCTTCACCTTTGTCCCACAACACGCGTGTGATGGCCAACTGCAGGTCGCTCAGATCGGAGCTTAGTGTCATGGGCTTTAAACTACAACTGTCGTTCGACGGCCGTCAACACGTTTCAATGGTGCTCCTCGAAGGAGCTGTGGTCGATGGAGGCACATTTGAACGCTTAGACGACCCCAACAACTACGGGGAGGATCGGTGGTTCGGCGTCGGCGTGGTGGAGGGGATCGAGCTCACAGTTATTTATACGGACGTACTTAGCGATCGAGGCGAAGTACGTCGCATTATTTCCGCCCGCAGGGCCACAAAGAATGAGAGGCAAGCGTACTACCAAGCGCAATAAGCCCAAGGCGCAGAAGGCCGCTGCCGGGGAGCGACAGTATCGTGGAGCAGTTTCCGGTCGGAAGAACCGGGTGCACGAGTCCGGAGCAAAAAGTAAATCGGATTGGTATCGACTTCGCACTATGACGGATGAAGAAGCGGAGCGAAATGCGTCAGCCGATGCCGATAACAGGCCCGCCGATCTGGCGTGGCTAAGTGCTGGCCAGGTCGTCCAGGTTACTCCGAAGGAACCGATTTCCTTGCGTCTCGACTCTGATGTGCTCGCCTGGTTCCGTGCGGCTGGCGCGAGGTATCAGACGCGCATCAACGAGGTCCTTAAGGCTTACGTTGAGCATCAGAGGAGGAACGAACCTGCCCAATCGCCTCGCCACGACATTTAGCTATCTAAGACAGAATCTCGGCGATGTCTGGGATAGTCGAAAACACCCAAGAGCCGGTGCTAGTGGGGCGTCGCGGTCATCAGGCGATGGCAATTCTGCCGGCCGAGGAGCTGGAGGGTATTCCTGAAATGGCCCACCTGCTCCGGTCGCCGAAGAACGCTGCCAGGCTTCTCACCGCTCTGCAGCGTGCGCTCCGTGGACAAACCGGTGAAGCTCTTTCCGTCAGGAGTGCCGCCGTTCGTCATGCTCGCGAACGCGTCGATCGAGGAATATCCGCGCGTGCTCGACTTCTTGTCCTTCGACACGTAAGCCATTCGCGAGATCTGAACGCCTTGCATCGTCGCCATCTGGTCCCCGTCGTGGAGGCAGCCGAGTATCGTCCCGTCCGGAAGGATGCGCTGGGAGATGTGGTTGGTGTGGCCCGGAAAGTTCACGGGGATGAAAGTGCCGTGGGTCGTCAGCACGAATCCGTGCAGGTTCACCGTCGGCTCACCGGGATTCCGATACGAGCCGACTATATCGCCGCCCGGAGCAATGCCGCGCAGCTGCGTGAATGAGGCGCCGGGGTAGACGATACCCGTCGTAAACGCGCCACGGCGATAGGTAAATCCACGTGTGACGCCGCCGTGTGTGTACCACCCAACTACTTCGCCGGCGGCATTTATGCCCGACGGAATCGTCCCCGTAGCTCCGGGCATATCGAGCTGCGTGAACCTGTATCGTTGTGGTTCGGCCCGACTGGATGTCTGTAGCACGGAGACACCTCCCGCGTCACGCTGAGCAACGAGAAGGACGCCCTGGGAATGCCGTGCGCGAGACTCGACTGGCGCGTCACCGAGTTGGACAAGAGGTCGATGCGCACCTTTTACACGTTGCTCGGCAAAGAGATGGGGCGCACTGGAACCGGCCGCGTGCAGATCCACGATTGGCTGCTCAGCGACGACAAGACGTGGCCGAGTTTCATCAGCGGTGGCTGGCACCACATGGGAACGGTGCGAATGGCGTCGGATCCGAAGCAGGGTGTCGTCGACGCGAACTGCAAGGTGCACAGTCTGGCGAACCTGTATATTGGCGGCGCGGCGGTCTACGCGACGGCGGGAGGAGTGAACCCGACGCTTACCCTTGTGGCGCTCAGCTTACGGCTCGCGGACCATCTGAAAGGTGAATCCAGGAGCTAGGACCCAGGACTAACGGATCGACCGAGGGCCGAGGACCAAGTGCATGTTGACCGAGGGCCGAGGACCAACGGCATTGATAATCGAGGACTAATTGAGGATCGAGAACCACGAGAACGGTCCGCTTTGGTCCGCTCTCCTCAATTAGTCCGCGTTCAGCAATGCACTTGGTTCTCGGCCCTCGGTCAATAGCCGTTAGTTCTCAATCCTCAGTCCCCGAGAATCGTCTTAGTGCCCCGCGGCGAGGCGCGCTCTCCTCCGCGAATTGACATTCGTGAAGTCCATCAGATTCAACGCGTAGTCATGGTTCACGCGGTTGTTCCACGCCGCGGCTTCCGCGCGGTGGCCAAGCGCGGCGTGCGCTTCCGCGATGCGATTCATCACCAGCACGTTCGTCGTGTCGGCGGCCATGAGTATCGGCAACGCATCCGCCGCCTTTCCCTGCTGCGTGAGCTGGTAAGCTTCCGCCGCTGCAATCGCGTCCTTTGACACGCCCGGATCGCTTGCGGCCTGGGCCTTGAGCGTTGCGACCTCCTGCGCTGCCGGACTCCAGTGCTTCATGGTGGCGTGCGCCATCGCACCGTAGAAGTGCACACTCCAGGGGATGTTCGCGCTCAGGGCTTCAGCTTTCGCCAGGGATTGATGCGCGGCGGCGGTCTGACCGCCAGTTGCTTGGACAGCCGCGATCTGTGAGTACGCGATCGCCTCGACGCGGGCGTCGTTCTGCGCCTTCGCTTCCGCGGCTACAGCCTGGAGCGATTGGAGCATAGCCGCGGGGTTGCCCTCCATCGCGTACGCTCCGGCGATCTCCCTCATGTAACCGAGCTTCTGCGACGGCGTCGATGCATTCGCGATCGCCTGATTCAGGTATGATCTCGCCTGATCGTAGTGTCCCTGAAGCGCCTCGACCTCCGCCAGCCCGGTGTAGGCCTCCGGAAATTTGATTGGCAACCCCGCAGCGTGCTTGTAGTGGGTGGCGGCTTCGGCAAAGTTTCCGTTCCACTGAAGCAGCTCGGCGTACGTATCGTGTGGATTTGGCGCGGCTGGATTCAGCTCGACCTGTCGCTTTGCAGCCGCGAGTGCGGCGGAACGGTCACCGGCGGCCCATGAACCGTATGCAACCGCGTTGTAGGCGAGGGGATAATCCGGATTGAGCGCCAGGAACTCGCGCGCTGCAGGTAATGGTGCGCCGAATGCTCCGGCGGCGGCGAACGCGATCAGACGATCCTTCGGCATCAGTTGCGACGCTGCCTTGAAGAGCGCGGCCGCCGCGCTCTGATTGCCAAGCGTCGCCTCGCGATAGGCCGCGGCTAGAATCAGCTCGTTCGCGTTGCCGTGCAGCGCCGCGTCGGAAACGCCGCGATTCAGATCCGCTGTCGTTTGGGCAGTCACGGGCGCGAAATTGGAAGCGGCGAACATGACGCGCGCGAGACCAAAGTTCGGATCAGCGTCAATCGCATCTCTGAAGTGTGCCGTCGCCGCCTCCAGTGAGATGCTCTGGAAGTCGTTGACGCCTGCTCTGAACTCAGCGAGTGCTTTCGGGTTCGACGTGCTCAATTTCAAAGTGGTGTCGGATTGTGCCTGTAGCGCAGTCGGAAACAGGATAACTGCGAGGCCGATTGCGGCGGGAAGCGCGGCGAAACGCATACGCATAAATCCTCCTGCGAGTGTGGAGGGGGCCGGCGATCGTCGGTCCGGGGCCACTAATTAGTGCGCGGCCGGGCGGCTAGGCAAGAGAGCGTTTGAGCAACCCCAGAGACTCGAGGGCGCGGCGCCAAAGCTCGGTATGATCGCCCGCACTCGCGATTGCCTCCAGCACCGCTATAGCCAATATTCTGTCGGGCGGCCTGACCAGACCGCGTAACTCTCCACGTCCATGGCCGACACTCAGCTCGCCAACATAGGCAAGTACCACATCATCGAGCTCCTCGGCGAGGGCGCGATGGGCGTCGTCTATAAAGCGCGCGATTCCGTTCTCGATCGCACCGTCGCGATCAAGGTCATGAACGAGTCGATCGCGCGTCAGGACGACCTCCGCAAGCGCTTTCTGCGCGAGGCGCAGGCTGCCGCATCTCTGCAGCACCCGAACGTCGTCTGCGTTTACGACCTCGGCGATTCCGATGGGCACCTCTTCATCGCGATGGAGTTCATCGAGGGCGTGGATCTCGAGAAGCTGATGGAGCTGAAGGATCCGCTCTCTCTCCAGGCGAAGCTCGACATCGTCATCGACGTGCTGACCGGACTGACCTTCGCGCACAAGCGCGGCATCATCCACCGCGACATCAAGCCGGCCAACATCCGCGTGACGGAGGAAGGCCGCGCGAAAATCATGGATTTCGGAGTGGCGCATCTCATGTCGTCGAGCATGACCACCACTGGAGCCATTTTGGGAACGCCGAGCTATATGGCGCCCGAGCAGGTCACTGAGGGCAAGACGACGCCCGGGACCGATATCTTCGCCGTGGGTGGCGTGCTGTTTCAGCTTCTAACCCAGATGAAGCCGTTCGAGGGGCCGACGCTTCAGAATCTGTTTTTCAAAATCATGACGGAGAACCCGAAGCCGGTGACGGAGCTCGTTCCCGGTCTGCCGCCGGCGCTCGACCGCATCGTCGCGAAGGCGATGGCAAAGGAGCCGGACGAGCGCTACACGAGCGCGCTCGAGATGGCGAACGACCTGACCAACGTGCGCTCGAAGTTGAGCGGGGCGTCGTACCCAGCCACGGTGTCGCTCACCGCTTCTGTGTCGAGTGCGATCGAGCAGGCGAGACGGAAACGCGAAACGCGCTCGAGAGGTTTTGCTTTCGCGGGCGTCGGAGCTGTTGCCGCGGTGGTACTGCTCATTGGCTGGTCGATGCTATTGAAATCGCGCGCATCCGTTGCTGAGACAACGGCGTCGCAGGTGGCGGCGACGACTGGCGCGATTACCCCGACTCCCGCGGGCGCGACCGATATTTCGGCGCAACTCCCGGTAGTGCCGCCGGCACAAACGATGGCGCAGAAATCCGTTGCTGCTCCGCTGCGGAGCGCGCCGCAAAAAGTTGCGACGAAGCCGCCTCAGCCACCAAAGGTGTCAGCGCCGGTGCCAAAGCTGACTCAGGAAACCGTTCAGAGCTCCGCAACGCAGTCGGCCGCGACAGTGGAGCCGCAGACGGCGGCAGTCTCTCGTCCTGTGCAACCCCCGCCACAAGACCCGGTTGTTGTCGCTCCTGCGCCTGCGACCACGAGTGACATTGCTCCCATCGTCGAAGCCTACGCGCGCGCGATCGAGTCGAAAGATGTCGGCGCCATTCGTCGCGTGTATCCCGGTCTCACCGCGGATCAGCAGCGCGGGTTTGAGCAGTTCTTTCAGTCGGCGCGCGATATCAACGTCACTTTCAGAGTCGCGAAAGTCGACGGCACCGCGTCGTCAGCAGACGCGCGTCTCGTTGGCACTTACCAGTACGTGAACTCGGACGGCAGAGCACAGAGTCAGCCGGTGAGCTTTGCCGCGACGCTTCGGCGCGAGGGCGCCGCGTGGAGATTCGTAGCCGTTCGCTGAGCTAGAACGTGTATTCGATTCCCGCCGTATAGACCAGATTCGGTCTCAGCCCGCCGCGGTTCAACGGAAAAAGTGTATTGAGCACGACGGTGGTGTTGCGAGCCGGCGCCATCTTGAATCCGAATGACCCGCTCACGATGTCGTCGCGAATCACGGGAATGTTCGTCGGATTCACCGTCCGGCGAAATGGCGCATCGAACGTCACGGGGCCCGGAAGGTTCAGCTTGCTATCGCCCACCTGGAGCTCCGTCACCAGATCCGCCGCGAGAGTGAACAGATCCGACATTCGCTGATCGAACCCGACGGTGCCGAGGACGTCGTCGTTCTCCTGGTCGCCACCGTGATGCAGATAGCCGGCGTTCAGGTGCGGTGAAAAATCTCCGAACCGCGAGTTGATGATGACGAGCGCCCGGCCCGCAAACGTTCCGGCGCCAAGCAGATCGGCCTGACTACCGGTGGGGAACCGACCATCGAGAAGGACGGCGAAGCTCGCGTCGGGCGTATCGCGGAGATTCACCTTTGCGCGCAAGGCGACGTCTCCAAGTCCCGCCGACGACCCAAGACTCTGCCGATGCGCCGTGAGAACGGGGTTTTCGGGCGTGCCCGCGAAGTAGTGCGCGGCGGTAGTGCCGCCAAAGGGCTCGATCTGCGCGTCACTCTCACCAACGAAATCAGCCTGCACGATTGGAACTACGAGCCCGACATCGAATCGATCGCTGACGCCGTACGTCACGTACATCGAAGTCACGTTGACACTGAGCTTCATGGATAAATGGAAATCGATGACGTCATTCTCCAGCACCGGCACGCCGTAGAGCGCGCAATCAGCTCCGAACTGCGCGCTGCATCCGTCGAAATTGACGTTCTCGTGGGTGAAGGTGAGATCGATGTTCGACATGTCGACGCCGCGGAGCGTCGCGAACTGGAAGCCTGTCCTGCTGATTCCCGCCAGCACTCTTCCACGTCCGAGCGTTTGCGCCCGCTCGGCGAAGATCGGTCCCGCCGATGTCGATGTGCGCACGGGGACTCCGCCCTCGAAGCGGAAAGTCTCGCCACCGCTCGTGGATCCGGTCGGGATCCTCCCGATGCTCGACCCAAGGGCGTCCGTTATGAATGAGATGAGCGAGCCGTTCTCTGCATTGGAGGACGGAATGAAATGGCGTCCGTGCGCTTGCAGCGAAGCGGGATTATTCGGATCGCCGGACCCGGCGAGAAAGAGCGGCTCCTGGCCTGGGCCGAAGATGAAGAGATCAGAAATTCTGTCGCGAAGCTGGGCGCTGGCGACTGACGGGGTCGTTGGCGCAACGATGCAAGCGAAGGCGATCAACCTACGGAGACTACGGAAGCTCACTGCATGGGTTGGCATAGTCGATGGCAGGTATGCGAGCTGAGGCGAGGGGCGAGGGTAAATCATACGCGGCATCATAGGCTGGAACCAGCCCGGTCGAGGACCGAGGACTAACGGCATTCTGACTGAGGGCCGAGGACCAAGTGCACGCCGACCGAGGGCCCAGGACCAAGTGCATCTATGAACGCGGACTAATCGAGGATCGAGAACCACTGAGGACGGTCCTCGATAGTCCGTACTCCTCGATTAGTCCGCGTTGATCAATGCCGTTGGTCCTCGCGCCTCGGTCAGCGAGATACCAAGACGGCCAACAGGCTTGGATCTCTCCCCGCGATATAATCCGCAAACGTCAGCGGCGCTTTGATCTGCGGCTCGATCATCATCCTCTTGTCACGCGGATCGAGGTATTGCCACCAGAGCGTCGACACCCGCACCGTCACATGACTGTTGGGCAGCACGATCCGATAGGAATCTCCGTAAGCGTTCCCGTGCGACGCGGTCGGCTCCCCCACGAAAATCGCCGTCGTGTATTTCATCAGCTCGGTGACGAGCATCTGCGCCGCGGACCAGGTACGTCTTCCGGTCACTACATATAGATGTCCGGGCGTGTCGTACTTCGACTTGATGAGCGGCAGCATGATGTCGTTGTTGAAGTAGCCATTGCCTCCGCCGTTCAGGCGCAGGTCGAGCACGAACTTGTCGGCGCCCGACGAGTCTGCCGTCGCGATCGCGCGCGCCACGAATGCGCTCAGAGAATCTGTTGGCTTCTGCTGGATGGTGTTGATCTGCATGTAGAGCGTGCGCGCGTCCTGCAGATACTTGAACCAGTACATGTTCGTTTGATCGCTCAGCCAGAGTGGCGTCGGCGCCTGGTCACGCGCGTCAACCCAGCCGGCGCGTTTCATCCAGCCGCGATCTGCATCACCGGTCATCATCGGGAACAATCCAGCCGGTGCGAGGGTGACCGTCCGCCGTTTGCCATCTTGCTCGAGGGTCAGCGGGATTCGCTGCATGTCCGGGACGATCCCCGTTGCCTGAAGAATCTCCGGCATCACCATGAAGAACGGCGTGAACGCGCGCACTCCCATCTCGTTGTCGCGACTTATGAGCGGCCTGATGCGGGCGGCCGCCGAGTCGATCGGCATTCCATTGATGGCCACGACTTTGGCGCCGACGAGTGATGCGTGCGCGGAGTCGGCGGCGCGGACGATGATGCCCTCCTCGAACCAGTAGAGCGCGATCGGCAGCGTATGGAAGGCGATCGCGCTGTCGCGCCACGGGCCGACGCTGGAGTGTCCGTCGCCGACCATCGCATCGAGCTTCTGCAGCTCGACGATGACCTGATGTCGCGCCAGCGTCGGAAGTCGCTCGCTGATCGAATTGAGCGCGCTGTCGAACTGCGCTGGCGTCATCTGGTGAAAGAGATTCGGGTGATGTGCGGGCATCTCCTTCCGCAGGAAGGCGAGATCGTCCCGCCACGCGCGCACATCCGCGGTATCGAGAGTCTTCACGCTCTGGGCTGCCGATGGCGCAGCGGCGAGAATTCCTGCTGCGTAGAGGGCAGTTATGAATGCGCGCACTATGAATCTCCGGGTGAGCGGGAAGAATGACGATTGGACAACAGGTGTGGAGTTATGGTTGGGAAGCGGGAAGCGGGAAGCGGGAAGCGGGAAGCGGGACAGCGGGAAGCGGGATTTCTGTTGCTCAGTCGACTGGCGAATCGTAGGTTAGTGCGGCCAAAAAAAAACTGGAGGGAGTATGCGCAACTCAGGTGTCGCTCTGCTCACGATTGGCTTTCTCCTTTTGTCCGGCTGCAACAAGCCGACGCCCGCGACCGCAGATTCCGCGGGACCGTCCAGTTCGGTGAGCTCAAGTACCGCGACGGGCTCCTTCGACGAGAACGCCGCACGCGCACAAATCCTTGGCGCCGACTCGGCGTTCCTTCGCGCGATGGCGTCGAAGCACGTCGATTCGCTGATGGTTTACTACGACCCTAGCGTCGTATCACTCGGAAAGACCGTCGTCAAGGGCACGTCCGACCTGCGAAAGGCTTACACCCAGGCCGTTAAGTCGAATTCGCGCGATGCCACATTCCAAAGTGGCGGCGTCAATTTCTCGGCCGACCACTCGATGGCTTGGGACTACGGCACCTTCAGGGGGACTTCGGATGGGCCGAACGGCAAGCCCGTGAAGTCGAGCGGAACGTTTCTGAACGTCTGGAAAAACGTCGGGGGCGTTTGGAAGATTGTGGGGGAGATTAGCAGTTCGTAATCGCTGTAAAGGACTGAGGCCCGAGGACCAAGTGCATCTATGATCGCGGACTGATTGAGGGCCGAGGACGGTTTGGTAAGAATAGGGGGGATACGCGGCGATTAAAACGATTCTGCCGTGAGCGTCCTCCGACGCAGATTAGAGTATGTCGCATTTCGGGCCTGCAATCTCTCATGAAACAGCGAATGATCCTTTATTTCGCATGCGAGCGTATCGACTCGCGACTGACCTGCTCGAAGTAGCATGGCAGGATGAGAAAGCCTTGAGTGCGGACGCTGTGACTGAACCAATTGCTGGTCAGCTGTACGCCGCCGTGGCTTCGATTTCGGCCAATCTGAGTGAAGGCTATTCGCGCAGCTCGGGCAAGGATCGGTCGCGGATCTTCGAATACGCTCTCGGCTCCGTACGCGAGAGCTTGAATTGGTATCAAGCGGCGCGGCCCGTTCTGGGCGATGTCATACGCAATCGCCTCGACAATCTCGAAGAAATTCGACGACTTCTTCTCGCGATTATTCCCCGCGAGCGGGCGAGCGGTATCCCTAGGACTAAGCGCTGATACCAGCGGACCCAAGTCGCAGGACTAACGGCATTCTTGACCGAGGGCCCAGGACCAACTGCATTGATAATCGCGGACTAATCGAGGAGTACGGACTATCGATGACCGTCCTCACTAGTCCGCACTCCTCAATCAGTCCTCGTTCATAGATGCACTTGGTCCTGGGCCCTCGGTCCTCAGAGAGCTTGCCCGTGCCTTCCCGGTAAGCGCGCGAATCAACTGTACCTCCGCCGAATCGTACGGCGTTCCATCGGTCCGGAAGATGTCGTGAAACCATACCTTAGGCTCCGCCGTGTACTCGTTGGTCCACGAATCCCACGGATAGATGGTCTGCGTCTTTCCCGAGACAAAACCCCAGTTGATCGCGCCAACATGTCGGCGCGCAAGGATCGGCAGGATAGCCTGGAATGTGCTTCCGCGCGGGCGAGCCATGTACTCCGAGCAGATGATCGGCCGGCCGTAGCGCTCGAGGGCGGTGACCAGTTTCTCCACCGTCGCGCTGTCGTCGTAGCTGTGAAAGGTGACGACGTCGGAGTTGTCGAGCATGAACTTCGTCGCCGGACGCATCCGCGCCGGATCGACGTAGTCGCCGAGCCACGGCGCGGCCGTTAGCGGCTGCGATGGATTTTCTTCTCGCGCCCAGGCGAAAGCCTTTCGCATCAGGATCAGCGTCAGCGCCGGCTTGTTGATCGGCTCGTACGCGATGTATGCCGGACGATTCGTATTGTCCGGCTCATTGAAAATGTCCCATGCAACAACTCGGCGATCCTTCGCGAATCTGCCGACGACTCCCTGCACGTACCCACGCAACTCCTTCTCGTAGCGTGCGGTATCGGAGAGAATCGCCGCGCCGGGACTTTGCACCCATCCTGAATTGTGCAGATGCGGGATCGGCGCGCGCTGCGGCCCCAGGTGCGGCAACGGATCCCACACCGCATCGAACAGGACGAACATCGGCCTGATGTGATGCCGCTGCGCAATCGTCAGGAACTGATCCATTCGATCGAGAAATCCAGCAGAGTCCTGCTGCCAGAGAAGATTGTGCAGGAACACCCGCATGGTGTTCATGCCGAGCGATTCGGCCCAACCGAGCTCGCGATCGATGGTCGCCGGATCGAACGTCGCGGCCTGCCACATCTCCAGCTGATTGATCGCAGTGCTCGGCGCGAAGTTGCTGCCGACGAGCCAGCCGGTTGAATCGGCCCACGCGCGCGCGTGTTCGCGATTCCACTGACTTCGTCCCTGGGCAGCGGTGGTGAAGAGCGGGGCGAAAAGAAAGAGGACCGCGAAGCGATACCGACATAACGTGCACATTATCGCTCCCCTTAGGCGGACGTGTGCCGAAATATAGGTTGGCCTCCTGGCAGCGCACCCTTATCTTGGTGGTCGGTTTGGAACAGGCTGCTCCATCGTCTCGCCGCTGACTCCGTTAATAAAGAGGAATAAATGAGATCCATCAATGCGCGCTGGTTTCTGGCAATAGCGATTGCTTTCACCGCGCCATCGATCAGCGTCGCGCAGTCAGGCAAGCTGCCTCCGCTCATCGACCGCGAGCTGTTCTTCGGCAACCCGGAAATCGCCGGTGCCCAGATTTCGCCCGACGGTCGGTACGTCTCCTTTCTCAAACCGTACAAAGACACGCGTAACATCTGGGTGAAGGGCATCAACGATTCTTACGCGAACGCGAAGCTCATAACGAACGATACCAAGCGGCCGATACCCGGCTATTTCTGGAGCCGCGACGGCAAATACATTCTCTTCGTCCAGGATCAGGGCGGCGACGAGAACTTCAACGTCTACGCGGTCGATCCCGCAGCCGCGCCGGTCGCCGGTGCCGCGGTTCCTGTCGCGCGCAATCTCACCGACGCGAAAGGCGTTCGAGCTGAGATCTTCTCGGTGCCGAAAAATGATCCAGACATCATTTATGTTGGCCTCAACGATCGCGACAAAGCCTGGCACGATCTCTATCGCGTTCGCATCTCGACCGGCGAGCGCACCCTCGTGCGCCAGAACACTGAACGGATCTCCGGCTGGCTCTTTGACAACGCCGGCAACCTGAGACTGGCAACCCGCACCACCGACGCGGGCGACACCGAGATTCTCCGCGTCGATCCGAATGGCTTCGCCCAGGTTTATTCGTGCAGCGTTTTTGAGAGCTGCGGACCTGATCGCTTCAGCAAGGACGACAGCAAAGTCTACATAGAGACCAACAAGGGTACACCGGATCTCACTCGGCTTGTGCTCTTCGACCCGGCGACGAAGACCGAACAGCTCGTCGAATCCGATCCGATGAATCGTGTGGATTTCGGCGGCGCGATTTTCTCCGATCTTACCAACGACCTCGTCGCAACTACCTACGCCGACGATCGTACCCGCATTTACTGGAAGAATCCCAACTGGGAGAGCGACTACAAGCTTCTTCAGAGCAAGTTGCCTGGAAAAGAGGTGAATGTCACATCCACCACTAACGATGAGCGCATCTGGATGGTGGTTGCGTCGAGCGATCGTGAGCCGGGTGAGCGCTACATCTTCGATCGCAACACGAAAAAGCTCACCTTCCAGTACCGCGCTTACGACAAGCTGCCGCGCGCAGCGCTCGCTGTTTCTAAGCCGATCAGCTACGCGTCGACCGACGGTCTCGTCATTCCCGCCTATCTGACACTTCCTGTTGGCGTCGCACCGAAGAATCTTCCGCTCGTCGTCTTCCCGCATGGCGGACCGTGGGCGCGAGACAACTGGGGCTACAATCCGATCGCGCAGTTTCTCGCCAATCGCGGGTACGCGGTTCTTCAGCCGAACTTCAGATCGTCTACCGGATACGGGAAGAAATTCCTGAACGCCGGCAACAATGAATGGGGTCAGAAGATGCAGGATGACCTCACCAATGGCGTGCGCTACCTCGTCGCGCAAGGCACAGTCGATCCCAAACGCGTCGGCATACTCGGCGGCTCGTACGGCGGCTACGCGGTTCTCGCCGGGCTCGCTTTCACACCCGATGTCTATGCAGCGGGAGTCTCTATAGTAGGACCTTCCAACCTGTTGACTCTGCTCAAGTCAATTCCGCCCTACTGGGAATCCGTTCGCACCGTCTTCAACGAGCGGATGGGAAATCCGAACACGCCGGCGGGTCTCGCTCAGTTGCGCCGCCAATCACCAATCAATTCCGCCGACAAGATCAAAGCCCCGCTACTCGTCGTGCAGGGCGCCAACGATCCACGCGTCAACCGCTCCGAGTCGGAGCAGATTGTCGTGGCGCTCCGGGAGCGCGGCTTCCCGGTCGAGTACATCCTCGCGCCCGACGAGGGCCACGGCTTCGCTCGGCCAATCAATAATCTCGTGCTCTTCACGGCCGCCGAAAAATTTCTGGCGAAGCATTTGGGCGGCCGATACGAGGAGACCATGACACCGGCGATCGCCGAGCGGATGACGGTGTTGTCGGTTGATCCCAAGACCGTCGTGCTAGCCAGGAAAGTCGATGTGCCGACGACCGCACCGAAGCCGACGGAAGACCTGACGCCAGGCAGCGCGACTTACAACTTGCAGCTCGCGGCGAGCGGGCAGTCGATCGCGATGCAGCTAGTGCGCACAGTCAAGGATTCGAGTGGTGCGTGGGTCGTGAGTGAGGCAGCTTCGTCGCCGAGGGGCGAGGTAACCGATGTCGGAACCGTCGACAAGGGAACGCTGTTGCTGCGCAACCGCGTGATACATCAGGGACCGGCGGTCGTGGAAGTCTCGTACGCTGGTAACAAGGCGACCGGTAAGATGTCGATGAACGGGCAGGATCGTGCGATCGCCGCCGACCTCGGCGGAGATTTGTTTGCTGACGGTCCGGGTGCGCCGGATATTGTTGCGACGCTGCCCCTCGCGGAGGGCTACGCGACCAGCTTTCGCAATTTCGACGTCATGTCACAGACGGTAAGCACACGATCGCTCAAGGTTGTGGGCAGTGAGAAGGTGATTGTGCCCGCCGGAACGTTCGATGCGTGGAAGGTCGAGATCGCTCCGGCTGACGGTGGAACGGGTGAGAGCACTACGCTGTGGGTGGATAAGGCCAGTCGGCGTCCGGTGAAGTCGGTGACGGTGCTGGCGCAGATGAATGGAGCGACGGCGACGGCGGAGCTCGTGAAATAGCTCCGGGCCGCGCTATTGCGTTACCCCAAACTGAAACACAGTGCGCGACCGGAACTCCTGTCCCGGTCGCAGTATCGTCGACGGGAAGTTCGGATGGTTCGGCGAATCGGGATAATGCTGGGTCTCGAGCGCCAAACCGTATCGAAAGCGATAGACGCTGCCGCCTTTGCCAGTGATGGTGCCGTCGAGAAAATTGCCGGAATAGAACTGCAGTCCGGACTGGGTGGTGTAGACGTCGAGTGTCCGCCCGCTCGAAGGCTCGACGACTCGGGCGGCATGAACGAGTGCGTCCGCCCTGGCGTTGCCACGATCCAGCACGAAGTTGTGGTCGTAGCCGTTGCCGTAGCGAATCTGCGTGTTCTCTCGCTGATCGATTCGCGCGCCGATTGCGGTAGGCGTGCGAAAGTCGAATGGTGTGCCCGCGACTGGCGCGATCTCGCCAGTGGGAATCAGAGTCGAATCGACCGGCGTGATCGCGTCGGCGTTGATCGTGAGAACGTGCCCAAGAATGTCGCGCGCGCCGTTGCCGGCCAAGTTCCAGTATGTGTGCTGCGACAGATTCACCGGCGTAGCCTTGTCGGTTGTCGCGGCGTAATCGACAATCAATCGATTGTCGGGCGTCAGCGTATACGTGACTCGGACGTGGAGCGTTCCGGGATATCCTTCCTCTCCGTCCGCACTCGTATAGTTGAGAGCTACACCTTGACCGTCCTGATTCTGAAACGACTCCGCGGTCCAAATGACTTTGTCGAACCCGCGAAGTCCACCGTGCAAAGCGTTAAGCCCGTTGTTGATTGCGAGCGTGTAAGTAGCGCCGTCAAGCGTGAAGTGCCCGCGCGCGATCCGGTTTGCGTAACGACCGACGATTGCTCCGAAGTACGGCGAATCTTTGAGATATCCGGCGAGATCGTCGTAGCCGAGGACGATGTCAGCGAACCGACCGGCGCGGTCGGGCGTTTTGATCGACGTTATTATCCCACCGTAGTTCGTGAGCTGCACCTGGATGCCGTGTGCGTTTTTCAAGGTGAACAGCTCGGCGGTCTGGCCCGTTGCGATCGTTCCGAATGGCGTGGACTGAACTCCGGGCTTCACGTCAGGTGTGCCCGTGTGGGATACTGTGCAGCCGGCAAGATGCAGGAAAGCAACGAGCAGAATATTTGCCGCGACAGGAGTGGTTGTCTTCCCCATGACTCCGAATCGCCCGACGGTGTCAAACTCTATTCCCACTTCCCGCCTCCCGCTTCCCGCGTCACGCCTCCCGCTTCCCGCTTCCCGCCTCCCGCTTCCCGCTTCCCGCTTCCCGCTGTCACCTGGCTTCCAGTCCGATAACGAACGTGCGTCCGGCGGCCGGATAGCGGAAGATCGCCGCCGAGCCGGCCGGATCGGGAAACGCCGTAGCGTCGTAGCGGCGATCGAGCGCGTTCATCACGTCGATCGTCACTCGCGCGCGTCCGAACGGAATCCCGACTCGTGCGTCAACGCGCGTATACCCGGGCAGGGCGACGAGATCCTGGTCGTCGATATACGCGCCGGTCAGAGACGTCGCCACCGCGCCCGCTGTGAGTCCGCGCCAAAGCGTTGCGTTTACCCCGGCGGATGCGACACGTCGCGGTATCGCCTTCAACTGCTTGCCGTCGTTGACGCCGCCAATCGCGACCGCCTGCTGCTGCGCGAAATTGCCGAACGCGAGCCACTCGCCGGGCATCTCCCACGTAACTCCCAGCTCAGCGCCCCGATGGAGGCTGCGGCCAATGTTGATGTATCGGAAGTTGGTCAAATCGAAATCCAGCTCGTCTCGCATCTTCTCGCGGTACAAAGCCGCCGACCAGTCGACACGAGATGCTCCTGACAGTCTCCAGGATTCATAGAGCCCACCCTCGATCGAGTTGCCGTGCTGCGGAACGAGATCCGGATTCGAGATGGCTGCGGAGAACGGCGCGACTGGAATTGGTATGTGACGATCGTCGAAGAGCTGATCGAGCGTCGGCGCTTTGAACGCCCGAGCGGCCGCCAGAAAAATGTTCGTCGTCGTTCGTTGGGACGATGGCAATTCAAGATTCACGGCCACACGCGGGCTCACCGCTTTGTGCGTCTTGCTAAGAGTGCTGCCGCCGTCTGCGCTGCTGGGCACGAACTTATCCGCGATCCGGTCTGCGCGCGCGCCGAGTGTAAGGCGCAGCGGTGCGACAGGGCGCAGCTGCCAATTCATGAATCCGGCGACCGACGTTCTGCTCGCTCTCGATGGCGGCGTTGCCGCGCTCGGCGCTCCGTTCGAATTCGCGTACGCGGTCTGATCGCCGGTGACGACGTCAGAGTATTGCGAAGTGAGTCTGCCGGCGGATGCGTCCACGCCCGCGACGAGATGTCCCCACTCTCCCGGGACATCGTCGCCGAGCTCGACCTGTCCCGAAGTCAAAATGCGAGGCGCTTTGGTGCGCCGCAGCTTGGTATCGGCGAAATCGGTCGAGAGTGGAAGCGTCTTCACCGTTCGGTCGGTGGCGTACTCGCCAACGACGTATCCGGATGCTTTGGCGGACCCAATCAGTCGCGTGCCGGTGATGCCCGCGCGATCGACCCGATCTGAAAGATTGTCAAAGCGAAAAAAACCATTCTGCGCGCGACGGTCGAGCGTCGTCGACAGGAGCGGACCGGGATCCTTGAATTCGCGTCCGTGAAGCAGGATGAATCCCGAGAGAGAAGACGCAGCGCCATACCTCTCGATCTTTGCGTGCAGATTGGCCGCGGTCGAGTTCTCGCCGATGCGGTAGCCATTCGACGATCGGTAATCGGCGGCAAGTCCGGCGGCGACATCCCCAAGACCGTGTGTCGCGTGCAGCGCACCGTCGGCAACGCCGTACGAGCCGCCGGCCGCGCGCCACGACAATTCCGCCGGCGAGACGGGGATGATCTCGTTGAGCGTTCCGCCCAGGGCGGCATCACCGTGCATGTACGATGTCGCGCCGCGCACGACCTCGAGTCGACTGAATGCGTCGGGAGGCAGCATCGTCCAATCCACCGCACCCGATCCCAGCGCGGCGATCGGCACTCCATCGATCTCGGCCGGCACGTAGTCGGTGTCCCCTCCGCCGTAAAAACCACGCGCGATGATTCGGGGATCTCCACCGAGCGAGCTCGCGTCGAGGACCGCAATTCCTGGTACGACCGCGAGAGCATCGCCAACGGAACGAAAGGGAAGCGCTCGGATCAAGGACCCTGGAACGGCAGTCACTGCGACGGTGGATGCGCGAATGCTCGTTGCGGAACGGCCCGGCGTCACGACGACAGTATCGAGTTGCGGTACTGCCGCCGTGTCCGCGGGAGCGCCGTTACCGGTCTGCGCGAGCGCGGGCGAGGAACACAACGCCGTCAACAACGTGGTCCCCGCCGTCAGCCATAAAATCTTAATAAACGCCTACTTTGGCACGCCGAGGTTCAGCTGGAACGGGCCATTGCCCGTGACCTGTAGCACTGTCGCACCGCGCGCCTGCAGAAAATGCGGGTGCCGCGCCGGAATGTAGACATAGTCGCCCGCGCTGAAGCTATTGGCTGTGCTCATGTCGACGGCGTTCCCCATCCCGAATTGGCCGGCGCCCGAGATGACCGTCACAGTCTCCGCGTTTGGATGCCAATGCAGCGGAACCTGATATCCGTCGGGCAGGCTCAGACGCAGCGCAAATTGCCCCGACGTCGCCGGATTCCCCTGCAGCACCGTGATCTTTGCGCCCGGCGCGAATCCCGGCTGAGCGAAGTCGTTCCAGGTCAACGCGCCCCCGCTTCGCGCCAGGAAGTCGGTTGCCTCGGCCGGCGCCGCAGCAGCGGCCGGCATGGTGCTCACTGGCACGTCGTAGGCGACTCTCCACTTGCCATCCACCTTATGCCAGAGGGTGACGTAGTTGCCGGAGTCGCTAATTTTGCCGTTGGCACCGTCGTACGAATCGGTGTAGGTGCCGTACTCCATGGCGGAAGTTGGACTGAGGACGTCGATCCGCTCCGGCATCCAGTGCATTGATAGACCGGGAAGCTTGACCAGGTCCGCCCACCCGGCGCCAACAGCATTGGCGCCTTTCAAAACGGGGCTGTTGGCCATCATGAGTACGGCCTCTGGAGTCTGAAGCGCGATAATGCTGTCGACGTTCTGCGCGGCGACATAACGCTGCCAGGCGTCGGACGCCGCGCGAACCGCCCGCTGGTCGGCCGTCTGCGCGGCGGCGTTCTGTGAAAGTGTGGCGATGGCAAACGCCGTCGAGCCCATCAGCGCGAGTCTTCTCGTCGTGTGGTTCATCGTGCCTCCTGCTTGGCGCAGTTCCGGTGAACGAGCCGAGGCCAACGTAGACGTCGCCAGCTTATGGCTGGATCGTCAGCCCGTCAAGGGAAGCGCGTCAAGGGAGATCACGCGAGGCTGGATCTGGGCTTCTGATCTCTATCGACTCAGGGTGTCCAGCACCACGTCGAGATCGAACGGCTTGGCAATGAACGGCTGCCCGGTGCCCGACAGGAACCGCTGCAGGTCGGCGCCGACGATGTCGCCGGTGAGAAACACCACGCGGCGAGCGAGGTCCGGTCGATCGCGTTGCCATTCCTCGAAGACGGTTTGGCCAGAGATATCGGGCATTCGTATGTCGAGGAAAATGTTGTCGAAGGCGGCGTCGCGCACCGCCGCGAGCGCGCCGCTTCCACTATCGACCGCGACGACGACGTGCCCCGACTTTTCCAGGAAACGCGAAAGCGCTGCCCGAATTGGCGCTTCGTCATCTGCGACAAGTATCCGGAGCCCGTGCCGTAGCGTGGTCGCTGGAGCTGATTCAGTCGAGTCATTGCTTGGCGACGGAGCAACGCGCGGCAGATCCACGCAGAACCTCGCACCGGCGCCCGGCACGTTCTCCGCCCAAATGCGGCCTCCGTGCTCGCTAATGATGCCCAGCGATATTGACAGTCCGAGGCCGGTGCCCTGACCGACCGGCTTCGTCGTGTAGAACGGATTGAAGATCCGCTCCAGACTGTCCGCCGGAATACCGCGGCCGGTGTCCTCGATTTCGATGCGAACGCTCTCGGCATGTTGCTGCGTCCGCACTGTAAGCCGATGATGGGCGCGCTCGACAGTCGACATCGCCTGCTGCGCGTTCGTGACGAGGTTGAGAACCACCTGCTGGATCTGATACGCGTCGACCATGGTGCACGGCGGTGGATCGGCGTAGACGCGGTCCATCTGGATCCCGCGCACGCTCAAATCGTAGCCGCGCAGCTCCAGCGTGTTCTCCACGACCTGATTGATGTCGGCGTAGGTTTTCTCGGCTTTGTGCTGCCGTGCAAACGTCAACAGGTTGTGAACGATGCGGGCGGCGCGTCGGGATTCGCTGCCAATGACCTCGGTTGCGTGACGATCTTCCGCGTTGAGATTGCCGTCGGAAAGCATCAGTTGGGCAAAGGCGGTTATGCTCGCGAGCGGATTGTTCAACTCGTGTGCGACACCGCTCACGAGCTGCCCTATCGCTCCCAACTTTTCGGACTGAACCAGCTGCTGCTGGAGCTGCTTCTCTTCCGTCGCGTCCCGAATGAGACACAGGACCTCGCGACTGCGCTGCGGACACGAATACATGATGGTGATGTGCCGGCGCGCGCCATCCTTCCGAACGACGATCGACTCGAACTGTCCCGGTTGTCCGGATAGGGCTTTCCGAAATTCCATGACGGCGCGGGGCAGCTCGCTTATGGGGAGCAACGGTCCGAAGAAGCGGCCAATCAGCTCGTCGCGGCGGTATCCCGAGATCCGCTCGCCTGCATCATTGACACTCGTGAATCTGCCGAGCGAGTCAAAGGTCATGATTGCGTCGCTGGCGTCCTCGAAGAGATGCCGATACCGCGACTCCGACCGAGCAAGCTCATGGTGCGCCCGACGCGTGTGGGTCACGTCACGCAGCGTGAGCACCGTCCCGCGAGAGCCGTTCGCCCCGTTGAGGACCGCGGCGCCAACGCTGACCATGCAGTCGTCTCGACCCACGACTTCGGCGTCGTAGCACTGCGGCAGTCCGTCGCGGGCTGCGCTCTGACCGAAGCGCACCACTTCCGCGCTATCCTGCGCAAAAAGATTCAGCAGCTGCTCACCGACGAGCGCTCTGGCGTCCCTGCCGAACAGTACCGCGGCGGCGCGATTGGCGTATGTGATGCAGTCGTGCGCGTCGGTGGTTACGACGCCGTCGCTGAGCGCCTCGAAGAGGGCTATTGCCTCTTCGGGGTCAGGCGACGAATCGCCATCGTGAGGGTCGGTGGCCTTGAAGAGTCTCAGCATGACGGCTCAGATCGACGAGTCAGCGTCTGCATCGGTACGTCTCACCGCGTACCCGTGCGAAGCGCGCGCGTCTCCACGTAGCGGTCGAGTGGAAACCGCTCACTCTCGACGATCTGACACGTCATCGCCGCGGAGAACAGGCGTAGCGCATCCTCGGCGCGCCCAACGACAGCGTCCTTCATCGAATTCGCCGCTTCGCTGCGATTGAGCGCGAGGCGTGACATGTCGAGATGCTTTTCCTCGTCGGTGCGCGTCCCTGATTTCTCGTCTGCCTTTGCATGTTCCGTCCACCAGCGGAGCGTCGCCGGTCCGCCGTCAAGCTCGGGATGACCCTGGACGCCGGGAAGCACTGTGGTTGAAACGACCGAGTAGATGGCCATCTCGATCGCGCTCTGACTCGCGAAGTGTTCCCAGTAGTTGATGTGCTGGTATGTGGCCGTCATGAAAAACTGATGATACAGCGCGAGGACCGGTTCGGGGAACGGTGGATAGGGAAATGCGCCCGGCGCATAGTCGTT
This sequence comes from Gemmatimonadaceae bacterium, assembly GCA_050733495.1. Classification (GTDB taxonomy): domain Bacteria; phylum Gemmatimonadota; class Gemmatimonadetes; order Gemmatimonadales; family Gemmatimonadaceae; genus UBA4720. The sequence goes on along the minus strand of JBOHTC010000252.1, from coordinate 20,819 downwards.
TGGATCTTTGGTCAGCGCCGAGAGCACCTCGCGTGTCATGCGCTCGAGATCCGCCGGAGAGAATCGCCCGAGGTAATCTCTGAGGTCCGAGTACAGCGCCTGGTGATTGACGCCGAACACGTCGAGCTTTGTCCGCCACATCTGGTTATGGGCCTGCTCCTCGAGGAGCTGCTCCGCCAGGTTCATGATGAACGTGCTATGCAGGACGTGGTCGACCTTGGCGATGCTACGAATGAGCCCGCGATTGAAGCCGATGACGCAGGGATAGAGATTGGCGATGAAGGAGACATAACGACGGCGGTCCAGACGCCTCGATCTGAGGAGGCCGGCGAACTCGCAGCCATTCATCTGGGCGGCATACTTGCTGGCAACCTCTGCGACCATGTCGCCAACGCGGTGGCGAGAGTCTAAAGGCGCGCGTGGATGGAGTTCTCGAACGCTTGCCATAGTGGATGCAGTGAAAGGAGCTTGGGAAGTACACTTATGTAAAATTGACTGATCGGGCAGGGCCCCGTCACGGATGAGCTTGCCCTTTTACCGAACAAATCCCGACTATCGCCGCGCCAGAAAAAGTCGGATACTGACGGCCGGGCCGATCGTCTTAAGCCCGACGTATTCCAGCCAGTCTCCTCCTACTCTCGCGAGCGCTTTTCGCCGCATGTCGGCACCAACACGCGCTTCTGAGCGCATCGAGCCACAAACCGAAGCGTCGGGCGTCGCACTCGTGCGCGCCAACGTCGCGAGTCAGGCGCGCATCCTGATCATCGACGATCACCAGGCCAACATCGAGGCGCTCAAGCGCATCTTGCGTAGCGCCGGATTCGTGTCAGTGAACAGCACCACCGATCCGGAGACTGGTGTCGGGCTCGTGGCGACGTGGAGGCCGGACCTGATTCTTCTCGACTTGCATATGCCGCAGCTCGATGGATTTGGTGTGCTCGAGTCGATACGCCCGCAGCTTAGCGGTGGCTACCTCCCGGTGCTGATGCTCACCGCCGATTCGAGCGACGAGATAAAACGACGCGCGCTGGCCGGTGGCGCAAAGGATTTTCTCACCAAGCCGTTCGACGCAACCGAAGTAGTCCTGCGGCTCGAAAACCTGCTCGAGACGCGTTCCCTTTACACCACGGTTCGCAGCCAGAATGAGCTCCTCGAGCAGCGAGTGGCCGAGCGTACGCGCGAGCTCGAGGACGCGCAGCTGGAGATTCTCCAGCGGCTCGCGGCGGCAAGCGAATTTCGCGATGATGAAACGGGAGAGCACACGCAACGGGTTGGACGGCTGGCAGCGCTCCTTGCCAAAGAGGTTGGACTGCCGGCAACCGAGGTCGATCTGATTCGCCGCGCCTCGCCGCTCCATGACGTCGGGAAGATCGGAATTCCCGACGGAATCCTGCTCAAAGGAGGACGCCTGACCCGCGCGGAGCGGCGCGTCATGCAAACGCACGTCACGATCGGCTCAGCGATGCTGGCCGGCGGACGGTCAGCGCTCGTTCAAACGGCGGAGCGGATTGCCCGGAGCCATCACGAGCGCTGGGATGGAAAAGGCTATCCGGATGGTTTGGCGGAGGACGCCATCCCAATGGAAGCACGGATCGTTAGCGTGGCCGATTTCCTCGACGCTCTCACGCACAAGCGGCCGTATCGACCCGCGTGGCCGGCCGAGAGAACAGTCGCAGCGATCGTCTCAAACCGCGGATGCCATTTCGATCCGGTCGTAGTCGACGCGTTACTGGCTATCAGGAGTGCAGAGAACGCGCTAACGACGTTGCCTCTGGCGGCCCCTGCTGCGGCTCCGGCCACAACTCCGCCGAGGAGTCGATAGGCCACACTCCGGACGAAGGTGCCGCCGGCCGAGTTTGAACCGCCGGCGGGTCCCGTGCGTAGTGCAATAAGGACCCGGGACGGGAATTCCGGCAACTAACCTGCCTTTTGGGGTACTGCAGAGCTGCGGTACGAGTCTGGCGGAATAGGGGATAGCCGTCGATACCCGGACCTGCCCTAAGCAGCCGGAGTAGAGGGCGCGCACCCGTCCCTCAAAGATGGAGAGGCATCGTGGACAAGATCTCACCTCCGATCGAAACGCTCGGCCAGATCGATGGCCTGAGCACATCCCGCAACGGAAACGGCAGCAGCAACGGCAACGGCACCTCTGCTCCCCCGCCGCGCATCGCCAGTCGCGTTTACGCGTACGCCGAGCCATCGCGTCTGCGCGCGCTCACTCCCCTCTGGGAAAAATCCCGCTTGCTCGCAAAAAGAATTCGATCGTGGTTCGTACGAAAACCCGCTCCCGACCTTGATCCCGAGGGCAACGGCGTCTACGCGATCACCAAGAACACGAACTACTGGTTCAATCGCGAGCTCTATGTCATCGAACAGGAAGCGTCGAAGCTCGCCGGCGAATGGGCGGAGAAGGGTCTGCCGCGACACGACGTCCCGCGCGACACGCCCGTGGAGCCCGAACAAGTGCTCGGCATGAAATGCACAGAGCTCTATCGACAGTGGCACGATCGCGTCGCCATCAAAATGCAGGACGCGATTCAGGCGGGCAGCGCCGTTCTGAGCGGACAGATCACGACATTCCGCGCGATGATCTACGCCATCGAGGCCAACACCAACGAGCGACACGCGGCCGAGCAGGAGATCGAGAACGCGACGCGCGCCGGGGAAGCCGACAAATCAACGGTCAGCTATGACCGAATCTTCAAGAGCTCGGCGGGGTTCTGGATCTTCGCCGGCATCCTGGCCGCCGCGGAGTTCACGGCCAACTTCCCGGTGTTCCGTCTGCTGCTGCCGATGGATTCCACTCTCGTTCAGCTCGCTTCGAGTCTTGGCGAAGTCGCGGAAAACAATTCCTGGCTCGCCGGACCGTTCGTCGTGATGCAGGACATGCTGCTGCATTTCGAGGCCTTCGTCGTCGCCCTCGTCGCGGTCGTCATACTCGTGCTCCTCGGAAAGACGGCGGGATCTTCGCTCCGGTCGATCGTCGCTTTCAGCGTCAAGGAATCACCGCTCGCGTCGACGTCGATCCGCGGCAATCGGCGGCAGAATCTCATCGTCTTCACCGCCGCCGCCGCTGGAGTGGTCTTTGTGCTGCTGTTCATGTATTCCGCTCGCGCTCAGATTGCGACGACGGCCGCCGATCGCGTGCACGCCGATAGTGTCTCGCTGCAGCAGGCTCGCGTGGCACAAGCCGCGGCGGGAACCGATCTGACACTGACTGCTGCGACGACCCAACGCGAGCTCGAGGCGACGCGGACTCTCCAGCAGCACACCGACGATGCTGCGTACGCGATCACGGTGCAACGCATCAACACTGCAATCCTGTATCTCAATCTCGGCCTCGTCTTCGCGGCCATGACGCTCGGCTTCGTCTACAAGAAGGAGGAGCTGTCCGACAAGCGTGGGGAGCACCCGCTTCTCGCGCTGATGCGAAGAAAAATTCAGCGGCTCGACGCGGACGCGATCAAGCTCAAACACACTGCACAATCCGCGGAGAACGCGGCGCAGACGGAAGCGGGGCGGATCAATCATCTGGTGCAATCGAATCCACTGCGCGATTGGCGTGGAAAGCAGGCCGCGCTTCAGAGCGTGATCCCGCAGTTCCGCGGACAGAACGCAGTGCTGAGACGGCTCGATACGGCCAGCATTCTCGCGTTCAAGGAGCCGTACCTGATTCCGCTGCCTGAGCTCGACGAGAGCGTGGAATTCCGCACTCCGATCGAATTCGATCAGCTCCTCCGCGACCTCGACGGACTCAATCGCGAATACGCCCGCGTCGTGGGCTTCTCTTCGGCAGGCATGCAGCAACTGCCCGCAGCGAGAGTGCTATGAAAAACAATCTTCTCGTTGCGTCAATCACCGGTGCCGCGCTTGCGTGCGCGGGAGCCGACGGCGGCGTACTGCCTCACCAGTCCCATTCGTATGTGGTGGGAATCGACATCTCGGGCAGTCGCACGCGGAACGAGCTCGCTGAATCCAAGCAATTGTTGAATGCCCTGATCGACAAGCTCGAAGTTGGCGACAAGCTGACCCTGGTCGAGATGTATCAGGGCGGGAAGACGCCCGCTCGGCAGTGGTCGGACAGCACGCGTAGCCCTCGGAATCCGGGAAAGGTTGGACCGTCGGAGCTGAGACGTCTGGACGATTTCAAGGCGATCGCCAGAATGCAGGCGCAGATCCTTTTCGACACGACCCGCGCAAAGGAAATCAGGAACACCGACATCCTCGGGACCCTGGTTCGCGCGGCGGACTACTCTCGGCCTGCGAGCAATACCCGACGGACGTTGCTGCTCCTCTCGGACATGATCAACGACACGCCGGACGTGACGATGACGACCCGCGATGCGATTCCGACGGACGCGTGGATCAAGCACTTGTCGTCGGAGGGAAGGATCCCGCAGCTGCGGGATGTGTGCGTCGTAGTGTCGGGCGCGGACGTGAGCAGCGCGCGCGGTGCAGCGATCCGGAGTTTTTGGGAGAAATACTTCGCGGCCGCGGGGGCGCAGCTCGATCCCGAGAATTACCGCAATATGATCGCGAACGCAGCCGACGTTAGCTGTGGGGCATGAGTCCGCAGTTAGTATGGACCGAGGGCTGAGGACCAACTGCATCTATGATCGCGGACTAATTGCAGAGTGCAGACTAAAGAGGACCGTCCTCGGTTGTCTGCAATCCTCAATTAGTCCGCGTTCAGCAATGCCGTTAGTTCTCGGCCCTCGGTCAAAGAACGCCGTTGTCCTCAGCGCTCGGTCAACATGCACTTGCTCCGCCCTCGTCGCCAGACGGCACGCGTATCGCCTACGTCAGCGGAAACATCGATTTCGTGGATTGGGGTTCGTTGGGAAATCTTGCTGCCAGCTCCATTTGGGTGATGTCACCCGACGGCGGAGACGCAGTTCGCATCTCCGACGCGTCGCACCTCAATATGAGTCCGGCCTGGGCGCCAGACGGCAAGCACGTCCTCTTTGTTTCCAACCTGGGCGGAGCGCGCGACATCTACAGCCAGGCGGTGAGCGGTGTCCGTCTCGCACGACGGCAAGTGGCTGGCGTACGACTCGAACCTGAATGGCAACGGGGACATTTACAAAGTGCCGGTCGGTGGCGGCGATGCGCAGCAGTTGACTCACGATCCAGCCGACGGGCCGGTTGGCCAACCCGGCGCAGGTCAGGTATTGACCAGAGATATTTGCCCGTTTCCAGGTGGCTTCGTGTGGTCTGCCGACTCGGAGCTCATTTACTACTGCGCGGAGCACAATGGCCTGCGCTCGTTCCGGGTGATGCCTTCTGTCGGGGGGCCCAGCAAACTTCTCTTGGAGCTGTCCGACCCGCTCAGACAGTTATACCGCGGAATTTTTGCGGTCGACCAGGGTCACATCTACTTCACGGTTGGTTCCCGTGAAAGCGACATCTGGGTAATGGAGCTAAACAGGAAGTGAAGTCGATCGCGGTAAAGTCAAAGTGAACGTCGACCCTTCCCCAACGGTGCTCGACACTTTCAAATCGCCACCCATCGCCCGCGCCAGCTGCCGACTGATCGCCAGGCCCAGTCCCACGCCCTGATCGCTCGACCTGATCGCGCCTTTTGCCTGCACGAAAGGCTCGAAAATACTCTCGAGTTTATCAACCGGAATTCCGATTCCAGTATCGCTCACTTCGATCGCCACTTCTTTGTCAGTGCCGCTTCCGGCCAGTGAGATCGTTCCTCCCGGGGGCGTGAACTTGAGCGCATTCGCCAAAAGATTTAGAAGGATTTGCCGTGTCTTGTCTTCGTCAGCGCACACGCAGAGCCGCGTCGGCGTATCGGGCGACTTCAATTGCAGCTCTTTCTCGCCGAGCTGCGGCGTCACCATCTCGATCACCGACTGGAACATCCTGTCGACGTCCACATCCTTCACCCGATACTCGATCTTGCCCGAGCCGAGCTTGGCGAAATTGAGAACGTCCGCGACGAGCGAGTCGAGATGGTTCTTGCTGCGCTGGATCTTCACGAGATCGATCTTCTGGTCTTCGGTCACGGGACCGCGCACACCCATCTCGATCAGCTGCGCGTACCCGCCGATCGCATTGAGCGGCGTTCGCAGCTCGTGACTCATCGCCGCCAAAAATGCGCTCTTCGCGTGATTCGCCTCCGTAGCTTCCGCCGTCAGTCTCTTGAGCTCGGCCTCCGCCTGCTTTCGATCTTCGATTTCCGTATTGGTTCCGAACCACGCAATGATCTCCCCGTCTTCATCGTGCTGCGCCGTCGCTCTCCCCAAATGCCATCGATATGCCTGGTGCTCGGCGCTCCATAGACGGAATTCGACTTCGTAGTCTTCGCCGGTCGTGAGCGATTGGCGCCAGCGCTCGAGGGTGCGATTGACGTCGTCCGGATCGAGCACCGACAGCCATTGATCTCCAATCACTTCTGCCGGGGTTTTTCCGAAGTATTCCGCGGCGCGATCGCTGACGTAGTCGAGCGCCCCATCGGCTGTCGCAGTCCACACCTGCACCGGAATCGCGTTTGCGAGAAACCGATACCGTGCCGCGCTTTGCTGCAACTGACCGCGGGACTTTTCGCTCTCGCGAAGCAGGAACTCCATCTCGCGGCGGGCGAGAACTCCCTTGGTGACATCGGATCCATGAGCGACGATGCCGACGCGCTTTCCGGATGCGTCGGTCAGTGGCTGATAGACGAAATCGACATAGACACGATCCATTGGGCCGCCGGGGGTGCGCTGGAGCATGACGGGACTTTCCCGCCCGATGAACGGCTCGCCCGTCTCGAGCACGCCATCGAGAATCGGTATGAATCCCTGATCGACAACTTCCGGAAGAGCCTGCACGACCGGCTTTCCGACAATGTCGCGATGACCAATGAGCTGGAGATACGCGTCGTTGACGAATTCGAAGACGTGGTCCTTGCCGCGCATCACCGCGAGGAAAGCCGGCGCCTGCACAAAGACTTCGCGCAGCCTGTGCTCGACCACCTCTGCTGCGCTCCGTGCTTCTTCCAGCTCGAGCCGGGCGAGAATACGCTGCGTCGTCTCGGAGGCGATGTTGAGGAACGCGACGATATCGCCGCTTTCATCGCGCACCGGACTCAGACTGAAGGTGAACCACGCCTCCGTCGGCGCGCCATCCGTGCGCTCCATCGAAAACCGTGCGTCCTCCGCGTAGACGGACGGACCACCGCCTTCTATGGAATCGAACATCGGGCCAATGTCGGACCAGATCTCGCTCCAGACATCGCGGCCGGGTTGGCCGAGCGCCGCTGGATGCTTGGCGCCGAGGACGGCCCGGTAAGCGTCGTTGTAAATGAGAAGTAGCTGCCGTCCGCACCAGAGATTGATCGGAAAGGGCGACTCGAGCGTCATCTGGACGGCGGTGGCGAGCGCGCGGGGCCAGTCTTCGACGGGACCGAGCGCCGTCTTTGACCAATCGATCGCGCGGCAGCGCTGGGCCATTTCGCCGTCGCCTTTGAAGGGGGCGAGAGTCTGGTCAAGGAAAGGGGAGGGCGAAGTCATCTCTGCGCGGGTATGCTGACGGTGATTCCTCGGCACTGAGGAGGCAACTTCCATACTGGCAGTGCGCGTGGCGCCAGCCTGAGCCGTGGATGCTTGGGGTCCAGCGCGTTCTATCGCCTCTGCCGCCGCCGCGCCGCCCGAACGCGCCCGAGCATTCAGGAAACAATCACAGCGCGGCCTGGGCGCTACAGGCCGCCGAGTTCGCCCTGAGATTGGGCGCACGCGCATCGCCCTTTGCCTTTTGGAATGGGGACGCGCAACTTCGTGCGATAACGTCCCCCAAGGAGCCTCGTTGGGTCGAGAATTCCGCGAGGAAAAGAAGATCGCCGACGCCGCCGGGAAGATGGCTAGAAACCTGGCGTTGTTCGCGCGACTGCTGCGCACGAACAAAATCCCGGAGGCTTGAGCAGCCCCTTGGCCGGTCTCGAGCTCGTCCTCCTTTGCCTCGCAGTATCAGTCGGCCTGCGACTCGTCGCCGAGCGGCTGAACGTTCCTTACGCGTCGATTCTGGTTGTCGGCGGACTTCTTCTGGCACTCGCGCCGGGACGTCCGGAAGTAGCCCTCTCGCCGGAAGTCCTCTTCCTCATCTTCATCCCACCGCTTCTCTATGCAGGCGCGATAGCATTTCCGCTTCGCGACCTGCGCCGCCAGGTCGGTCCGATCTTCCGGCTATCCGTTCTCATGGTGCTCGTATCGACGGCCGCCGTTGCCGTCGTCGCTCACGCGCTCCACCCCGCTTTTACCTGGGCAGCCGCGATCACACTCGGCGCCATCATCTCTCCACCCGATCCGGTAGCCGTGCTCTCGGTGATGCGCTCGCTGCGATTGCCGCGGGAAATTCAGAGCATCCTCGAGGGGGAGGGGCTCGTCAACGACGCAACTGCCCTCGTCACTTATCGCTTTGCTGTTGCCGCTGTCGTCACTGGCGCTTTTTCGGCTTCTCATGCGGCGCTCCAGTTTCTCATAAGCGCGGCAGGTGGAGTCGCGATAGGACTTTTGCTCGGCCTGGTGATCGTCCAGGTGGCCCGCATTACCCGCGTGGTTCCCGTCGTCACCAACACCGTCTCGCTTCTCACTCCGTTCGCGTCGTACCTGCTCGCTGACTTCGCGGGCACGTCGGGCGTACTCTCGGTGCTCGCGACTGGTTTGTTCGTTGCGCGCAGAGCTCCCACGATCATTGGCGCCGAGGCGCGGCTGCAGATCGACGGGATGTGGAGGGTCGTGAGCTTCATGCTCGAGAGTCTCGTCTTCATCATCGTGGGGCTCGAGCTGCCTTACGTCGCGCGCGCTCTCAATACACTTCCACTCACTATGCTCGTGGGCGAGGCGTTGATAGTGAGCGCGTGCGTTGTGCTGATCCGAATCGCCTGGGCCATGCCGACGACTTACATCTTCAGGATACTCGGCCGTCTCATCGGTCTGGGTAACGATCCGCTCCCGAGCTGGCGCACGGTGTTGTTCATCGCCTGGGCAGGATTGCGTGGTGGAGATTCACTCGTCCTCGCGCTTGCGCTGCCTCTTTATACGTCGTCGGGCGCACCGTTTCCGGCGCGGGATCAGATCATCTTCATCACTTTCTGCGTGATCTTCATCACGCTCGTCGTGCAGGGGCCGACGCTGGCGCCTGTCGCGCGATTGCTCCACATCGGCGCCGACGAGGACGAAGCTGCGGAAGAAGCGCACGCGCGACTAGCTGCGGCGGAGGCGGGCCTGCGGCAGCTGGAGGATCCGGCGATTGCAAGTGCCACCTATCCGGAAGTCGTGCGCTATCTGCGCCAGCGAAACCGGCAGCGCGCGCGGAGATGGGCGGCGTGGGAGGAAAAAGCTGGCGACGCGCATCACGAGCTCGAATCGACCGACGCGCACCACGAGCACTTTACGGTGGCACCGTCGCACGAGGCCGCGGTGATAGATGAAAAACGCGCCGACGAGTACCGGCGCGTACGCTCGGCTATGCTGGCGGCCGAGCAGCGCGAGATTACTGAACTCCGCGATCGCGGCGTGATCGGCGACGACGTGATGCGACGAATCCAGCGCGAGCTTGATATGGAGACGATGTTGCTCGAGACGGGAGAGCCCGTGACGGACACCGTCGGTGAAGTGTTGTCCGCTATCGATGCGGCGTCGAAATGAAAATCGGGTGGCAGATCACCGCTCAGAAACCGCCATCTGCCACGCTTTCAGCGCCGGCCGATGGTCAAAGCCGATACCGTTCTTGACAGGCTAAACGTTCCGGCCGTAATTGGCCGGATGGCTGACCCGGTCAGAGTTCGGACATTCGGGGGGCGCGCAGCGCTCGCACTCGAACTATCGGTCTCGCTCGCGGCATGCGGCGGCGATTCCGGCGGGCCACGTACACTTGCGGCAGCGATAGAGATCACGACTCAACCCGATGGTATCGCGACCGCGGGTCTTCCGCTTGCGACGTCCCCCGTCTTCGTCGTGAAGGATCAAAGTGGAAATGGTTTGGGCGGCCTAGCCGTCAACGTGAGGGTAACGGCGGGCGGCGGATCTCTCGTCAACGCTCCCACCACGACGAACGCGGAGGGTACATCGGTTGGAACGTGGACGCTCGGCAGAGCGGCAGGAATGAACACGCTGAGCATTTCCACCGCCGGTCTTGCGGCTCTTACGATAAGCGTCAACTCGGCGCCCGGGACTGCCTCAAAGCTCGTGGCCGTCTCATCAACTAATCTCGCGGGAACAGTGGGCCAGCCAGTGTCAGCGCCCGTCGTCGTTCGAGTGACCGATGGATTCGACAACGGTGTCGCAGCTGTTCCGCTCGGGATCACTACGTCAGGCGGAGGAGCGGCGCCTTCGACCGTGACGTCTGACGCCGCTGGTGCCGCGACGATCTCTCCGTGGACGCTCGGAACAGTCAAGGGAGTCAACACGCTCACGGTCTCGCTGGGCACGACCACCATCTCGTTCGCCGCCAACGCCGCTGCCGGACCGTTGCAGTCCTTCAACATCCTATCCGGCAATAATCAGTCGGCCTTTGCGGGGACTTCTCCCGCACAGCCGGTGGTGCTCGCGCCTGTCGACCAATACGGAAACAACCTTGATGCGCAGGTCGCGAATTTCTCGGTGCTTCAGGGCGGCGGAAGTCTCGCCGCACCGACCGCATCGTCGTCAGCCGATGGAACGATTACGATGCCCCGCTTCACGTTGGGTGGCTCGGCGCTTCCGCAGCAGGCGGCCGCGACGCTCGGCTCGCACACTGTCACCGTTAGTGCAGCGGTTCGGTCAAGTTACGTGATCGATGTTCGTTTCTGGGGCACGGCCATGAGCGCGGACCAACAAGCCCTGTTCACGAAGTCGGCGGCACGGATCCGCGGAATTGTCGTTGGAAGTCTTCCCACCGTCGACGCAACCGGTACGGATCCAGCGATATGCGGAGTTAGCGGCTTACCCGTACTGGCCGAGTCGATCCCAGGCCTGATCATTTACGCTTCGATACAGCCGATCGATGGGCAGGGAAATCTGGTTGCTCAATCCGCGCCGTGTGTCACGCGCGGTGCGAGCGATCTGCGAACCGCAATCGGCGTGATGAAACTCGATGCGGCTGATGTCAACACTATTTCGACGACTGTTCTCCAGGACATCGTCACCCACGAGATGCTGCATATCCTCGGTGTCGGATCGTCGTGGAGCAAGGATGGACTTCTAATCAACTTCAACTCGGCAATCGTGGCGTACATTGGAACAAGCGGGATCGCGGGATGCCGTGCGGCCGGCGGCATCGTAAGCTGCATGTCGTCGGTCCCCGTGGAGAACACCGGCGGCTCCGGGACCGCTAACTCGCATTGGCGCGAAACGGTTTTCGGATCGGAGCTGATGACGGGGTACGTGAACATCGGCGAAATGCCCCTCAGCATACTCACCGTTCGCTCCCTTGGCGACTTGGGCTATTCGATCAACCCCGCCGGTGCGGATCCATACATCATCTTTCCCGGAAACGTGCGCGCGAGCGATTCTCAGAGCGGCGCGGCGCCGCTGCCAGTGAACTGGGAGCAGCCGCTTCCCATTCGTCCGATCGCGTTGCCGTCGCGTCGGAGTGCGGCGAGCGCGGCCCTGAGGCCGGTGAAATAAAATCTTAGCGGCCGGTTCTCTTGTTTCTGGCACCATAAGTGTTGTTGTCGGACGGACAATCGCGACAGCTCTCCAACCTTACTGGACCAGAACAATGTCTTTCTTCCGCAATCCTACTCAACATCAGATCGATTTCGGGCTGGCCGTTCTTCGCATCGTAGTTGGAGTGATTTTTATCGGCCACGGAAGTCAGAAGCTTTTTGCCATGGGCTTTACGGGTGTCGCTGGTGCTTTCGGCCACATGGGCGTGCCATTGCCCGGCTTCACGGGACCGTTCATCGCAGTGCTCGAGTTCTGCGGCGGCATCGGGCTCATTCTCGGACTTCTCACGCGCCTTTTCGCATTCGGTTTCTTCTTCGACATGCTTGGCGCGATCACTATCGTGAAATGGAGTGGAGGCGTGTTTGGTCAGCACGGCTACGAGTTCGAGCTGACGTTATGCGCTGCGGGTTTCGCTCTGATGCTTATGGGGGCGGGGCGATTCTCTATCGATGGGTTGATCGCAAGGCGGAAAGCTGCTGTTACTACCAGCGCTTAGCGAGAAGCGGGGGAACAGCATGGTCCTCGCCCCTCGGTCCTCAAAGCGCCTCCCGCCTCCCGCCTCCCGCCTATATTCAGATGTCCTCACCCCGAAAACCGATGACGACCTCAGCCTCCCCAACCGATGTCCTGCAGAACGAAACCCCGTTCTCCCTGCTCTTCACCGACCTCAAACCCGAGCTGGCGACGACGCGTCGCATCCTCGAGCGCGTTCCGAACGGCAAGGACGACTGGCGTCCGCACGAGAAGTCGATGCCGCTGGGAACGCTCGCGAACCATGTCGCCCAGTTGCCAGGTCTTGGAATTCTGATGCTCACCACCGACGCGTTCGACGCGTCGAAGCGCGGGCCCCAGCCCAAGCCGGCCGACGCCGCTGAGCGCGTGAAGATGTTCGACGGCGTGAGCAGCGAGTTTCTGAAGTACCTCGAGGGTCTGGACTGGGATCGGGCGATGTCGCCGTGGAAGTTCAGCTTCGGCGACAGAGTCTTCGTCAACGCACCCCGCGCAAAGGTGATTCGGAACATGGTGGTCACCCATCTCGCCCACCATCGCGCGCAGCTCGGGGTCTACCTTCGACTGCTCGGCGTCCCTATCCCGGGGAGCTACGGTCCTTCGGCGGACGAGCCGCTCTAGTAATCGCGGAGGAGACGGTAAACTCGTCCCTCTCTGCGGCGCGCCGCTTTCCGCAGCTGCGCGCTCATCTCCTCGACCGCCGCCCGAATCTGCCGCTCCTGCTCGCGCATCATCTTCTCACGCTCGTACATCAGCCGACCCTGCTCGCGCATCTGCTCTTCAGAGGGCATGATCTCGGGTAGCCGGTCCATCATGTCCGGCATCAGCGAACGATCGACTTGAACGGGCTGAGCCTCGTCGACAGGCTGAACTTCGTCGACTGGCTCTGGCTGCTCTGACACCTGAGGTTGTTCGGGCTCGTCCGAGACGCCGACCACATCCGAAGCGGGCTCGTCCGAAACGCCGATCACATCCGCGGCGGGATCCGCTCGCGTCGATACGATGGCATTGAGCCTTCTCCAGAGCTCTTTCTCCATCGCACTCCGATGCAGATCGGAGGCGGGCGGCGCGTCTTGCGCGCTCACCAGCGGATGAAACGAGGTGAGCGTCATCATCAGCATCGCTGACAGCACCAGTGCGCCAACTCGATACCGTGCGCGGCGCGCCGCCCATATGAGCACGACGGTCAGGCCGAGCATCTCGAGAACGAGCGGGGGACTTATCGACGAGAGAGGCGCGGTGACGCGTGGAATGAAGGCCGCGACTGCTTCCTGGGCGCGGACGATTGGCGGGTGAATTGTCGCGTCGATTGTGCGCGCCGTGAGTGCGGCACTCGTACCGGGACGAACCGGATGCGGGTCAATCACTTTACTCATCGTATGATGATGAGGGTTTGTCATCGAGCGACCTCCAATTTCTCCTACGCTGCCTTCAGTGGAAAAGTTGCGCCAGAAAGCCGTCCGCGACAACATGGCGAAGCCGTCTGCTGGATTTGTCGGCGTTACGCGTTCACGGACGACCGCTGCGTTGACCGACACCGGAAACAAAAGGCGCTGATCGAGCCGCCCAGCAATGGTTCGGGTTTTGCCGCATTTTTCCGAACCCGCGAGCGAGACCGCTCCCTGGCCACTCGTCAGGTTTTGCGCCACGTGTTGAAGTACTTGTCAACCCAGCCCAGGAGAAAAGTGCCGGCAACGTACACGATCGATCGCGAGCGACAACTGGTGATGAGCCGCATCTGGGGCCCCGCAACCGAAGCCGAGGTCCTCGAGCACAATCGAAAGCTCAAGACCGACCCTCTTTTCGATCCGAAGTTTCAACAGTTCGCTGACATGACAGATGTAACCGAGATTCTCGTCTCCACTGACACTATCGAGGAAACAGCGCACGACGCGTTTTTCGCCCCCGGCGTCCGCCGCGCATTCGTTGCTAAGGACGACGCATGCTACGGGATGGCGAGGATGTATGCTCTCTATGCCGAAAGCCTCGGCCAGCTCGTTCACGTTTTTCGCGAAGTGGCCGAGGCGGAGGCCTGGCTCGGACTGCGAGAGTCGGACGGGATCGGTGGCGAAACAAAAATCGCGAAGTCCTGACGCTGCGACCTGCGTAATTGTTGCAATTCAGGTGAGCCGAGGGCGACGCTCCGACCTACTCTCGCGCCGCGACCCTGGCTGCCAGCTCGTCGACGAGACTTCTGAGGTCGCGCTCACGGCCGTTCCGGATCTTCCTGAAGAATCCGCGCGCCGTACCGTACGCGACCAGGACGGTCGCGCCAAACGAGAGCAACCCGACAACCGCGGAGTGTGTTAGCGCTACCCCGATTGGGATTGCAAATCCGCCTCCGACCCCGCCTCCTCCGCCAACGATCCCGCCGAAGAGTCCGCCGATTATCGGCTGAAGACGCTCGTCGGCTCGAACAACGGTGCGACCGCCGCGAGGAACCATGCTGATCTGCAACCTTCGCTGCTGGTGCACGCTCGCCCAGTGAAGACTTCGGCCGAGGGTGCTCACGTGTCCGGGATCGCCGAGCGCGTGCTGGATCATGTTGACGAGGAGCTCGAAATCCTGCGCACGCACTTCAGTTGCGACTTCGACTTCGTAGATGATGGACGTAGGCGCGCCGACCCAGATGTTGTACCGTGGTTTGTTCTGGGTGATGACGGCCGTCCGCGCCGATGCGCGCGGCGCGAGCTGCGAGCCCGAACTTACAGCTGGATCACGCGCTACGAGCCCAAGCTCAGACTGCGCGCGAGCGACGTAACGCTCCGGAATTCCAACGTCGCTCGCGGCGTCGCGCACATCTCTCAGGCGATATCCACTCGTGAGAGTGCGGCGGTCGGTGACGGTGGGCGGTCCGAGCGCAGGTAGTGCGCTCCGGAGACTCGGCTGCACTCCCGTTTCAGCCTGAAGCTGTGCGGCTCTCGTCCACAAAGCTCTTGCCTCGCGCTCCGAGAGTATCGCGGGTTCTGTCGTTTCATGGCCGCTCGCCACCGCAGCCGTGGCCGGCATCGACTGCGCTGCCTCATCGAAGGCACTGGAAAGCTCGCCCGCAGTCTGGTACCTATCGGTTGGATCCTTCGAGAGACAACGGTCGATTACCGTCGCGAATTGATCAGGCACGTTCGGCGACGCGCTCTTCACACTCGGCGCCCCTTTTGTCACGTGCTCGACAAGCACCGCGGTTGCTGTTTTCCCGTCGAACGGGAGCTGGCCCGTCACCGTCTTATACGCGACGACGCCGAGTGAATAGATGTCGCTCCTGCCGTCGACCCGTTCGCCGAGGACCTGCTCGGGACTCATATAGTGGACGGTGCCGAGGACCTGACCGGTAGCGGTTGAGGGCGCGGCTTCGAGTAGCCGGGCGATGCCGAAATCGCTGACGGCCGGCGAATCGCTCCCGCGCTCGAGGAGAATATTTTCCGGTTTGATGTCGCGGTGGATAACTCCGCGCGCGTGCGCGTAATCGAGCGCGTCTGAGACGTGCTGGAGAAGGCGCGCGGCTTTCCGCGGATCGACGGGGCCTTGCGCCGCGAGTCGATCGGCGAGCGATTCACCGTCGACGTGGCGCATGACGAAAAACGGGACACCCCCCATCTCGTCGGCGCGGTAAACAGGGACGATGTTCGGATGCGTGAGCTTCGCCGCGGTGCGCGCTTCACGTAGAAAGCGCTCGCGGACGTCGGACTGGTTTGCGAGATGCAGAGGGAGAACCTTGATGGCAACTTCGCGATCCAGATTCACGTCGAGCGCGAGATAGACGATTCCCATTCCTCCGCGACCGAGCTCCCCCATGATGCGGAAATCGGGTGCGAGCGCGCGGGTATGGCGAGCGAGCTCAGTTTCCTGGTCGGAGTTTGTGGGGATATCCATTGAGGTGTCTATGACGCGCTATTCACAATGCTCGGCGTACGAAGTATCCACAAAATCTACGGCCGCAGCGGCCTTATTTCTTCGAAGCAGTCCGGTCGAGTGCCGCGCGCAAGCCGCGGGCGAGCTTCAGCGCGTCGTCGATCGCCCAGAAGTGCATGAAGTACAGGCGCGGCTGTTCGTCGATCATGTGGCTGTGGATGGCGGTGACCTGGATTCCCGCCTGCGTGAGCTCCCACAAAACGGGATTCACCTCGCGGCCGATCAAAACGAAATCGCCGGTGATTGCGGCTTTACCGGCCCCCGTGGGTTGAAAGTTGATTCCGGTCGCGACGCCCATCGCCGGTGGCACTTCGTGCTTTTCGATGAGGATCTTCTCGCGCCGGGCGACGCTGAGCTGGTAGACACCGCCGGCGACTTTTCCGTGGACGCCAATCGTTCTGGCGATTGCCGCGGTGTCGAGGTCGACGGATGCAGCCGCGGGTGCGCTCGGCGAGGCCGCGAGCGGAGTCTCGGTGAACTCGAGAGCAGTCCGTATCGCCTTCGCGATCCGCGCCGGATTTCCGATCGCGTGGACGTGCATGTACATAACGTGAGGTGATTCGCCGAGCAGGTGGTTGTGGAGTGCGGTCTGCTCGACGCCATTTTCCTGGAGGCTCGCCATCACCGATTCGACTTCGCTCTCGAGCAGCACCAGGTCGCCCATGACCATTGCGTGATCACCGATGCGCTGGAACGCGACCCACGAGCCAAGCGCGAGAGCGGGTCGGATAGTAATTCCAGACTTGACGACCTGGAGATCGCCGCGCGGAAATCCGAATCTGAGAACGCCACCGGGACTGGGTGTTCCTTTCCGCCCGAGCGCTTCTTCGATGGCGCCGCGGGTTGCGGAAGGAAACGGCTTCTGGCGCAGGGTTGAGGCAGGCCGGGGCTTCTGGCCCAGGAGCGGCGCCGCAATCAGAGCGATTGCAAGTGCGGGGAAGAGTTTCTTGCTGAATGACTTGAGCATGGCTTCAGAATGGTCGCGGCGCAGGGTGAAGTCCAGTCGCGGGAGGCGAGAGGCGGTGGGCGGGAGGCGGGAGGCGGGAGGCGGTGGGCGGGAAGCGGGAAGTGGGAAGCGGGACGCGGACTCCACAACTATGGTGCGAAGTCGCGGGGTTAGAAAGACCTCAGCGACATCCCACCGCGAATTGTGCGTGGGAGTCCTATGGACTCGAGGGGCCCCTGGAAATTCACAGTGTACTGCCGGTCGAACAGGTTTTCGACGGACGCGAAGATATCGGTACCGCGCCGAATTTCGTGACGCGCGTCGAGGTCGAGAACTCCATACGGCGACATGCGAGCTCCGCCGAGCGCGTGGCTCGGACCTTCGTAGCGAAAAATCGCGTTGATGCTCGCGATTTCTGGAGCGTCGTAGGTGAGGCGCGCCGATCCGCGCTGCAGCGGGACACGATTGACGAACGCTTTGGTGGCGACGACGCGAGCGAGGTCGTAGTTGTAGCTCGTCGCAAGAGTGAGCTCGCGCGACATGCGGAGCGAGAATTCTCCTTCCGTGCCGCGACTCCGAGCGGCGCCGACATTCTGGCGCTGGAGCACGATGCTGCCGGGAGTAGGGCCGGGCGAGAGGAACGTGAAGTCGTCGAGATCTTTGTAATTGTTCCAGAATCCGGTAGCCCGGATATCCAGTGCAGAGAACGGCTGCCAGTCGGCGCCGACATCGTAGCCCGTCAAATATTCCGGCGTCAGCTGCGGATTGCCCATAAAAGTGTTGGGCCCGGAGAAGAAGGTCCGGTACTCCTCCGAGAGCGTTGGGGCGCGGAAAGCCTTGTAAAATGAGCCACGCAGCGTGAGGGATCCAGGAAGCGCGTATCGCACACCAAGGCGCGGAGCGAACGCGGAATTCTTCTTGGTCGGGAACGACGTAGCGGTCGGAGGCGTAACCGAATTGTCGACGCGCGATCCATTGTAGCTCCGCCAACTGTCGAAGCGCGCGCTGGCCTCAATTCGAAGCGGATCAATTGGCACGAGCACGCCCTGCACGAACGCGCCTCCAACATCCTGGGAACCGCCGGAATTTCTGGTGCCGGCAATTCCGCCCGTGGCGTCATAGACCGTTTCATTCAACTGGCCGACCATGCGACGGAAATCGCCGCCGACGGAGAGACGCTCCAGCATGCCGAGGCTGCGTGACCACTGGAGAGATCCGCCGAGGTCATGGCTCGGAATTTTCTGTGCGACGTTCGGACGCTCGGCGGTACGGGTCGCGTTCACGATAGACGAACGACTATCGTAATCCTGGTGCTGCCCGAAGACTCTGGCTTCGAGTGCGCCGCCGAATGGTGTGGCGAAATTTCCGCCGAGCACGCCACTCGAGATGTGTCGGGTGTTCGGCTCGGTGAGGGGCGTTCCGAGACTCCGATCGTCGTCGAAGTAATTCCCGCTGACGAAGATGCTGCCGAGGCTGCCGACCGAGTACTCCGCGCGGCCGTTGACGTTGCGCCGAATAACCGTGCTCGCCTGATCGATCGTCCCGCGCTGATCAGCGCGGAGAACGTTGTATCCGCCTCCAGTTCCATAGTCGGCGCTGAGGGACGCCCCGAGCGGACCGCGTGTGTCGCTTCCATAGAGGGAGAAATCGCCGGCGCTTCTGCTTCCACCGCTCGCCATCAGATTATATGCTCGGCTCAGAATCGGCTGGGTGAAGAGAGAGATGACGCCGCCCATCGCGTAGTTACCGTAAAGACTGGAGCCTCCGCCCTCGAGGACTTCGGCGCGATCGAGCTGGAAGCGCGGCGCTCTATTCCACTGGACCCACTCGCCCCACGGGTCGTTGAGCGGGACGTTGTCGAGCATGACGAGTGTGCGGCCCTCGTCGGCGCCGCGAATCGACACGATCTCCTCGGGTCCTGACACTGTGCTCGATGTTCGCGGGAGCTCGACGCCCGGCATTTCGCGGAGAAGATCGTCGGTGGTACGAGCTGGGTTGGTTCGCACTTGTTCATGCGACATGACGTTTACGGTAGCGGCTACATCGCGCGGGGATTCGGGCGCGCGTGATGCGCTGACAACGACGTCGGGCAGAAGGACGGAGCCCGGTTTGAGAGCGAAGTCGGCGACGGCGCTGTTGGTGGCGGTCAGTCGTACGGTTTGCCGAGCGGGCTCTTTGCCGAGGAGTGATGCGGTGATGGTGTAGTCCAACCGGTCTGGCAGATCGAGCTGGTATCGCCCGTTCTCATCGGTGACGGCTCCGCGTTCCGAACCGGTCGCGGAAATTCGTACTCCTGAGAGTGGACGGCCGGTGGTGACGTCGGTGACGGTTCCTGTGACGCGTCCGGTAGTCTGCGCGAACGAGACGGTGGGGCAGAGCAGAGAAACGCAGATTATCGCGCGGACCAGACTGATGGGAATCCGGAGTAGACTGACAGGAGTCGTCGGCATCCGCAAAAGATAATGCTGGGAAAAGATCTGAAGGGCGGTGCCAGGTGCCAGGTGCCAGGTGCCAGGTGCCACAGCAACCGACTTCAGCCGGCGGTTTTGCGTTTTTTCTTCGCGGGCTCTTCGGCGTCGAGGTGGATCCATCGGTCTGCCCAAGCGCTTATCTCGCGTAACGAGTTTTCGAGCGAGCGGCCTTTTGCGGTGAGTTCGTACTCGACGCGGACGGGGCTATCGGGAACCACTCTTCTGATTACCAGGTCTTCGGCCTCGAGTGAGCGGAGGCGCTCGGAGAGCATCCGGTCCGTGATATCCGGAATAGCGCTCTTGATGATGGCGTAGCGGGCGCTTCCCTGGAGGAGAGTCTGGATGATCGCACCCGTCCATCGACCGCCGATGAGCTCGACGGCGCGGTGAAATCGCGAGCAGACAGTTGGAGGTAGAGAGGGATGGCTACGGGGCATGGAGAAAAATCGGAAAGTTCACGGCTTGACACAACTTACTTACTAAAGTATACTAGCCTACTAATAATAAGTCCAGTCCGAATACGAGTCGCAGGACTGGTTGATACCGAGACCCCCAGACGCAGAGGAACATCATGACCGCAGCAACTGCAGTAGAACCCACCGCGGGAGCGAGAACCGCGTGGAAGCTGGATCCTTCGCACACGCTCGTCGAATTCTCCGCAAAGCACCTGATGATCACGACCGTCAAGGGGCGCATCACCGACGTCGAGGGCACGATTTACACTGACGAAAAGAATCCCGAGAATTCTTCCGTGGAAGTGAAGCTCAACGCCGCCAGCATCGATACCAGAACGGACCAGCGCGACCAGCACCTGCGCTCGGCGGATTTTCTACACGTCCAGAAGTATCCGGACATCAAGTTCAGCAGCACGCGAATCGAGGGCGACAAAGAGCACTTCAAGCTCACGGGCGATCTTACGATCCGTGAGGCGACGAGGCCCATCACGCTGGACGTGACCTATGAGGGGCGGACGAAGGATCCCTGGGGTGGCGAGCGAGTCGGGTTCAGCGCGTCGGGCAAGATCGACAGACGTGATTTCGGGCTTCTCTGGAACCAGGCGCTGGAGACGGGCGGAGTGGTGGTGGGGAACGACGTCAAGATTTCGGTAGAGGTCGAGGCGGTGAAAATCTGAAGAAGCGGGAAGCGGGAAGCGGGAAGCGGGAAGCGGGGAAGCGGGGAAGCGGACGATAAGCACAGAAAGGAAGATTGTTAGCTAGTGAGCTAACTAATGCGGACCGACCGCGACCGGTTCTCAGTTGTAGTTAGCTTCTTATCTTCTCAGGCGAATAACCTCAAGCTAGACCCGCCACCCGCCACCCGCCACCCGCCACCCGCCACCCGCCACCC
>JBOHTC010000251.1:0-17452 GCA_050733495.1 Gemmatimonadaceae bacterium | reverse complement strand
CGACCAACGGAGAGCTGCTCTAACTCCCACCGAA
This sequence comes from Gemmatimonadaceae bacterium, assembly GCA_050733495.1. Lineage (GTDB taxonomy): Bacteria > Gemmatimonadota > Gemmatimonadetes > Gemmatimonadales > Gemmatimonadaceae > UBA4720. The sequence continues at coordinate 17,418 of JBOHTC010000251.1, read as the reverse complement.
GTACCGTGAAGAGAAGGACCTCAAACCCCCCAACCCGAGGGTGACATTTCTACTGGCTCAATTAGGGTGACATTTCTAATGAACGTTGACATCATCGATGTCGCAACGATGAAGGGCGTCGAAGAAGTCGACAGATTGCGAAGGGCCACGGAGAAGTCACTCGAAGAGTACGTCACCCTCGCGCATCGCTTCGGCTTTGGCGCCGAATGGCGGATGGAGATCGGGACGGATGTACTGGATGAAGCCGAGAAGGTGTGCCGCTCAATTCTCGACGAATATCCGCGCGCTCTGTTCTTTCTCGGACGGCTGATCTTCCAGCGCGAGCGTTTCTTCCAGCGCATCCTTCACAATGAGACTGCTTACCAGCTGCAGCGGAGGATGCAGTTCGCAGGTATGAATGCGATGGTACTTCCGGTGCGGGTGATCGATGTGCAGGATTTGCCCAGCGCAGCATCGGGTCCAATCGTGGCGCACGACATCGAGCGAGCCAGTTAGCGATTCGGCAATTCTATCAGGACGATGTCGGAGTTCTCTTTCACGCGCTCGAAGACGATCTGCTTTCCGTCAGGCGATACGTCGAACCGTTGAAGCGACTCGCCCGGCGCGAGTTTGGTGAGCTGCCGACGTTTTCCCGTCGAGAGATCGACCAGCCAGAAATCCTGGCGACGGAATCCGCCCTGTTTCAGCACGAGTGCCTTGCCGTCGGGCAGAAACCGGTAGCTATCGCCAACACGATCTACCACGAGCGGAGGCAAAGGAAATGATTTCCCCTCGGGCGTGACAGCCTTGAGCGGAACACTGCGCGCTCGCGGAGCCCCCGAGTACAAAATGAATTTCCCGTCGGGAGACCACACCGGATTCGAGGAGATTGAATCAACCAGAGCCACGGGCGAACCGCCATTTGCGGGAACCTTGAAGACGCGCGTCTCCACCCCTTGTCTCGCCGTGATAGCGATCCACTTCCCGTCCGGACTCCACGATGCCGCGCCTCTCACATCCAGCGATTCGGCGATAGCACGTGCGCCGGTGCCATCGGGCGCACTGCATAACAATCGCGATCGGGCTAGGTGCCGGATGGGAAAACACACAGTCTTCCCATCCGGCGAGACAGCCGGGGCGCCGACGACGGCTCCCTGCGTTGGCTTCCACCACTCCCGGGCGTTGCCTGCGGACAGACGCCACACTCCGTCCGCTCCGCCCCGCGAGGCGAGATAATAGAGAGAACCATCGCGGCCAAAACGAGGTGCGGCCGAACGCGAAGTGGGAACCACGATGCGATTCGCCGACTTCTCGTCGACGATGCCATTCGTGATTGCTGCGCTCTGTAGCTGCACGCTCGGATTCGACACTGTCGCGACGAGTCGGCGCGGCGCCCCCGGAATTTCAGCACTCGCCGAGATAGACAGGTAGCGTTCGACGCTCTCGTTCACGCGGCGCGCAACGCGATCACCAAGGTCCATGGAGTAGAGCCACGGACCGGTGCCGTCATCGGCCGTTGCGGTGTAGAGAAGCGTGCGTGCATCGAGAAGTACCGGATACGCGACTCTCGAGTTGTGCTCGGTAATGCGCTCGGCTGTTCCGCCGCTCGATGAAATTCGCCAGATGTCCATCTCGTCCGGTGGCAGTCCGCGCGAGAAGTAGATGAAGCGTCCGTCAGGCGACCAGGCAGGATAGTGATTGTGGATCGCCGGACTGGATACCAGAATACGTCGGGCGTTGTCACCGTTGGCGTCTGCCACATAAATCGGATCGCCGGCCGACTGGTGATATGCAATCCTGGATCTATCCGGAGACCAGGCCGCCGTCACAGTACCCTTGAGGAACGGCTGCGCCTCTCCGCCCGCGACCGGAATCATCGACACGCTAGGCGCCGCGCCAATGGCGGCGATGCGAAGCCACACGTGCGATGCATCTCCGGAAAATCCGACGTTGCGCACGTCCTCGTTGAACAGCTCCGGAAACCGTCCCCGAGTGAGGTTTGTGAACTGCTCGCTGCCGATTTTCATGACGAATGCGTCGAACACGCTGTCGCGATCGGCGAGGAAGGTCACAAGCTGGCCGTTTGGCGAGATGGCGGCATCTACTTCGGAGCCGGGAAAATCCGTGAGCTGTTCGATTCGCGCGTTGTTCCAGCGCGATTGCCACGACGACCTCGCGCTGCCGAGGCGATACCACGCGAACGCTCCGACCAATACAACGACGAGAGCGGCAGCAATCAGCGGCGGCGAGCGCAGCCATCTCCAGCGTGAGCCACGTTGGATCGAGGCGCGGCCACCAGTCGCAGCGATTTCCTCGAGAGCGCGCACCATCTCGTCGGCGCTCTGCCATCTATCGGCGGGATCTTTCTCGAGCGCTCTCATCACCAAATCGGAGAGCGGTTGTGGCACGTCTGGGCGCAGCGTCGAAATCGGGGTTGGTTCCTTCTCGAGGTGATCCGAGATAATTTCGCGGCGTGTGTCCCCGATAAATGGTGGACGTCCCGTCAGCAGCTCGTACCCGAGTACTCCGATCGCGTAGACATCGGCGCGTCGATCGATGTTCGCTCTGCCCTCGATCTGCTCGGGCGCCATGTAGGCTGGCGTGCCGAGCGGAATTGTGGTGTCAGCTGCGGCGGCGGCGGCTTTCGCGGCTTTCGCGACGCCGAAATCCGCGACCATCGCGTGCCTGCCCGACATGAGGACGTTGTCCGGTTTTATATCCCGATGTACCACGCCACTGTCATGCGCGTGAGCGACGGCATCACACACATCATGGAGGATCGAGACGACGTCTTCCGGAGCCAGAGCGCCCTCGCGCGCCAGCTTGTCCCGCAACGATAGACCAGTCTCGAACGGCATCACGTAATACAGAGAGCCGTCCGCCTCTCCGGAATCGTAGAGCGCCACTATGTGCGGATGCTGCAGCTGGGCGACGATCTCGATCTCACGGAGAAAACGATCCGCGCCAAGCGCTGACGTCAGTCGCGGATGCACGACCTTCACTGCGACATCGCGGCCGTGCTTCAGATCGCGCGCGAGATAGACCGTCGCCATCCCGCCGCGTCCCAGCTCCTTCTCCATGCGATATCGCTCTCTCAGCGACTGCGGAAATTCGGCGACATCGTCGTCGAACATTCCGGCGAAGAGCTTGGCCGCCGATCGACTGAGGAGGGTCGACTCCTGTTCGCATTCCTCGAGGAGGCGCTCGAGATCCGCTCGTTTCGTTGCGTCGCCCGCGCTCAGTTGCTCGATGAGCGCCGCCCGTCTTTCCGGCGGCGTGTCGAGAATCGTATCGATCGTCGACGACAGCTCTGCCCAGCTCTCGGGTTTTTGCACGACTGCCCTAACGAAGAGAAGGTGTCATGCTTCCAGAACTCGTCGGAGTAACACCCGCGCCTTGACCCAATCGCGCTGCACCGTACGGAGCGTGACGCCAAGCGCTTCAGCGGTGTCGGTCTCGGTGAGGCCGCCAAAGAATCGGCACTCAACCACGCGAGCAAGTCGCGGCTCGAGGGCGGCAAGTCGCTCGAGAGCGTCGTCGATTTGCAGCAGCGCGTCCGGCTGATTCTCGACGAGCATGACGTCGTCGTTCAGCGTGATCTGACGCCGCACGCCTCCTCGCTTGAGTGCGATGCGCTCCCGCGCGCGATCGACGAGCACGTGTCGCATCGCCAGCGAAGCCAGAGCGAGGAAGTGCGCGCGATCCCGCCACTCGCCGCGCGACTGGTCCACGAGCTTGAGGTAAGCTTCATGAACCAATGCCGTGGTCGAGAGCGTCCCGCCCCGGTCCCGAGAAAGGATTCGCCGGTGCGCGATGGCTCGCAGCTCCTGATAGGTGCGCTCGACCGCCTCGTCGACCGATTTCTGAGCGATGTCGTATTCCGGCACGACTCCCCGTTATTCCCGGTGGGAAGGCACGTCTCCCCAGCCGGCCTCCAACTTAAGGCGCCGGCTCTCCGGGAGACAGGACATTCGTTTTCACTTCGGAGGGTGGTATGACCTTGCTCCATCGCAGTCTCGTCGGTGCGCTGGTGGTAGCCGGCGTGTTCGCAGCATGCAGGAACGGCCGGGACGCAGTCGGCCCGCGTGAGTCGGTAAATGCTCAAGGAGTCGCCACGTATGATCCATCGGACCCGATGTCGACCATGGGAACGGGTAGCGCTTCGACTGCGCTTGGTCGAGCGACGTTCAGCGATCCCCACGATCGGACCCTCAAGGTGAGCCGGAAGACTGGAGACTGGAGCGTGGACATCAAGGCTAAGCCCGCGGTCGACATGTCCGTCCAGACTATCGTCTTCCAGCCCAATGGGCAGAGCGGGTGGCACAGTCACCCGGGGCCGGTCTTTATTATCGTCAAGTCGGGACCGATGACTTTCTACCAGGCAGACGATCCGACCTGCACGCCAATCGTAGTGAACAGTGGAGGAGGGTTCCTGGATCTTGGCGAACACCCGCACATCGCCCGCAACGAGAGCTCCAAGCCCGATACGAACACCGTGGTTTATTTCACCCCGGTCGGTTCCGCGCTCAAGATCGATCAGCCCGCGCCCGGAACTCCCGGCTGCCCGACCTGATCGATTTTGCGATCGGGAATGTCTGCTCCGCTCGTACGAGATCGTGCGAGCGGAGCAGGCTTCTCACTGAAATCGACGGCAGTCGTATTTCCTCCACACACGATCACGGCCACGCGTTCCTCCGGCTGCGGCCTGTATTTGCCGGAGAGCACACCGGCGAAAGCGGCAGCGCCGCCTGGTTCGGCGACTACTCGGAGCTGCTCCCAGAGCGCTGATTGCGCCTGACGGATCTCGTCGTCGGTGACGAGCACAACTTCGCTCACGAGATCTCGCGCTATCGGAAAGACCAAGTCGCCCACGCGTTGCGGCGCGAGTGAATCGGCAGCGATTCCTCCCGCCGGGCTGTCGGTCGGTGCGCCCGCTCGGAGCGCATAGGTCAGGGTCGGAGCGTCTAGGGGTTCGACGCCGACGATCTTGATTTTCCCGCTCGCGATCCGGTCCGCAAAGTATGCGGCGACGCCGCTCACGAGACCGCCGCCGCCAACCGCAATGAGCACGGTATCGACCTGCGCCTGTTGATCGAGCTCGAGGCCGAGCGTCGCTTGACCGAGAAGCGTCTCGATGGAATCGTAGGCGTGAACTTGCAAAGCACCCGATTTTTCCGACCAGTCTTTGCTCGCCACAAGCGCATCGGCATATCGATCACCGGCGATGACCAGATCGGCGCCGTAACGTCGAATCATTTCGATTTTTACGGGCGATGCAACCGATGGGACGAAAATCTTCGCTGGAATACCGAGCTTGTGCGCAGCATGGGCGACGGCGAGTCCGTGATTTCCGCCAGATGCCGCCGCAACGCCCACTTTCGGAATTTTGCGAGACAAAAGGTTCGCGAACGCGCCACGCGCTTTGAACGAGCCGGCGTGTTGAAACAGCTCGAGCTTGAACAGGATCTGGCCGCAGTCGAGCCCGAAATCACTTCCGCTCGTCGCGATTATTGGTGTGTTGCGGATGTACGGGCGGATTTCGCGCTCCGTCCGCGCGATGTTTTCAGGATTTATCTGGGCGAGTGTCTCGAGCATTTGCGATCGGGTGTCTTCGTACTATGAGTCGTGCTGATGAGGTGCGTATTACGGTCGCGCGGCTGCTGTCATCTCGTGATTCTCGCGGAATATAGGCGACTGACCTCGCTGTAATCTCGCCGTCAGTTGCGCGCAGAGTGCCAGTGCTCGATTTTTCGGTACCCAATCGTTGAGGACTAGATGAGCCGCCTTTCACCCGTCACGAAATTCTCTCTCGCACTGATAACACTCGCTCTCCCGGCGATGCTGTCCGCGCAGACGTTCACGACCCAGAAGTGGAACATCGGAGGCGATGGATTCTTCGACTACTTATCGGTCGATCCCAGCACCGGACACGTGTTCGTATCTCGCGGCACGCACATCATGGTCGTGGATGGCACGACCGGTCAGGTGGTGGGTGACATTCCGAATACACCACGCGTTCATGGAGCTGCGCTCGCTCTAGCCGATAACCACGGATTCACAACCAACGGCGGCGACTCGACGTCGACGATGTTCGACCTCAAGACGCTGGCGGTGATTAAGAGAATTCCCGCCGGTATCGATGGTCTCGATGGCTTCCTGTACGACGACGCGACCGACAAGGTGCTGACGATGGATCACAGCCGGCCGGTCGGAACCTCGGTCGTTATCGACGCAAAGACCGGCGATGTCGTGAGTCGAATCACACTGACCGGCAATGGGCCGGAAGGCGCAGCAAGCGATGGAAAGGGCCACGTCTTCGTCAACCTCGAGGACAAGAACGCGATCGACGTCATCGATTCGAAGACCTGGAAAGTCGTGTCGACCTGGCCGATCGCTCCGTGCGATGGACCCGCGGGTCTCGCAATCGATCGCAGCACCAGTCGCCTTTTCGTCAGCTGCAGCAAGACTTCGGTCGTAGTCGATGCGACGAATGGCAAAGTGGTGGCGCAGATCCCCAACGGAGACGGCGTCGATGCAATCGGCTGGGATCCGTCGCAGAAGCTCATTTACATTCCGGCCGGACGCGACGGCAACGTGACGGTTGTGCACGAAGATTCTCCCGACAAGTACACCGTCGTCGCAACCGTTCCGACAATGGCCGGCGCGCGAACTCTCGCAGTCGACAGCAAGACACACGTCGCCTACGTCTTTACGCCCGAGTTCGGACCCGCTCCCACACCGGCCCCAGGTTCACCACCGCCGCAACCGGGTCGCCGCGGACCACGCGGACCCATTGTCGCATCCTGGCTGATCGCGATCAAACACTAGCGAAAGCGATCAGGAGAACGAAATGGCAAAGCTCGCGCGCATTACTCCGCACCTCTGGTTTGCGGACCAGGCCGAGGAGGCGGCGCGTTTTTATACGGGGATCTTCAAGAATTCCCGGATCAGGAGCGTCACTCACTACAGCAAAGCAGGCTTCGAGATTCATGGTAGGCCCGCCGGATCGGTGATGACCGTCGTCTTCGAGCTCGACGGGCAATCGTTTCAAGCGTTGAATGGCGGGCCGCTCTTCACGTTCAACGAGTCGATCTCCTTCATGGTTAACTGCGAGAACCAGAAGGAGGTGGACTACTACTGGGAGAAACTCGGCGCCGGCGCCGATCCCAAGTCGCAGCAGTGCGGCTGGCTCAAGGATCGCTATGGCCTGTCGTGGCAGATCGTTCCGGCCGGCATGGAGGAGATGCTCAAGGACGAAAATTCTGCAGGTGCACAAAGGGCGATGATGGCTGTGCTTCGGATGAAGAAGCTGGACATCGACGAGATTCGGCGCGCATACGAGGGGAAGGCGTAGTCCGACTGCAACTGCTTCACTCACTGCTGCCCAGGCGCAAGTGCAGCTGCTTCACTCACTGCTGGGCTCGCGAGAGAATCCTTAGAATCTTGCGCCGATATATCGCCCGATATAGCTTTGGCGGCTAAAGATATATCGCCAGTACTATCACAGGCGCTGAATGGCGCCTGACTGGCTCGATAGATCGCCGCCAAAGAGGACTACACCAATGAACGGAGCTTCAAACTGCGGAAACGGCTGGGCTTGGGCCTTCGGCCGAAGAGCTGAGAATTTTGGGTTCGACCCCGGATCATTTTGGGGCGGTCGCGGCAAATCGCGCGGCGGTCCGTTCGGCGGCGGACGGATGTTCGATCAGGGACATCTCAAGTTCGTCATCCTCCGTCTCCTCGACGAGAAGCCCCGCCACGGCTACGAGATCATCAAGGAGATCGAAGACAAATTCGGCGGGATGTATTCGCCGAGTCCGGGCACCGTTTACCCGACGCTCACCTTGCTCGAGGACATGGGCTACGCCCGCGCACGTCCCGAGGAAGACGGCAAAAAGATCTACGAGATCACCGACGCCGGTCGCGCGCACCTCGCCGAGAACCGCCCGCTGATCGACGACATCTTCTCACGGATCGCCGAGTTCGCGAACAGCATCTTCGGCGAGCCGATGATGGAGGTGCACCGCGGATTCAAGAACGTCGGCCGAGCGATCTACGCGTCGAAGGGCACGCCGAGATCAGCGGAGCAGATAAAGAAGATCAGAGAGATCCTGGACCGCGCCGCCAGCGAGATCGACGGGGTCTAACAGCCGCTTAGATCTAGCCGGTGATTCTCTTCAGCTGCGCCGCGTAGCTTGCGGCCGCCGCGCGCTCGCCGCTCGCTGACGCTGCCAGTCTAGCACCATCGAGCGCGCGGTACCGGTTCGGCTCCTTTAGCAAAACACTGCGATACTCACCGAGCGCTTTGCTCGGCCGCTTCAATTCCATCAATAAGTCGGCGAGCAGCTCGCGCGCGGGGGCTAGCGGCCCGGGAGTCACCGCAGATTTTTCAGTGGCGTCCTCGCGTTGAGTCGCCTGGCGCATTAGCGCCAGCGCTGTCTCGTCGCGGTGCTCGGCGTGATCCAGCCACGCCTTCGCGCATAGTTCCTGGATGGCCACCTGCTCCGCCCAATACGCCTCCCCTTCCGCGCCGATCTTTTGTCGAATGAGAGATAACGAGTCGATCGACGTCTGCGCGCCCGCGAGATCGCCTATGTGCGCCCCGCCGAGCGCGCGCGCGAAATAGATCATCGCTTCGGTCCAGGGAAATGCGCTGGCACGCGGGACGAGCTGCGCGGCCTGCGCCCAGTCATTTCGCTCGAGAGCGTAGCGCGCGGGAATCGCAGCGAGCGCGAAGACCCCGGCGGAGCCAGGCGCGGCGCCAGTAACGGCGTTCGGATCGAATCGCGCTGCGAGGGTCGGTAGTCCGTCGAGTATCGCTTTCGCTGCCGAATCGTTTCGCATCTGAAGATAGGCGTACTCAGCGTAGTCGGACGCGTGCAATGCCTCGGCGATCGAGGAGTCTCGCAGCGCGACGTCGATCGAGCGGAGATTCGTCTCGGCGGATTGCTTCCAGAGTCCCACGCGCGTAAAGGTGTGCGACGGCATGTGCAGCGCATGCGCAGCCGACGGTGCGATTTGCGAGTAGCGCTCGGCGGCTGCGATCGCCCTATTAGCGAGCGCCGGATAGTCGTAGGTGTGGATGATGTAGTGGGCGAGTCCCGGGTGATTGGGCTCCTTCGCCCAAATGGGCTCTAGAATCGATCCGGCCTTGAGCTGGTTTGCGTACGTCTTGTCGGTCGGCAGCGCGGATGCGGTCAAGGCAATCGCGTAGAAGATCTTGGCCTCGGTGTCCGCCGGCTGCTTCGCGACGAGGTCCGCCATCGCCCGCTCATAAGCGACTACCCGTGTCTGTTGATCGACATGCTCGTAGTCAGAGTACAGCTGCGCGACTGCATTGATGTATCCGCGCTCGCGATCAGTGGCCTTCGCGGCCAAGCGCATCGCGAGATCGGCGGCCGCTCTTCCGGGTCGCAGCTGCGCGGGAGAGCGAATACCCGGCGCCATAGGATTGGACCAGCGGCTTAGCGCGATTCCCCACTGCGCCATCGCGCAGCTCGAATCTGCCGCGAAGACTTCGTTGAATGCGCGAATCGACGCGCCGAACTCAAACGAGTGGAGAAGCGCCACAGCGCGTCCGAATTGTGGCGCGAGAGCGGGGCTGCAGGACGTTGCGAAGCGAACTGTTCCGAGCTGCTCGAGGGGCGCCGCAGGCCGAGCGTTCGCCTGGGAACCCGCGATGCCGACACCGCCAAAGCACAGTGCAACGACTATCAGAGCTCCGCGTGTCATGAAGCCTCCGTGAATTCACACATGCATTATCCCCGTTTTCGGAGTATCGCCCGCGCCGGCGCCGCTTCATGGCCCCCGATTTTGATCGGTAGGATGATCGCGTCGTAATCACCCGCGGTCACGCCCGCGAGCGAAAGTCCTTCGACGATTGGAATTCCGGCGCCCAGCAAAGTGCGGTGCGTCATCGGCGCGGGCGCTCCAAACTGCTCGGCCGAGATGTAGTCGATGCCTACGAGCTTGACGTGATTGTCGGCGAGAAGCCGCGCCGCGTCCGGCGCGATGTAGGCAAAGTCGCGATGGAACGTGTTGGACGACATCCATCCGCGTAATGAGCTCCTCGTGCGGAAGAGCACGCGCTTCGCTCCTTTCCAGTCGTGTCGATTGAGCTCGCTGGCGTCGATCGCCTGGACGCTGTCCGGAATGTCGATGACGCGCGCTGGACCGATCAAGGCGTCGAGTGGCACCTGGTCTATCGTCGCGCCATCGCGCACGAAGTGCATTGGTGCGTCGATGTGCGTTCCACTGTGCGCGCCGAGTGAATACGCGGACAGGGTGAACGAGTCGCCTTTCCGCATGTCCTTGAGGAAGTCGAATTTCATCGGCGCATCGCCGGGGAAGATCGGTGTCGATCGGTCATGCCACCTCTCATCTGAGCGCGACGCTCAGCAGCAATGTGAATCCAAGTCCCGCGATCCCGATGATAGTCTCCGCCACCGTCCAGGTCTCGAGCGTCTGCGGCACCGTCATGTTGAAGAATTCCTTGATCAGCCAGAATCCGGCATCGTTCACGTGCGAAAGTATCAGCGCACCTGCCCCCGTCGCGAGCACCAGCAGCTCGGCGCTCGTCCCCGGCATGGACGCCGCGATCGGCGCGACGATTCCCGCCGCGGTCGTCATCGCCACCGTTGCGGACCCGGTCGCGACACGAATCAACGCCGCGACTCCCCACGCCAGCAGCAGCGGCGATGCGTGAGATCCGATCGCAACATGTGCGATCGCTGCTCCAACCCCACTCGCGACCAGAACCTGATTGAATCCTCCGCCAGCGCCGATCACGAGGATGATCGTTGCGGTCGGAGCGAGGCAGTCGTTGCAGAACTTGAGAAGCTGCTCGCGCGTGAAGTGTCGCGCGCGTCCGAGCGACCAGAACGAGAAGAGAAGCGCAAGAAGCAGTGCCACGACAGGCTGTCCGATGAAATGCAACGCGCCCCGGGCCCGATTGGTCGGGTCGAGCGTGAGATCACTGACACTCGAGAGGACCATCAGGATCACCGGTACCAGCACCGTCGTCACTGAGATGGCGAAGCCCGGTGTTTGCGCCCCTGATTCGCCCTCGAGCTGCGACGCAATCGGATTTTCCGCGGGAAGGACGATACGAGGCGAGATCCACGTGGCGAAGATCGGTCCGGCGAGCGCGGCCGTCGGAATTCCGACCAGGAGCCCGTAAAGAATCGTGCGGCCCAAGTCAGCGTTGTACGCGCCGACGGCAAGCATCGCGGCCGGATGCGGCGGCAGCATTCCATGCACCACCGAGAGTCCTGCAACGAGCGGAATTCCAATCTTGATCAGCGACAGTCCCGTGCGGCGCGCGATCGTGAACACCAGCGGAACCAGCAGCACGAAGCCGACCTGAAAAAAGACTGGAATTCCGACGATGAACGCGACGAACATGATCGCCCAGTGTACGTTACGCTCGCCGAAGAGACCGATCAGCGTCATCGCGATTCGCGTTGCCGCCCCCGACTCCGCCATCATCTTGCCGAGCATTGTGCCGAGTCCGACAACGACGGCGATGAAGCCGAGCGTGGTTCCGACGCCGTCCTGGAGCGCCTTTGCGGCTGCCACAGGAGGCATTCCCGCGGCGACTCCCATTGTAAGCGAGACGACGATGAGCGCGATGAACGGGTGCACTCTGAATCTCGCGATGAGTACGATCAGCGCGACGACCGCGATCAGCGCGTAAAGTATGAGCCGGCCGTCGGCAGTCACGTAGTTATTCGGGCGGAGTTATTCGGGCGACGATATCCGCGATGAGCTCCTCGGGGGATTTGGTGATGTCGCACACCCACGCATTCTCTTCGGGCGACGGCTCCTCGAGGGTGGCGATCTGGCTGTCGAGGAGAGCGGGCGGCATGAAGTGACCGCCACGATTGGCGAGTCGCTCTGCAATCAACTCGCGGGGTCCGTTGAGAAAGATGAATCTGAGATCCGGCGCGGCGGAGCGAAGGACCTCGCGGTACGAGCGCTTGAGCGCGGAGCAGGCGACGACGACTCCGGTTCCGGATTTCTTTGCTTTCTGAATTCTCTTCGCGATGGCGCGCAGCCACGCCTCGCGATCCTTGTCGTTGAGCGGAGTGCCCGCCGCCATTCGCTTGATGTTGCGACCGGAATGGAGGTCGTCTCCGTCGACGAAGTCGACCTCGAGGGAGTGGGCGAGCGCTGCTCCGATGAGGCTCTTGCCGGAGCCGGCGACGCCCATCACTACGTAGATGCCGGTGTTCATTTATTAGGGGTCGATCATCGCCTGCCGGCTTCCGCTGAACGAGCTTTCGGAATGCTCAGCGATTTCCACTCTCCCGACGCGAAATGGCGCGCCAGGTACACGATCTGTCCGACGTGATACGCCGTATGAGTCACGGATCGATTCAAGGCTTCCACCACCTGGAGTTTCTCGGCGCGTATCGTGATCGTGCGCTCTAGATCCTCCGCGGTTAGCGACTCCACGGACTTGAGAAGTACTGCCCAACCTTCCTCCCACCAGCGCAGCAGCTGCTCGCGCGAGACGACTCCATCGCTCTCGAATTCCGTGTCGCGATTGCGGTCCGGCTTTTCACCGTCCGTCGTCAGAAAATCGCGGAACCGCGACTTCAGATTGCCAGCCACGTGCTTGACGATTATCGCGATGCTATTCGAGTCGGGATCGAGCTCGCTGTTGAGATCCTCATCGGTCCGCACCTGAGCGATCGCCTTCTCGCCCATATCCTTGTACATGCGATAGATGCGGATGATGTTCCGAAGGTAGGTCATGCCCAAAGTTGTCTCCATACTATCTCCAGTGTTGCGAAATTGTCCTCTGCGGACGGCAACGTGACCAGCCTTTCATGTCCGCCCGATGTCCGGATTGGGTGAGGACTGGAAGTTACTGGCAACCGTCGCGTGCCGCTCCATCTTATCGCGCAATGGCCGTTCCGACGTCAGCCTGGCAACCCTGTCATATGGATACGCTCCTCCCGACACCCATTTCCAGCGACAAAACGTTCCAGCCACGGACTCACTCAATGGAACGATCCGAGTTGGAGCGAGAGCTGGCGCGCGTGCACGGCGAGAGCTGGGGTTGGGCGCTGGCCTGCTGCGCGCGAGACCGGGAGCTTGCGGAGGATGTGCTGCAGTCAGCGTACCTGCGCATCCTCTCGGGACGCGCGCGATTCAATGGCGAATCGAGTCTCAGGACGTGGGTGTTTGGTGTGATTCGGTTGACGGCGCGCGAAGAAGTGCGTCGCCGCAGCTCCTGGTGGACCAGACGCGCGGATGCAGGATCGGCGATCGATATCAGCGACCCAGTGACGGGTCCGGACGTCGCCGCCGAAGAATCCGAGCGGCGTGACGCTCTTATCAGTGCAATGCAGAATTTGTCAGCGCGACAAAGGGAGGTGCTGCAGCTGGTGTTCTACCACGACATGACCATCGAGGAAGCTGCCCGTGTGATGAAGGTCTCACTCGGCGCCGCACGAACGCACTACGAGCGCGGCAAGAAATCGCTCGCGCGCAAGCTCGCGCAGAATCTCGGGCGTGGGGATGCAAAGTGAGCGACATCGATGACAAGCAGCTGCGCGCACGATTCGACGAGCTACGGGATTACGATACCCAGGACCAGCCAACGTTCCTCGCAGCGCGGAATCGCGCCGAGCCGCGAGTGTGGGTCCCGAATAGGCGAGCGCCGACTTTGCGATGGGCAGCGGCGGCAGCTCTCCTCATCGCAAGTACTGGAATTGTCCTGGAGAGGAAACTCGAAGGAGGCAATAGTCGACCGCTCCAAACACGTGCGCTAATTAACTGGCAGTCGCCAACTGCAAGCCTTCTCCGCACACCAGCGCGCGATCTTCTTGCACCGCCGCCCATTCTTTCTTCCGTATTCGACGGAGTTGCACCGATGACGCTTCAGCCGACGCTGAATTGAGAGCCCATCTCGGAGTGACAACTGTCGAATAAATCCAACGAATCCGATCCTACGACGCAGCAAACTAGTGGAGACGACAATGCGCAAAAAATGGGTAGCAATGGCATCGATGATCTGCGTGGCTCCGTTTGCGGCGGCGCGCGGACAGAATCCTCAACCGTCGTGCGTCATCAACGGCATGGCGATGCCGCCGAGTGCCTGCGGCGCGCAGGCGCCGGCCGGAGATCCGCTGGGGCGCTACCTCTTTCCTCCCGAGCTGGTGATGGCGAATCAGCAGGCGATCGGTCTCACGGATCGCCAGCGTTCGTCGCTGCAGCAGGCGATCAAAGAGGCGCAGGGAAAATTCGTCGATCTGCAGTTCAGGATGAGCGGCGAGGTGGAGACGCTCCAGCGACTAATTCAACCCGCCTCGGTTGATGAAGCAAAGGTTCTCGATCAGGTTGACAGAGTACTGGCGGTCGAGCGTGAGGTGAAACACGCGCAGCTTTCGCTGATGATCCGGATCAAGAACCTGCTGACGCAGCAGCAGCAGGCGCAGTTGGGTGAGCTGAGGGCGCGGGGAGCGGGGGAGTAAGCTCCGCTACGCGACACGCCGTCGTCTGATTATCGTGCGCGGCGCTTCGCAGCGATCTTCCGCGATTTCAACCAACGCCTGATCGACTCTGGCCGCTCTCCCGACCGGACGTCTGAGAGAAGCCCGTTGACCCTTCGGTTGGTTCTGTCGGACAATCCTTATTATTGCGCCGAGTCCTTTGGAGGGAAGTCTCCCAGTCGACGTCAATGTCTACTCGCCGATGTAGTCGGTCGGACCGTATCATTCTGATCTGTGGCAAACGACCAAAACACCCACGCGCATAGCGTAGCGATACTGGCTCTGTTTGTCGCGGTCTGGCTCGCCGCTTGTGGCGGGGGCAGCGACAACAACGCCAACCAGACGCCGGTGCTTCCGCCTGGCATGCTGCCGGCATCGCACACGAATGCGGACGCGCGTCCGCCCTCGGTGCCGTTCGACTCTTCGACGCCGCGCCTGACGGCTCACGTCATTAGAAGCTGGCCGCACGACACCGCCGCGTACACGCAGGGACTCGTGGTGTATCGCGGCCGTCTGCTCGAGAGCACTGGACGCCTCGGGCAATCAGACGTGCGCGAGGTGGATGCCACGACGGGAGGTGTTCGTCGCAGAACCGCGCTTCCGTCCACTGAATTCGGAGAAGGAATCGCCGCCGTGGCCGACCGTGTCTATCAACTCACCTGGCTTGGCGGGCGCGGCCATGTGTACGATGTCGCTACTCTCGCTCCGGTCGACAGCTTCACCTACGCCGGTGAGGGATGGGGACTCGCGACAGACGGACGCGTTCTCTACATGAGCGATGGCACGAGTCGAATCCGTGTTATTGATCCAACGGGATTTCGCGAGCTGCGCACCATCCAGGTGAAAGAGCGCGACAGCACGGTATGGATGCTCAACGAGCTGGAGTGGGTGCGCGACGAATTGTGGGCGAACATCTATCAGACCAATCTCATCGCGCGCATTGACCCTTCCACTGGCCGCATCATCGGCTGGATCGACGTCGGAAATCTGCTCGATCCCTCTGAGCAGAAAGACGTAACAAGCCGCGGGGGCGTCGCGAACGGCATCGCATTCGATTCGGGGAGGAATAGACTCTTCGTGACCGGGAAATTGTGGCCGCGACTGTTCGAGATCGCTTTGCCACCGACTGCTACCGGGCGAACGCACTGAAAGGTCTTGCGGCGGGCCGTGATGCGCGATAACTGATTGGAGTTAACGATCTCCGGAAGATCGTACTCTCCCTCTCCGAGTGGGGCATCATGCATCCGTCCAGTCGCGGCCACACCTTTTTCGTCATCGCCATTTCCTCCATGCTCGGCGCGTGCACGACCAGCCGGCCAGCGTTCGATGAAAACGCTGAATCAGCGACGCTCATGCGTCGAGACGCGGATTGGGCAAATCTCGCCACCGCCGGCCAAGATGCCGACACAGTCGTTTCGTACTGGGCCGACGACGCCGTCGTCATGGAGCCCGGACAGCCGGCCGTCGAGGGCAAGCAGGCAATCCGCGAGATGGTCGCGTCGAGCTTCAAGACGCCTGGCTTCAAAATCCACTGGGTATCGCAGAAGCCGACGTTTTCCGCCGACGGCAGGATGGCCTACATGCGCGGCGCCGACGAGATGACCGTCCCCGACGCCAAGGGGCAACCGATGACGCTTCATCTCCAGGGCTACTCGATTTGGAGAAGGGATGCCGATGGGCAGTGGCGCTGCGTCGTCGACATCTCTACGGAGAAGCCAGCGGCCGCGGTTGTGGCGGTTTCGCACGGAACCTAATACCGTTGCGACATGTGCGGACGCGCCACGGTCGTCAACCCTGACGGCATCACCGAAAAAGTCTACGGGTTCACGAAGAAATTCGTGCCGAGCGATTGGAAGCCGAGGTACAATCTCAATCCGCGCGAAGAGATTCCGGCGGTTTACTACGACCCGTTCCTGCGGCAGCGTGTCTTGCGCACGATGCACTGGAACCTCATTCCCTCGAGAGTTGGCGACAAACAAAAGGCCGACGCCTTCGACTCCCACTACTCGGCGTTCAACGCGCGAATCGAAACCGTCGCTTCAACGCGAATTTTCTGCGATCCCTGGCGAACACAGCGCTGTCTCGTCGTCGTGGATGGAATGATCGAATGGGTCGGGGAGAGGCGTAGCAAGATTCCCCATTTGATTCGACGGACGGACGGCAAACCGTTCGCGATGGCTGGCGTGTGGGATCGTTGGCGCGGTTACCCCGATGACATTGTCTGGTCATGCGCAGTGGTCGTTAAAGATGCGGACGACTGGTACAGGCGCTTCCACCATCGCATGCCGGTGCTGCTCGATCCCGCCGTCTACCACGAGTGGCTGAACCCGCTGCGCAGAAGCGGCCAGCTCGACCTGTTGACCGGAGCGCCTTTCAACAAGGAAGAGGAGTTGGAGTTTTTTCCCATCTCGACGCGCGTGAACAACCCGGGCGACGATTCACCAGAATGTCTCGTGAAATCGGTCCACGACATCCAGCAGGATCTACTGATCTGAGGAGCGGGGCGGTCGGCGCGACGTGACTGAGGGCCGAGGACCAACTGCATTACTGATCGCGGACTGATTGCGGAGTGCGGACTAAGTGCTTCGGACTGAGGACTAAAGGCTCAGATTGCGGACTAACTGCTATTCCGAACTGCTGACTGATTGCGGATTGGGGAACTAACTGCGAGATGCGAACTAGAAGCTGCGAACTGCGGATTACGGAACGAGCAACAACATGCGCATCGGAGGTTTCGCTCTCATTTTGGTTTTTCAGCGGCTGACCGCTGGTAGTGACTAGCCCATCGCTGCTGGCTGTGCCGAACTTTGTTCTCAGCACCACAGCGGTTATCCGCAGTTCGCAGTATCAGTGTGTCCGCAGTCCGTAGTTCGCAGCTTCTAGTTCGGACTTCGGAGTGAGTACCCCAATCCGCAGTCAGTCAGCAGTTCGGAATAGC